>NZ_AZDU01000126.1 GCF_001434815.1 Lactobacillus equicursoris DSM 19284 = JCM 14600 = CIP 110162
GGTGCCACAATGTTTGAGTTGCTGCCGATGAAGACATGGCTGCCAACATTTGCGTGGTGTTTAGCCACACCATCATAGTTCACAAAGACTACACCACAGCCAACATTAATATCAGTGCCTAATGTTGCATCGCCAACATAACTTAAATGGCCAATCTTCGTGCGATCGCCAATTTTGGCATTCTTCACTTCACAGAAGTTCCCCACATGGACGTCTTCGCCAATTTCAGCGTTTGGGCGTAAATGACTGTTAGGCCCAATGTTTGACCCTGTGTGCATGATAGCTGATTCAATCGTTGAACTTGTGATTTGAATATTATCTTCAATCGTTGAGTCAACGATTGTTGAACCAGCACCAACGAAACAATCTGAGCCAATAATTGTATCGCCTTTTAAGACTACATTTGGTTCAACGATTGTATCATTACCAATCTTAACGCCAACTTCGATATAAGTATTTTCTGGATCAATTAATGTCACACCATTACGCATATGTTCCGTATTAATCCGTTTACGCATCACTTTTGTTGCTGTAGCAAGAGCAACTCGATCATTAACCCCCATTGATTCTTCAAAGTTTGGCATTTT
>NZ_AZDU01000127.1 GCF_001434815.1 Lactobacillus equicursoris DSM 19284 = JCM 14600 = CIP 110162
GCATGGTCAATTCGGCATGGTCAATTCGGCAGCTTCAGTCCAAGCCAATTTTTGTGGCTTGGAGCTGGATGAGCTGGATGATGAGCCACAGGCTGCCAAAAGTGCAGCTGCAGCCAGGGTTACAGAACCCGTTGCAAAGAGTTTACCTTTTCTCATAATTACACCTCGACTATTAGTTTCTCTTAAAAATTAGACAAAAGTTAAAAGCTATAAGATATATCTAATTATAGCAACTTTTTTCTAAGAATCAAACTTTTAATTAAACTTTTTTCTAAAAAATCTCAGAAAAGTTTCTAGCAAAGAAAAAGAACGCCATATGGCGTTCTTCTTCTCTTCATGTTTGACTAGTCTGTTAAGAAATTACTTGATGTAGGCAGTCTTGAAGTTCCAAGTACCACGGTTTTGGATGACGTTCTTAACGCTTGGACGGATCATCCAAACATTAGTGTCGTAGTAAAGTGGTGATACGCCGACGTCGTTCAGCAGGATTTCTTCAGCCTTGGTCAAGTCGCTCCAGCGCTTTGAGCTAGAAGCAGTAGTCTTAGAATCAGCAACGAGCTTGTCGTATTGGCTGTTCTTCCACTTAC
>NZ_AZDU01000128.1 GCF_001434815.1 Lactobacillus equicursoris DSM 19284 = JCM 14600 = CIP 110162
CAACGTCAACACCGATTACCCAAACCTTCTTAGCAGCAGTAGTGGCCTTGTTCCGGGTCTTAGCTTCAGTGAAGACACCGTTGCCGGCGTTACCAGCAGCTTGGTAGATGATGTCGGCGCCGTCAGTGTACATTGATTGAGCAATTGACTTAGCCTTGTCAGTTGAAGTGAAGTTGCCGATGTATTGGTCGTCGATCTTGATTTTCTTGCCTAAAGCCTTGGCACCGTCCTTAACGCCTTGCTTGAAGCCGGCTTCGAACAATTCCAAAACGCTTGACTTGGCACCACCGATAAAGCCAACGTGGTTGGTCTTGGTAGTGTAAGCAGCTGCTAAACCGGCAAGATATGAAGCTTCGTTACTCTTGAAGGTTACGGAAGCAACGTTCTTTTGACCGCTAACAACGGAGTCAATGATAACGAAGTTCTTCTTAGGGTACTTCTTTGAAGCTGCCTTAACTGAGTCAGCCAGCATGTAGCCGACACCGTAGATGGTCTTGTAGCCAGCTTGTGCAGCTTGGGTGAAGTTAGGCGTGTAGTCAGCAGCTGATGAAGATTCAAAGTATTGGTAGC
>NZ_AZDU01000129.1 GCF_001434815.1 Lactobacillus equicursoris DSM 19284 = JCM 14600 = CIP 110162
TCAATCTTCGGGTCTCGTTCATCGATACTACGGCCTAATTTACGCAGGTTTTGACGTACTTTGTGCTGCTTAGTACTTCGAGCAGTCTTCATAGGCAGATCGAGATTGATGATGCCTAGAAGCTTTTCATCAACGTACTTGTACAGAGTTTTGGTAGAGACGACCTCATCTTTAGTGAAGCCATCTATTGCCAATGCACGCCCGACACAAGCGTCTAAGGACCAGTCATCTTGGTGGAAATGCTTGACCACATACTCCATAAAGCGACGGTGCTTAAAGAACTCAATCTTACGCCCACAGTGCTTGCGGTTATCGTCATAAGCATCCTGTCCAGCCTTGGCGAAATAACGCTTCCTGTGGCTGTTTGGTGTGGTTATGGTGCCTCTTTTTAGCTCGTAACCGATAGAGCTAGGAGAGCAGTTTAGTTCTCTTGCAATAGCTCTGTTGGAGTATTTTCTCTCGTGCAGTGATTTGATTACTCTACGATCACCATAGGTGAAATGCTTACCCTTTTGCCGAGAATCTGTGATAGAATTTGAATGATCCATTTTGACCTCTTT
>NZ_AZDU01000013.1 GCF_001434815.1 Lactobacillus equicursoris DSM 19284 = JCM 14600 = CIP 110162
AAAGTCAATGCCTTAACTTAATGACATTGATCCGTTTGGATGACTTCTTTTTTGATTGCTTGCGAATAGACTAACGGTCTAAGCCTGCAGTGTTGTGACGAACGACTAAAACGTCGCAGTCAGCGGTTCTAGTGATGTATTCTGTAACGCTGCCGATCAAGAGTCTTTCAACCGCGTTTAAGCCAGTAGCCCCAACCACGATCAAGTCAATATCGTGCTTCTTAGGGAATTCCCGGCTGATGATTGACTTCGGTGACCCAAATTCAATTGAGTAGTGAACTTCCTTAACGCCGGCATCAACGGCTTCTTGGTAGTACTTTTCCATCTTCTTCTTGGCATCATTGGAAACTTGTTCAACCATGGCTGAGTCAAAGCTGGAGACGTTTTGGAAAGAGCGAGTATCGATTACGTGCAGGATTTCCAAAGTGGCGTTCATGTGCTTGGCTACCGTGACTGCTTTCTTGAAGGCCAAATCAGCTTCCTTTGAGCCATCGACAGCAACTTGAATGTGTTTGTATTGATATTGCTTAGTCATTTTTAACACCTCTTCCTACTCCTATTTTACCAAAAAAATGAAAGCATTTTAATAGTTTTTTCCATCTCACTGCTGGTTTTGTGAAGGCAAAAGCGCAAAGGCGAAAATGACGCCAGATCCAAGGAAGAGGGTAATTAAATTCAGGTACTTGTTGGGCATAAAGAGCAGGATAATCCCTATGATGCTGACAGCCAAGAGAGCAATGGAGCAGGCCGTCAGCAAGGTATGCAGGCCAGGATTGCCAGCGACGTCAAAGACTAGGAAGGCGCCGTTTCTGCGGTGCCAGAGGTACCAGGAGGTGAGGAGGAGCATCAAGATGAAGATCCCCATGAAGATGCGAATGTAGAGCATTAAACCAACTTTCTCTTTCTAAAAAATATTGTATATACAAAAAAACGGCCCATTTGGGCCGCCTTTATTATCTAAGAAAATCCGAGTTGACCAAAGCATAAATGGCGCTTGTTGATCCCGTAAAAAAATCACAAAATCCGGCCCATCGCGCAGTGAATATGGATTCTGCCAAGGCAGCATTCCGATTCAGTAGTTACTGACAGGCCACCACGTCCTTAAGTTTGATCGGTCAACTAATTTACAAATAAGCTTCTGACGATCAACTCAGATCACTTATTATAATATAGAAAGCCCTGCCTCTTGTCAAGAGCGAAAATAGCGCTTACAAAATCTTAATCTTTTTTCTCTGCTTTCCTGGCTCTTTTGAGGCCATCGGCCTGCATTTGGTGCAAGAGCTCGTACTGCTTTTTAAAAGCACCCTCATACTTGCTCTCGCCCTTAGGCTGGAAGTACTGCTTGCCGACCAGCTTATTAGGCAGGTACTGCTGCGGCACCCAGTCGCCAGGGTAGTCATGCGGATAGATGTAGCCCGTGCCATGGCCCAGCTTTGCCGCGCCTTGGTAGTGGGCATCTTTTAAATTATCTGGTATTTGGCCGATATTAGCCTCTCTCACGTCGGTCAGGGCCTGGTCTACGGCTGCCATCGCCGAGTTGCTCTTTGGGGACAGACAGAGCTCGATAACGGCATTTGCCAAAGGGATCCGTGCTTCTGGCAGGCCCAGCTGCTGGGCGCTTTGGACAGCTAGAGCGGTCCGCTCGCAGGCAGGCGGATTGGCCAGGCCAATGTCTTCATAGGCAATAACGGTGAGTCGACGACAAATGGAAATCAGGTCGCCGGATTCGATCAAGCGGGCCAGGTAGTGGAGGGCGGCATCGGTGTCAGAGCCTCGGATGGACTTTTGAAAGGCGGAAACCAGGTCATAGTGACCATCCCCATCCTTGTCAAAATTTTGCGCCTTCATCTGGAGCGAATCTGCCATTTCTTCCAGACCAATGGTGAAGGCTTCCGTATCCTTGCCATCGTTTGCTAGCTCTTGCTTGGTTGACAGGACGGCCAGTTCCAGGCTGTTTAGGGTTGAGCGCAGATCCCCGTTCCCTTTTTCGGCTAAAAATTTTCCTGCTTCTTCGGTCAGTTTGGCGTGGTATTTGCCAAGGCCTCGCTCTTCATCGGTCAAGGCCCGGTTGACGGCAGTCAGGACATCGGCTTCACTCAAGGTCTTCAGCTCAAAAATCTGGCAGCGCGACCGAATGGCAGGGGAGATAGCTAGGTAGGGATTTTCCGTCGTGGCCCCGACCAAGATAACCTGTCCGCTTTCTAGCAAGGGCAGCAAGAAGTCCTGCTTGACCTTGTTTAAGCGGTGAATTTCGTCTAAAAGCAAAATCACGGTTCCGCTCATCTTGCCTTCAGCCGCTACTTGTGCCAGTTCCTTTTGCCCATCGGTTGCAGCATTTAGCTGGCGAAAGGCGTATTTGGTTGAACCCGCGATGGCGCTGGCGATGCTGGTTTTGCCGATGCCAGGCGGGCCGTAGAGAATCATGGAAGACAGGCGGTGGGCTTCGACCATCCGGCGGATGATCTTATGAGGCCCAACCAGGTGCTGCTGGCCGACCACTTCATCTAAGTCGCGGGGCCGCATGCGGTAGGCTAAGGGCTTCACTTTTGATCACCAAACAATCTTTCAAATAAGCCTTTCTTTTTCGGAGCTGGCAATTTTTCTTTGGGCAATTCTGGTGGGTAGACTTGGCCAATCTCAACCCGCATCTGGTTAATTGCCGTCTTTGACACAACCAAGATGGCCGAGTCGTCATCGCCCGTTTTGGCCGTATCATCGTTAACCAGGCGGAAAGGAATGCCCAGCTTGCTGGCCTGACTCTCAATCTTGCCCACAAAGGCCGGATTAGGCGTGTTGCCATTGATCAAGATGGTATAGCCCTGGTAGTCTTTTAAATGCGCTAAAAACAGCTGGGTGAGGGCAGGGTCTTGGCACTCTGTTAAATTCATGCGGAGGTAGACCCGTTCTCTTAAAGAGCCCAGGTAGCGGCGCCGTTCGTCGGGCTTGGTTTGCGGGGTAATGCCGCTTGCCGCGTATTCAACTCTTTTCTCTAAGTCTTCAGACATCTGTTTCCCCTTTCTATTTTGAAAAAAATAAATCGTCTTTTTCCTAATTATAGCAAGTTTAAGGGGTTTTTAGGCAAGAAAAAAGCCTCTCCCCACAGGGGAAAGGCTTTGAAGCAGGCGATGAATTACAGCAACTTGTTGTAGTATTCAACAACCAAGGCTTCGTCAATTTCTGGTTCCATTTCGTCACGTTCTGGGAAACGAACCAATTGACCTTCCATCTTGTCTTCGTCAAATGAAACAAATGATGGACGTGAAGCAGTAGCTTCCAAAGCGTCCTTAACTTGTTGCAAGTTCTTTGACTTTTCCTTCAAGCTAATGGTTTGACCAACCTTAACTTCGTATGAAGGAATGTCAACGCGCTTGCCATCAACAGTGATGTGGCCGTGGTTTACCAATTGACGAGCTTGTTCACGAGTAGTAGCAAGACCCAAACGGTAAACAACGTTGTCCAAACGACGTTCAAGCAAGATCATGAAGTTGGTACCGTGTTGGCCTTCACGGATCTTACCAGCGCGTTCAAACAAAGTACGGAATTGGCGTTCGTTCAAGCCGAACATCCAACGCAGCTTTTGCTTTTCGTGCAATTGCATACCGTATTCTGAAAGACGGCCACGTTGGTTAGGACCGTGTTGACCTGGAGCGTATGAACGACGAGCAAGTTCCTTGCCAGTGCCTGACAATGAGATGCCTAATCTTCTTGAGCGCTTCCAACTTGGACCAGTGTATCTTGACATATAAAATTCCTCCAATAAAAATTAATAAAATTCTTGGAGTAAAATATCACAATATAAGTTCAACATTCGTGCATCTTGAGTTTACATTTTCACCCGTGCAGCGTGGGTTACTCGTTCACTTAGGCGTCCCAAGATGTTGACGTTCTTGTCACTTATGGCTGCAAATATTTTACACGTTGACCATTATAAGGGGTTTGGCAGGATAAAGCAAGGAAAAAGATAAAAAAGCACAGAAAGTATTTATCTAAGAAAATATTTTTAGCCGGAGTTTGGTATAATGAAGTAAAGTTCGGAGGAGAAAGTTATGTCATCAACACAATCTCTACTACTCATCACGATCATTATTGCAATTATTGTCGCTGTAGCCGCGATGCTCATCGTCAACCGCCACCAGCTCCAGGAAATTGAAGAGCTGGACAACGATTTGGGCAACATGGAAGACCTTCACCTTGAGCGGGCCATCAGCAAGCTGGACCAAATGGAGCTGGCTGGGGAGAGTCTAGCAACCTTGACCACCTGGAAGAAGAGCTATGAAAAGGCAGCGGAGGCTTTTCCAGAAATCCAGCGCCTGATTGAGGAGGGGGCTGACGAAAATGCCCGCTACCGCTTAGTTAAGGCTCACCAAGACATCAAGCAGGCTCAAGAGCTTCTCGATGCGATCAGCGAAGATATCAAAAATTCTGCCGACGTCTTCACCCAGTTGCTAGAATCCAACCGGGAAAACCAGGCTCTTTACGATGAGCTGATGAAGACCTACCGGGAAATGCGGAAGGAAATTTTGGCTGCTTCCTTTGACTACAGCTCGGCTTTAGAGGAAATCGAAAACCGTCTGTCAGCCATGGAAGAAGACTTTGCCCAAGCTAAGAACCTTTCAGCCCAAGGCGATCACGTGGAAGCCAAGCGGGTCTTGTCCAAGATTCGGGCAGCTTTAGACAGTTTGGGCAAGCAACTGCCAGAAGTTAAAAAAGATCAGCACGAACTAGAGACGGTTTTTGCCGAGCAATTATCGGAAATTGCCGATGCCTACAAGAAGATGCGGTCTGAAAAATACAGCTTTGGCAGCCTGGACATCTTGCTAGAAATCAAGCAAAGCAATGATCAGATTGAGAAATCCCTCCAAGACCTGGCAAAACTGGACTTAGATGCCTGTGAAAAGGGGATGAAGAAGGTCGACAAGGAAATCGATACCTTGTACAAGATCCTGGAAAAGGAATACCGGGCACGGCCTTTTGTCGAAGAAAACCTAGACAAGCTGCAAAATCTCCTGGCCCACCAGCAAGTAGTCAGCCAGCAATTGGTCAAAAAATTGCGGCATATTGATGAAAGCTACGAGTTGACCCACGGCGAGCTAGACGAAGCCCGGGGCCTTGAGCGTGAGGTCCACAAGATGGATTCTGACTACATTAGAAGCAGTCAAAAGATTGCCGATGGCAATGCCGTTTATTCGGAAGTTGAAAGTACCTGGGTCCGGATCTTGAATCGCCTAAGCGAAATTGGTCAGCGCCAGCAAGAGCTCTCAGAAGCAGTGGATGGCCTTTATGAAGCTGAAGAAGTGGCCCACCGCTCTATCAAGGAATTTAAGCAAGAAGTCTCCCTGATCTATAGACGCTTGAGCCGGCACCAGCTGCCAGGGATCCCAGATGCCTTTTTGCAGATGTACACCTTGGTCATCAATGAAATCAGCAAGACGACCGGCGAACTCAATCAGATCCGGATCAACATGGAAAAAATCTCCCAAGAACTGGTGCAGATTTCTGATGACGTGGACCGGCTGAAAAAAGATGCCGCTGACATCGTCAATTCGGCAGATCTTTTTGAATTGACTATGCAATACTCCAACAAGTTCTTGGACAATGAAGGGGTGGTTCGGGCTAGAAAAGCGGCGATGAAACTTTATGACCGCGACTACAACTATAAAGACGCCCTAGACACGATCGCCACGGCAGTTGAGCGGGTTGACCCTGGCAGCTACCAGCGGATCGAAAATGCCTATTACCAAGAGCAAAAAGAAATGCTGGATTAAGAGTGTAATTAATTGCAGTTAAGCGGCTTTTGGATTAAAATTGAACATTGTTAAGATTAAGCGGTCAGTTGTTGGCCGCTTTTTTTAAGGAGTAAGACTGTGATTTATTTTGACAACAGCGCCACGACCAAGATGGCGCCAGAAGCTTTAGATACCTATAGCCAAGTCGTGACCAAGATCTGGGGCAACCCTTCCAGCTTGCACAAACTTGGCGACCGGGCCCACCAATTGCTTGAGGCTTCTCGCCGGCAGATTGCGGACCTGATGGGGGTAAAGGCAGACGAAATCTTCTTTACTTCCGGCGGGACCGAGTCCAACAACACTGCCATCAAGGGGACGGCTTGGGCCAAGCGGGAATTCGGCAAGCACCTGATTACCTCTTCAGTTGAGCATGCTTCCGTAGCCAACGCCTTTACCGAACTGGAAAACCTGGGCTTCCGGGTGACCAGACTGCCAGTTGACAAGGAAGGCCGGGTTAACCCAGAAGACCTCAAGGCTGCCCTTGACAAGGACACTACCTTGGTTTCCATCATGGGCGTCAATAACGAAGTGGGGACTATTCAGCCAATTCAAGAGATTTCTGAAATCTTGGAAGACTACCCAAACGTTCACTTCCATGTCGACAACGTTCAAGCTTTAGGAAAGGGGATTTGGGACCAAGTCTTCACCCCAAGAGTGGACATGATGAGCTTTTCTTCCCACAAGTTCCACGGTCCGCGCGGTATTGGCATCTTGTATAAAAAAGAGGGCCGGATGATCATGCCGCTATGTGAAGGCGGTGGGCAGGAAAAGGGCCTGCGGAGCGGGACCGAAAACCTGGCAGCCATTGCTGCCATGGCCAAGGCGACCAGGCTGCTGTTAGATGGCGAAGACGAAAAGGCTGCCCGGGAATTGGCCATCAAGACCAGAATTTCAGACTACTTGAAAGACAAGCCTGGCATTCACATCTTTTCACCGCTTAAAGCTGACTTTGCGCCGCACATCTTGTGTTTTGCACTAGAAGGCATCCGGGGCGAAACCCTGGTCCACACCTTGGAAGAGCAAGACATCTTTATTTCAACGACTTCAGCCTGCTCATCCAAGACGGCTGATGAGGCTTCAACCTTAGTGGCGATGAAGACCCCAGACCCAATTGCGACTAGCGCCGTTCGCCTCAGTTTTGACGAAAGCAACACTTTGGAAGAGGCTGACCAGTTTATCGCGGTCTTTGACAAGATCTACCAGCACTTTGCCAAGATTAACCATTTAGGAGAGTAAATTTGCAATACACAGAAATCATGATTCGCTACGGCGAATTGTCAACCAAGGGCAAGAACCGGATGGACTTCATCAACCGGCTTTCAGCCAACGTGCAAAAGGTTTTGCACGACTTCAAGGACTTAAAGATTCAAACCCACCATGACCGGATGCACATCCTGTTGAACGGAACTCCTTTTGAAGCAGTAGACGAACGCTTGAAGGTAGTCTTCGGCATCCAGACCTATTCCCCAGTCATCAAGACGGAAAAGAGCCTAGAAGCCATCGAAAAGACCGCTTTAGAGCTGATGCAGGCTACTTACAAGGAAGGCATGACCTTTAAGGTTAATACCAGAAGAAGCGACCACAAGTTTATCTATGACACCAACCAGTTGAACCAATTGGTAGCTGACTACCTCTATAACAACATGGAAGGCTTAGAAGCGGAAATGAAGCACCCGGACATGGTCTTGCGCCTGGAAGTGCGTCAAGACGGGGCCTACATTTCCAACCAGCTTCTTCACGGGGCCGGTGGGATGCCAGTTGGCACGGCCGGCAAGGCAGTGATGATGCTGTCAGGCGGGATCGACTCACCTGTTGCTTCATACTTAGCCATGAAGCGCGGCGTCAACATCGAAATGGTGCACTTTTTCTCGCCGCCTTATACCTCTGAAAAGGCCCTGGCCAAGGCCAAGGACTTGACCAGCATCTTGGCCAAGTACAGCGGCCGGATCAACTTCATCGAAGTGCCTTTTGCTGAAATTCAGGAAACCATCAAGGAAAAATTGCCGGAAGGCTACCTGATGACCGTGCAGCGCCGCTTCATGCTGCGTTTAGCAGACATCATCAGACAAAGACGGCACGGCCTGGCCATCTTTAACGGGGAATCCGTTGGCCAAGTTGCTTCGCAAACCCTAGAATCCATGGCTGCCATCAACGATGTGACGACTACCCCAGTCATCCGCCCAGTTGCCACCATGGACAAGAACGAAATTATTGCCAAGGCTGAAGAAATCGGCACCTTTGATTTGTCTATTCAGCCATTTGAAGACTGCTGCACAATTTTTGCTCCACCGCGTCCTAAGACTAAGCCACGGGTTGACAAGGCTCGGGAATACGAAAACCGTCTGGACGTAGATGGCTTAATTGAGCGGGCTTTGGCCGGCATCAAGGTGACGCCAATTTACCCAGGTCAAAGTTTCTTAAATGACCTGTCTGAAGAAGACGCGGACCTCCTTTAATGCTGCGCCTTGATAAATTTTTGGCCAACATGAAAGTTGGCTCAAGAAGCCAGGTTCATGAAATCATCAAAAAAGGGCAGGTCCAGGTTAACGGCAAGATCTGCCGGACGGCCAAGCAAAAGGTCAAGGAAAGCGACGAGGTGACGGTAAACGGGCAAGCAGTCGTTTATCAGGAATTCCACTACTTCTTGCTGAATAAGCCGGCTGGCGTTTTATCAGCAACCGAAGACCGGAGCCAAAAGACGGTGCTGGATTTGCTAAAAGCCAAGGACCGCTACCAAAATCTGGCACCAATCGGGCGCTTAGACAAGGACACGACGGGGCTGTTATTGATCACTAACGATGGTCAATTGACCCACCAGCTGCTGGCTCCAGACCACCATGTGCCGAAAGTCTACTATGCTATGCTGGCTGGTGTTGCCACTCAGGAGACGGCTGAAGCTTTCGCTAAGGGGCTAACCTTAAAAGATGGTACAGAGCTAAAGCCTGGTAAGTTACGAATTTTGTCGCAAGACTTTGATCATGATGCATCAGAAATTGAAGTCACCATCACCGAAGGCAAGTACCACCAGGTCAAACGGATGGTTGCTTCTCAAGGGATGAAGGTGCTTGCCTTAAAGCGTCTGTCCATGGGTCCACTTAAGCTGGACGAAAATTTGGCGCCTGCTGCCTACCGGGAGCTGACTGTTGAAGAACTTGCCAAGTTAAAGGGATCGGCCCTTTAATGATCTGAAAAAATATGCTATACTTTTTGACAAAGCACAGATCAAGAGGTGGCGCCTCATGACAGAGAAAGGTCAGCATGCTGAGAGACCGGAAGCGCCTAGTAGCTTGAAGAGCTGATTGGCTGAAAACAAGTAGGTCAATCCGGTTGTTGCCCCGTTACCCGCCTTTAAGTGGAGCAGTATGCTCAAAATAGGTGGTACCGCGGTTAATTAAATCGTCCTAGACAGATTGTCTAGGACTTTTTTGATGGAGGAATTTATGACAGATCTAGCACCAAAATACAACCCGCAAGAGGTTGAAGCTGGCCGCTATCAAGAATGGCTTGATGAAGACCTTTTTAAGCCATCTGGCGACAAGAAAGCTAAGCCTTACTCAATCGTTATCCCGCCCCCAAACGTAACTGGCAAGTTGCACCTGGGTCACGCTTGGGACACGGCAATTCAAGACACCCTGATCCGCTACAAGCGGATGCAAGGCTATGATACCTTGTACCTGCCAGGGATGGACCACGCCGGGATTGCAACTCAAGCCAAGGTTGAAGCGCGTCTTCGCGAAGAAGGCGTCAGCCGCTATGACTTAGGCCGGGAAAAATTTGTCGACAAGGTCTGGGAATGGAAGGACGAATACGCCAACATTATTAAGAGCCAGTGGCAAAAGCTAGGCCTTTCCCTGGACTACTCAAGAGAAAGATTTACCTTGGACAAGGGCTTGTCTAAGGCCGTTCGCCGCGTCTTCGTGCAGCTTTATAACGAGGGCCTGATCTACCGCGGTGAATACATCATCAACTGGGATCCAAAATTGCGGACTGCTTTGTCTGATATCGAAGTTATCCACCAAGACGACCAAGGTGCCTTTTACCACATCAACTATCCACTAGCAGATGGGTCAGGTTCTGTTGAAATCGCAACGACTCGTCCAGAAACCATGTTTGGTGATACCGCCGTTGCCGTTGCACCTGGCGATGAACGCTACAAGGACTTGGTTGGCAAAAAGCTGATCCTGCCACTGGTTGGCCGGGAAATTCCAATCATCGAAGACCAACACGTTGACCCAGAATTTGGGACTGGTTTGGTGAAGATTACCCCAGCCCACGACCCGAACGACTTTGAAGTCGGCAACCGGCACAACCTGGAAAGAATCAACGTCATGAACGATGACGGCACCATGAACGACAAGGCTGGCAAGTACGCTGGCATGGACCGCTTTGACTGCCGCAAGCAATTGGTAGAAGACCTGAAGCAAGAAGGCTACCTCCTTAAGGTTGAGCCAATCGTCCACTCAGTTGGTCACTCAGAACGGTCTGGCGTACAAGTTGAACCACGCCTGTCTACCCAATGGTTCGTCAAGATGAAGCCATTAGCTGATAAGCTTTTGGAAAACCAAGACACTGATGGCAAGGTCAACTTCGTGCCAGAACGCTTTGAAGGGACTCTGCGCCACTGGATGGAAAACGTCCATGACTGGGTTATCTCCCGTCAGCTGTGGTGGGGCCACCGGATTCCAGCTTGGTACAACAAGGAAATCGGTGAAATGTACGTTGGTGAAGAAGCGCCAAAGGACATTGAAAACTGGGACCAAGATGAAGACGTTTTGGATACTTGGTTCTCCAGTGCCTTGTGGCCATTCTCTACTTTGGGTTGGCCAGATGAAGACTCTGAAGACTTCAAGCGCTACTTCCCAACCAACGCCTTGGTAACGGGTTACGACATCATCTTCTTCTGGGTTTCCCGGATGATCTTCCAAAGTTTGCACTTTACCGGCAAGCGGCCATTTGACAACGTTGTCTTGCACGGCTTGATTCGGGACGAACAAGGGCGGAAGATGTCTAAGTCCCTGGGCAACGGGATTGACCCAATGGACGTCATTGACAAGTACGGTGCCGACGCACTGCGCTGGTTCTTGTTGAATGGGACGGCGCCTGGTCAAGATACCCGCTTCAGCTACAAGAAGATGGATTCTGCTTGGAACTTCATCAACAAGCTCTGGAACGCAAGTCGTTTCGTGATCATGAACCTGCCAGAAGATGCTCAGCCTGCTCAAATGCCAGACACTAGCACTTTTGACCTGGCTGATGCCTGGATTTTTGACCGCTTGAACCACACGGTTAAGGAAACCACTCGTCTCTTTGACGAATTCCAATTTGGTGAAGCTGGCCGGGAAATGTACAACTTCATCTGGAACGACTTCTGTGACTGGTACATCGAAATTTCCAAGGTTGCCCTGTACGGCGATGATGCAGAATTGAAGGCCAGAAAGCAAGCCAACTTGACTTACATCCTGGACCAAATCCTGCGCCTCATCTCCCCAATCATGCCGTTCGTAACCGAAAAGCTCTGGCTGTCCATGCCACATGAGGGCAAGTCCATCATGGTGGCTGAATACCCAGTAGCCCATGAGGAATTTGACAATGCGCAAGCTGACAGCGACATGGCCTTCTTGATTGAAACCATCAAGGCCGTTCGGAACATCCGGATGGAAGTGAACGCTCCAATGTCAAGTGCAATCGACATCTTGATCCAATTAGACGATGAAGCGAGCGAACATATCCTGAAGGACAACATGGATTACGTTGAAAACTTCCTGCACCCTAAGAAACTGGAAATCTCAACCAAGATCGATGCGCCAAAATTGGCTAAGACCGCTGTGATCGCCGGGGCTCAGATCTTTGTCCCACTGTCAGAATTGGTGGACCTTGACGAAGAAATTGCTAAGATGACCAAGGAAGAAGCGCGCCTGCAAAGTGAAGTTGACCGGGCTGAAAAGAAGCTGGCCAACAAGGGCTTTGTTGACCACGCTCCGCAAGCTGTTGTTGACAAGGAAAAGGCTAAGAAGGCTGAATACGAAAGTCAACTGGCTGGGGTCAAGGAAAGAATCCAAGAATTGAAGGAAAGTCGTTAAAGACGTGAAATTTGAGACTGTTACCGAATTTACAGATTACCTCTACCATTTGCCCAAGCTGCATGAAAAAAGCGACCTGCGCTATGTGAAGAGGATTTTGGCTGAACTTGGCCATCCAGAAAGGGAAGTCAAGTGCTGCCATATTACTGGAACCAACGGTAAAGGGTCAACTGCATATTATTTGAGCAATCTGCTCCAAAAGGCTGGTCAGCGGACTGGCCTTTTTGTTTCTCCCTTTATCGTTAGCTTTAATGAGCGTATCCAGTTAAATGGCCAGCCGATCAGTGACCAGGAGCTTTTGGCCATCGCCAACCAGGTGGAAGATAAAATTGCTGAAATTCAAAAGACGGAGCCGGATTTTTCGCTTGTGACTTTTGAATACGAAGTGGCAATGGCCTTTTTGTATTTTGCTAAGCAAAAATGCGACTATGCCGTGATTGAAGTGGGCATTGGGGCTGAGCATGACAAGACCAATGTGATCACGCCGGCAGTCAGCCTGATTACGACGATTGGCCTGGACCATGAGCAGATCATCGGGCCGACCCTGGCTGACATTGCCCGGGAAAAAAGTGGCATCATCAAAAAGCAGGTTCCGGCGGTCTTAGGCGATATCCCTGAAAGCGTAAAGGGGATTGTCGAAGATAAGCTGGAAAAAGAAGACAGCCAAGGCTACTGGCTGGGAAAAGATTTTTCCGTGATGGAAAAAGATCAGCAAACAGAAATTTCCTTGCCCCAAAAATACCTCTTGCCGGCGATGCCAGAAGCAGAGGGCAAAGATGCAGCCATGGCTTTAAAGGCTTTTTCCTGCCTGGGCCTGACGCTAGCTTCAGGGGATGCAGAAGCGGCAATTACTGAAACAACTGTCCCTGGCCGCTACCAAAAGCTGGGGGAAGCGCCAATGCTGCTCTTAGACGGAGCCCACAATGTCCAAGCCGGGGAAAAGCTGCTGAGATATGCTGACCAGCTGGCCGGGCAAAGGGGCGGGCAGGTCTTGGTTCTGACGGCGATGATGAAAGATAAGGACTTGAGCGATTTCTTGAGTCTGTTTCAAGCAAAAAACTTGCTCTTGACCAGCCTGCCTTATCCGCGGGCGGCCAAACAGGCCGATTTCCCGGCCTGGGCCCAGGAAAAGTTCCCTTATGAAGCTGACTTAAAGCTTGCACTAGACCAGCAACTGCAACAGGCTAAGAAAAACGACATTGTTTTAGTAACTGGATCTTTTTACCTGGTTAGTGCCGTCTTGCAGTTGGTCAAAAAGAACAGGCAAACAAAATAGGTTGACAAAAAAGCAAAATTGGAAAAAGAAAAAATGAGTAAGAAAAGAGATGAGGAAAAATGCAGATTAAGGGCATTAAACACGAAAAGCAGGGCGTAATTTTTGACATGGATGGCCTTTTAGTCAACTCAGAAGAACTCTACTGGAAGGCTAATATTCAAGCCTCAAAAGAATATAACTTAGGCATCCCCGATGACAGCTACCTGACCCTGGTTGGGGCTAGCGTCAAGAGCATGGATGACTTTTACGCCAAATATTTTGCTAGTGACGAGGTTCGCCGCGCCTTTGTCAAAAGGACCGATGACCTGGTCTGGCAATGGACCGATGAGGGCAAGCTAGTGCTTAAGCCTGGCGTTCAAGAAATCCTCGATAAGTTTGAAGAGCTCGGGATCAACATGGGCCTAGCCAGCAACAACTATAAGAGCGTGGTTGACCATGACCTGTGGGTGACGGGCTGCCGCAATTATTTTGACTACATCGTCACCCACGACGAAGTAGCTGAACACAAGCTGCGCTCTAAGCCTTTCCCAGATCTTTATTTGGAAGCGCAAAAGAAAAGCGGGTTAGCTAAAGACCAGCTTTTGATCTTTGAAGATTCCAGCATGGGGGTCGAAGCCGCCGCCAATGCCGGCATCGATTGCGTGATGATTCCTGATCTGAAGGCACCTACAGCGATTGATAGGAAAAAAGCAATAATGGCGTGCCAAAACTTCTTCCAACTTTCGACGTTAATTTTCTGATTTTCGGTGTAATAACAAGTAGAGGCGTTTTTATTTTTAGGAGGCAGTTGTCATGACTGAACAAACGTTTAACTACTACTACATCGAAAACGATCTGGACTTGCTCAAGCTTTTAGTCAGCCAGCTCCACTTGACCAGCTGGGACGACCTGGAAAAGCGGCTGCAAAAAGACAAGATTACCAGCTTCAAGGACCTGCTGGACTATGCGTCAGGTCCCGCTTGCCCGCCTGACCTGGCCTTGACCATCGAGGTCATGCTGGACCGCTTGCGGGCAACCGACCACCGCCGGTCTTGTGACTGGTCATCCAGCTCCAAGATTGGCAATTACCTGGCTGAAAAGCTGCAAGGGCAAAAGCAGGAGCAGTTTTGGGTCCTCTACTTTGACAAGCAGCAAAATCTGTTAGGAGAAAAGATGCTTTTTCAAGGCACCCTAGACCGGTCCTGGGTGCACCCAAGGGAAATTTTCCGCTGGGCGGTCGTTTACGGCTGCGCCAGCATGATTGTGGCTCATAACCACCCAAGTGGCTATTTGACCCCGTCCCAAAATGACCTGGAACTAACCAGGGGGCTCAAGGAGGCCAGCAAGATCATGAAGATCGCCTTCTTGGACCACTTCATCGTGGGCGGAGGAGACTATTTGAGCCTGCGTGAAAGAGAATTGTTTTAAATTTAGCTTAATTTTCTGCCAATCCATGACTTTCACGGGCATTATGCTATAATTAAGCAAGATTAAGCGAGTAAATAAGGAGAGATATCCGTGTTTGGATTTGGTTCAAAAAATATTGGTATCGACCTGGGTACTGCCAATACTCTGGTTTATGTTGAAGGCAAGGGCATCGTTTTGCGCGAACCTTCTGTTGTGGCAAAGAACACCAAGACCGGCGAAGTCATCGCCGTTGGTTCTGAAGCCAAGGAGATGATCGGCCGTACTCCTGGTTCAATTGTTGCGATTCGGCCAATGAAGGATGGGGTAATTGCCGACTACGACACTACTGCATCCATGCTGAAATACTTCATGGGCAAGACAGTTGGCAATTCTAAGCCGTCGGTCATGATCTGTGTTCCTTCTGGCGTTACCGAAGTTGAAAAGAGAGCGGTCATTGACGCTGCTCGCGTGGCTGGTGCCCGTGAAGCTTACGTCATCGAAGAACCTTTTGCCGCAGCTATCGGTGCTGGTCTTCCAGTAATGGAACCAACTGGTTCGATGGTCGTTGACATCGGTGGCGGTACGACTGACGTTGCCACTATTTCATTAGGCGGGATCGTTTCTTCAACTTCTATCCGCCAAGCTGGCGACAAGTTCAACCAAGCGATCACCAACTTCGTTCACAGCAAGTACAACCTGTTGATCGGTGAAAGAACTGCTGAAGACATCAAGATCCAAATTGGCTCAGCTTCTGTTGAAGCAGCTAAGGAAATTGAATCAATGACGATCCGTGGCCGGGACCTGGTTTCAGGCTTGCCTAAGTCATTGGAAATCAGCGCCGTTGACGTGGCTACGGCCATCCAAGATGTCGTTCAAGACATTATCGTGGCTATCAAGGAAACTCTGGAATTGACTTCTCCTGAAATTGCGGCTGACGTAATTGATCATGGTATCGTCCTGACCGGTGGTGGTGCCTTGCTCAAGAACCTACCAGAAGTCATCTCTGATGCAACCAAGGTACCAGTATTTATCGCTCAAGATCCACTTGACTGCGTAGCTATTGGGACTGGTGAATCACTGAAGCATTTGGACGTAATGCGCAGAACTAGTAGATAAGCAGCAATAAACCGGCCTTAGGCCGGTTTTTATCTTGGATTTGAGTTTATATGAAGAAGTTTTTTCAAAACAGAAAAATGTTATCAGCCCTGGCAACGGTCGCTGTGGTAGCGGCCTTGCTGGGCTCAACCGTTACTTTGCGGAATAACTTAAATGCTCCTTTATTCGTGCAAAGACTGGGCAATGACCTGGTTTCAGTTGGCTCTAGAATCGTCAGTGCACCAGTTGCTTGGCTGTCTGATGGGATCAATTCGATCGATGACCTCCTCAACGCCGCCAGTGAAAATGACCATTTGAAGAAAAAAGTCTCTGAATTGGCCCAGGTTGAAGCAAGAAATGCTGTCTTAGAAAAAGAAAACAAGCAGCTGAAGGCCGCAGCCGGGATCAAAAAGACTTTGACCAGCTACACGACCACCACCGCTTCTGTCATTTCCCGCTCTTCTGACAGCTGGAGCGAGCAATTGACCATCAACAAGGGCAAAAACGCCGGCTTTAAAAAGGGCATGGCGGTGATGTCTGGCGGCGGGGTCATCGGCCGCTTGACCGAAGTGGATACGGCAACCAGCAAGGTTGAATTGATCACGACGACTGACAGTTCAGCTAACCGTTTTGCCGTTCAAGCAGTTTCTAGTTCCGGCAAGACCTTGCACGGCATTATCAGCGTGCAGTCTGGCGGCGTCTTGACCTTCACCCAGGCTTCTAGCTCAAGCAAATTGGCCAAGGGTACCAAGGTTTATACTAGTGGTCTTGGTGGCGTGTCACCTAAGGGCCTGTTGATCGGGACGGTTAGCGAAACGACCAAAGACAGCTTTGGCTTGTCTGACTTGATCAAGATCACGCCTGCCGGCAACCTGTCTGACCCATCAGTCGTCACGGTCGTTCAAAGGAGCGTGTCCTAATGCGCATTTTTAAGCAGTGGATCCTGGCGATCGCCTTATATGTTGCCCTGATCCTCGATGGCGTTTTGTCCGTTTACCTGCAGCCGATCTTAAAATATGGTAACGGCAAGGCTAGCTTGATGCTGCTCCCTTTAGCAGTTTTGATTATCAATTTCGAAGATGAGCGCAACCCTAAAGAATTTTGGCTGGCCCTTGGCGCTGGGTTAGTAGCAGACTTATACTTTTACGGCATTATCGGCATTTACATCGTCGTTTTGCCGGCCCTGTCGGCATTTGGCCGCTGGTACGCCCGCGTTTCACCAGAGCTTTTCGTCGTGCGCTTGATCGGGACCTTTTTGGCCAGTTGCGGGGCTAGCCTTTACATTTGGCTGGTTTTCCGTATTTTGACTTGGACCAACCAATCCTTCCAAGCCGCCTTGCCAAGCGTTCTTTATACGGGCCTGTGGAGCGTGGGGATTACGATTTTGACCTACTGGATCTGGTCAAAATTGGCCCGCAGCTATCCATTCTTGATTGACCTGGATAATTACCGTTATTAAGCTAAAAATAAACGCAAGCAAAAAGCGATCAGCAGCTGCTGATCGCTTTTCTCTTTGATGGTATTTGTCAGTCTTATTAACCCATCAGGTAGTAGACTACAGAAGCAGCAACACCAAACAAGGTGATTACCGCCATCAAGATAACCATGACATTTTCAATCTTTTGAAATGTTGACTTTTTCTTCTTGCGTGCCATATGAGCCTCCTGTATGAAGAAATTATAACCTGTTTGCCATTGATTTGCAATTTATTGCTAGGATTAAGTGCCGAAAAAAGTTAAAATAGACTAGATACGGAGGATTTTTATGACCAAAATTTTGCTAATGCCCGTGCTTGGTCTGGCGGCCGCCTACGTCGTCAACCTAATTTGGCCCAAAGCCAGTTTTCGGGGCTATGACGTGATGCCTTTCTTCTTGATATATGCTTGTCAGCTGTTGACCGATTTGAAAAAGCTCCCTTCATTCTTGCCATCGGCTTTCTTGCTTTACTTCATTTTAATCTTGCTGTCGGCCATCAAGTGGGCCATGATCAACAAGAACATTTCCCTGAGCAAGATGTTTCGGCAGTTTTGGAGCTACCTCAATGCTTGTTCCTTTTTCTGGTATTTGGGTCTCTTGCTAGTCACCATGATTTAAAAAATGTACCGCTTTAATTTGCTAAGCGGTGCATTTTTTTAATTTTTGTGGAAAATTTCCTCTCTTTTCCATATTTGGTGGTTTAAAGTGGGGATTTGTGGTAAATTGTTAATAGAAGGGAGGACCAGGCCATGCTAATGGGTGAATATCAGCACAATTTAGATGCTAAGGGTCGCTTGATCATTCCAGCTAAATTTCGTGAACAAATTGGTTCAGAATTGGTATTGACCCGGGGCATGGAAGGCTGCATTTTTGGCTATCCTTTAGTAGAATGGGCCAAGATTGAAGCCAAGCTGGCCAAGCTTTCCTTAACTAAGAAGAATGCCCGCAGCTTCACCAGAATGTTTTATTCTGGGGCGATGGAAGGCGAGTTTGACAAGCAGGGGCGGATCAACATTTCTCCCACCTTGAAAGAACATGCCGGTCTAAAGAAGGAGTGCGTGATCGTTGGCGTTTCAACCCGGATCGAAATCTGGGCCAAAGAGCGCTGGGATGACTACTCTGAAGAGGCTAATGAGAGTTATGACGATATAGCAGAGAGTTTGGACGATATTGAGTTATAGAAATGGAATTTAAGCATACTAGCGTGCTCCTGCACGAAACGATCGATAATTTAAAAGTGCACGATGGTGGCCTCTATGTTGACGCGACTTTTGGTGGAGGCGGGCACGCCCGCTACCTCTTAAGTCAGCTTAAAGAGGGCACCTTGGTGGGCTTTGATCAAGATGAGTATGCGATCAAGACGGCTCAAGGCAATTTTGCCGACTTTTTGCAGGCTGACAGCCAGCCGCGGCTAGAACTCGTACATAACAACTTTAGTCACTTAACTGAAGAACTTGAAAAGCTGGGGCATGGACTAATCGATGGCATCTACTATGACCTGGGCGTCTCGTCTCCGCAGCTAGACCAAGCTGAGCGCGGTTTTTCCTACCGGTTTGATGCGCGCTTAGACATGCGGATGGACCAAAGCCAGGATTTTGATGCTTACCAATTGGTCAACCAGTATAGCCAAAAGCAGCTGGCTGATGTTCTTTACCGCTACGGCGATGAAAAGTTTTCCCGGCAAATTGCCCGGAAGATCGTGGAAAAGCGGCAGATCAAGCCGATTGAGACCACTTTTGAATTGGTAGACATCATTAAAGAAGCCATTCCAGCGGCGGTTAGACGGACCGGGGGGCACCCAGCTAAAAAGAGCTTCCAGGCCATCCGGGTTGAAGTCAACCATGAGCTGGACGTCTTGCAGGCCTCCCTGGAAGAAGCAATTAAGTTGCTGGCGCCAGGCGGCCGCATCAGCGTTATTACCTTTCAGTCTTTGGAAGACAAGATCGTCAAGAAGACCTTTAAAAAATATTCAGAAGTTGAAATTCCTCGCGGGATGCCGGTTGTGCCCGAAGGAATGAAGCCTGCCCTCAAGCTGGTTACCCGTAAGCCCATTACCGCCAGCGCAGAAGAGCTAGAGCATAACAACCGTTCACACAGTGCAAAATTGAGAGTAGCAGAGAAGTTATAAAGAGGACCACTATGGCTGGAAATACTGTTAGAAAATACAATTACGAACCACAACAAGAAGAACGTGAGCGTCAGCGCCCCCGGATCGTCGTTGACCCCCAAAAGGTCCCTTATTCCCCTTTTGAGAAGGTCTTGGTAGCTGCCGGCGTCATTGTGGCTGTGGCCTTGATCACCTTAAATGTCTCAGCCAGCGTCTCAGCTACCTCTGTTCAAAGACAGCTGTCAAATATTGAAACCGCAATTACCAAGCAAAGAAACGTAACTACCAACCTGCAGCAGGAAATCGGTGAATTGTCATCAAATTCACGCTTAAACAAGATTGCTGCCAAAGAAGGACTTCAGTTACGGGAAAACAACATTAGGACTATTCGCTAATGAAGAAGACCAATAATTTAAAGAAGATCAAATCCAGAGCACACGGCTATCGGTTCACTGTCGGGAGGACACTTGAACTAGCCGTTGCTTTGGTTTTTCTTTTATTCGCCGGCCGCATGCTGTATTTGTCAATTTCTAAGACCATCGATGGTCAAGACATCAGCAAGCGAACAGCGGCCATTTACCGCCGCAACACCGTTTTAACGGCCAACCGGGGGACGATTTATGATAAAAATGGCCTCGTGATTGCCCAAGATTCCCATACTTACACGGTTTATGCCATCTTGGACAAGACCTATGTCGATTCCAATAAAAAGCCCCTCTATGTGCAAAATAAGAAAAAGACGGCAGAAAAACTGGCAACAGTCTTGCCTTTGTCAGATGCCAAAATCTACAAGTATTTGACTCCTAAGTCGAAATCGACCTTCCAGGTGCAATTTGGGACGGCTGGTTCAGGCCTGACCCTAACCCAGAAGAAAAAGATTCAGGCCATGCACCTTACTGGGATCAAGTTTATGGAGACGCCATCAAGGCTGTATCCAAACGGTGTTTTTGCTTCTAACGTCATCGGCTACACGGTCAACCAGACCAGTAAAAAGACCGGGACGAGCGAACTAGTCGGTGTCACAGGTCTAGAAGCATACTTTAACAAGGTCTTGACCGGGACCAACGGCTATGAAACCAGTACCGTTGACTCTTCGGAAAACCAGCTGCCAAGCGGCTCACACTCTTATCAGGCAGCCAAAGACGGCAACAACCTCTACTTGACCATTGACTCCCAGCTGCAAAGTGCTTTGGAAACCTACATGACTAGGGTGCAAAAAAAATACAGCCCTAAGGCCATGACGGCCGTGGTTGAGGACTTAAAGACTGGGAAAATTTTGGCCGCCAGCCAAAGACCAACCTTTAACTCCCAAACTAAAGCCGGCATCAGCAAGGCCGGGAGCAACTTCTTGGTTCAGTCCAGCTATGAGCCGGGGTCGGTTTTCAAGATTCTATCCTTGTCAGCTGCCGTCAATAGCGGCAACTACAACCCTAAAGAGTACTACCGTTCAGGGTCAATCACGGTTTCCGGCAGCACCATCTATGACTGGCTAAAGTCAGGCTGGGGCACGATTCCTTTTTCTCAAGCCTTTCCGCGCTCAAGTAACGTCGGGATGGTGTACCTAGAAAAGAAGATGGGGGCCAAGCTCTGGAAGAAGTACCTGGAAATGTTCCGGATCACCCATAAGACCGGCATTACCCTGCCAGGCGAAGTTTCCGGCAGCATCTCCTTTGCAAGTCCCGTCGACCAAGCCGTAACCTCCTTTGGCCAGGGCGTGACGGTCAACGTCATGCAGATGATGCAGGTTTACAGTGCCTTGGCAAACAACGGTCAGATGGTTAAGCCGCAATTAGTAGAGAAGATCACTGACGCTTCAGGCAAGACGGTGAAGGGCTACACGGTTAAAAAGGTGGGCAAACCCGTCTTTACCGCAGCCACCCGCAAGGTGGTCATGAAAAACATGAAAAAGGTTTTGAGCCAGACCATCGGGACTGGTCATGCCTACTACATGAAGGGCAAGGACTTCGGGATCAAGACTGGGACGGCCCAGATTGCCAAGTCAACGGGCGGCTACATGACGGGGGACCGGAATTACATCTTCTCCGTTGTCGGCATTACCCCAACGGACAACCCGCGCTACTGCATCTACATTACCATGAAGCAGCCAAGCAAGCTGGGGAGCGGTGCTGAAACCATCCTGTCCCAGATCTTCAAGCCGATGATGCGGCGCTTGGTATTGCTCAGCAAGGGAAACAAGTCGGCAACTGGTGCGGTGACCGTGCCAAAGTTAACCGGCATGACCGTAGCCAAAGCCAAGTCAACGGCCAGTGCTAATGGTTTGACCATAGTCAAGCTGGGTACTGGCAGCAAGGTGACCAGCCAAAACGCCAAGGCCGGAGCAACGGTTTCCGCCGGCAGCACGGTCTTTGTTTCAACGGCTGGCAAGCTGACCATGCCGGACTTAACCGGCTACAGCCAAAGCCAGGTTGAAGCCTTTGCCGAATTGACTGGGCTGAAACTAACCCTATCAGGGTCTGGCAAGGTCAAATCGCAAAGCCTTGACGCCGGGACGACTATTAAATCAGGAACAAAATTGAAAGTAGAATTAAAGGAGTAAGAGTTAGATGCAAGCAAGTTTAATTGCTTTTACGATTTCATTGGTACTAAGTGCCTTATTTTTGCCATGGCTGATCATGTGGATGCACAGCCACGATGAGGGCCAGCAGATCAGAGACGAAGGGCCAAAGTGGCATGAGAAGAAGTCAGGGACGCCAACTATGGGCGGGACGGTCTTCGTTTTGGCAGCTGCGGTTGCCACGGTTGCCGTTTGCGCTTTTAAGGGGATGATCAATAACACCGTTTGGATCTTGTTGATCGCTCTGCTAGGCTACGGCATTATTGGTTTCCTCGATGATGGCTTGAAGCTCTTTTTCAAGCGCAACCTGGGTTTGCGGGCTTGGCAAAAGATGGCTCTGCAGCTGCTGGTTGCAGCCTTGATCGTCATCTTAGCGGCAAATGATCACTTTGACTTCGCCTTGTACATTCCTTTTGCCGGTGTCGTTCACAATATCGTGCTCTTTGTCTTGTTCGAAGTTTTCTGGCTGGTTGGCTTCTCTAACGCCGTTAACCTGTCAGACGGCCTGGACGGTCTGGCAACGGGTCTGTCATTTATTGCCTATGGTACCTATGCCTGGCTGGCCATGAAGAGCCAAAACTACCAGGTAATGGTCTTTTGTATGGCGGTTATGGGCGGTCTTATCGCCTTCTTCATGTTCAACCACAAGCCAGCAAAGATCTTCATGGGCGATGCAGGTTCTTTGGCTTTAGGCGGTGGTTTAGCTGCGGTCAGCCTCTTTTTAGGCCGGCCATGGTCACTCTTATTAATTGGTATTGTCTTTGTATGTGAGACAGCCAGCGTTATTTTGCAGGTCATTTCCTTCCAAACCACTGGCAAGCGCATCTTTAAGATGACGCCAATCCACCACCACTTTGAAATGCTGGGCTGGTCGGAATGGAAAGTTGATATCGTCTTTTGGCTGGTTGGCTTAGCCGGAAGCGTTTGTTATTTGTTGATCTGGGGGTAAATAACGTTGAAAGAAATTGATACCTATACTGGTAAAAATATTTTGGTTTTAGGCCTTGGCCGGAGCGGTTTTGCGGTCAGCAAGCTGCTCTTAAAGCTGGGCGCTAAGCTGACTTTAAACGACAAGGCCGACCTTGCTGACAATGCTAAGGCTGCTGAACTGGAAAAAATGGGCGTCAGAGTCATTGGCGGCTATCACCCAACCGAAATTTTTGACGAAGAGCACTTTGACTACTTGGTTAAAAATCCCGGCATCCCTTACGAAAATCCGATGGTCGCTAAGGCAATGGCGAAAAAGATTCCGGTAATTACGGAACCAGAAGTTGCCTTGAGCACCAGCGAAGCGCCTTATGTCTGCGTCACCGGCTCAAACGGCAAGACCACGACCGTGATGCTGACGCAAATGATCATGGACCACTATCTGCAGCAAAAGGGTCACCATGCCTACGCTGTCGGCAACATCGGCTGGCCAATTTCAGAAGTGGTTTTGGACCAAGCAGGCCCAGACGACCTTTTGGTAGTGGAAATGTCTAGCTTCCAGCTGATGGGCGTGACTGACATTAAGCCGAAGGTCGCAGCCATCGTTGACATCTACAACAACGTTCACCTGGATTACCACAAGACTTTTGACAATTACGTTGATGCCAAGCTCAACATCGGCCGCTTCCAAGACCAAAACGACTACTTCTTGGCCAACTTTGACCAAAAGGACATTTTGGCTAAGGAAGAAAAGGCAACTAAGGCTAAGATCCTCACCTTTAGCGAAGAAGATGCCAATGCCGACTTTTACGTTGGCCAAGACTACTTGATGCACGGCGATGAAGCGATGATGAAGATTGCTGATATCAAGCTGCCAGGGATGCACAACCTGCAAAACTCCCTGGTTGCCATCGGTATCTCTACCTTGTTGGGTGCCGGCAAAGACGATATCTATGCCGTCTTGTCCACCTTTACAGGGGCTGAGCACCGTCTGCAATACGTCACCGAATTAAATGGTGCTAAGGTTTATAACGACTCTAAGTCTACCAACATTGAAGCAGCGTCTGTTGCTATTCCGGCCTTTAAGGAGCCAGAAGTCCTCCTTTGCGGGGGACTGGACCGGGGCTTTGTCTTTGACGACTTGATTGACCTCTTTAAAAAGCATGTCAAGGCGATCGTCACCTACGGTGAAACTCGCTACTTGCTTGCTGATGCTGCGAGAAAAGCTGGCATAAAGACCATCGTTGTCGTCGACAACTTAAAAGCAGGGGTGGATGCAGCTGCCAAGCTCTTAGAGCCAGGCGACGTCTTCTTGTTCTCACCAGCTTGTGCTTCATGGGACCAATTCAAGACCTTTGAAGAACGCGGTGAAAAATTTGTTAAGTATGTACAGAAACTGAAAGAAAAGTAAAATGAGAGTTATTTTTTCCGGTGGCGGCACGGGCGGCCACATTTATCCCATCATGGCCTTGATCGAACGCTTGAAAGAAGAAGGCATTTCTACTAACGACGAAATCCTTTTTGTCGGCACGCAAAAGGGGCTTGAATCCAAGATCGTCCCAGCAGCTGGCGTCAACTTTGCAACCATTGAAATTCAAGGCTTTGACCGCAAGCACCCAATGAAGAACTTCAAGACGATCAGTCTGTTCTTAAAGGCTACCAAGCGTGCGCGGCAAATCTTGACTGACTTTAAACCAGACGTTGTTTTGGGGACTGGCGGCTACGTCAGCGGCGCCATCGTTTATGAAGCCAGCAAGATGCACATCCCAACCATGATCCACGAATCAAACTCCGTGGTTGGGGTGGCCAACAAGTTCCTCGGCCACTACGTGGACAAGATTTGCTACAGCTTCGATGATGCAGCTAAGGAATTCCCTGAGAAAAAGAAGCTGGTCAAGACTGGCAATCCGCGCTCTCAGCAGGTCTTGAGCTTGAACGCCAAGCCGGTTGACTTAGAAGGCGAAATGGGCCTAAATCCGCAAATCCCAACGGTCTTGGTCTTTGGCGGCTCACGCGGGGCCCTGGCCATCAACCGGGTCATGCTGAAGAGCTTGATGGAACTCAAGAAAAAGCCGTATCAAGTTATCTGGGCAACCGGGACTTACTACTATAAGGCCATTGAAAAGAAGCTGGCTGACGTTGACTATGGCACTTCCATCAAGGTTGTGCCATACATTGCCAACATGCCAGGCCTGCTACCAGAAATGACCTGCGTTGTTTCCCGGTCTGGGGCAACTAGCTTGGCTGAATTTACGGCTTTGGGCGTCCCGGTTATTTTGATTCCAAGTCCAAACGTCACCCACAACCACCAAATGAAGAATGCCATGGACCTGGAAAAGGCTGGCGCGGCCTTGGTGATTGCCGAAGACGACTTAAACGAAAATACCTTTGTCTCATCCATTGACCACTTGCTACTGGACACGACTTATGCCGACAAGATGAGCAAGGCTTCTAAGGCCTTGGGCGTGCCTGATGCTTCAGACCAAGTCATCCAAGTGATGCAGGAAATTGCCAAAAAGAATTAGAAAACAATTTTTTAGAGAACATAAAGGAGGCTGAGAAGATGGCTCGTAAGCGAATTACCAAGAAAGACCCTCAAGAAGAGCTTTCTAAATTTTTAAACCATGAACCGAATCACCAGGGCCAGCACAAGCTGTCCAATCAGCTTCCCTCCTTGCAAAAAGAGCGGCGGCGCAGTCTCTTGATTCGCCTGGGCTCAATCATCGCCTTTTGCGCAGTGATGATCGCCTTTTTAGGCTACTATGTTTCGCCTTTAGCCGATGTGTCCACGGTCAAGGTGAGCGGGGCAGATGACCTAAGCGCCAAAAACTTGGTCGAATCCGCCCAGATCAAGGCCAGTGAAAAGGTGGTTGATGTCTTGCAGAAGCAAAAGACCATCAGCAAGAAGCTGTCTCAGCTTTATCCAGAAGTACAGTCAGTCTCATTTTCACTTGAAGACTTCAATACCGTGGCTTTCAAGGTTCAGGAAAGAGGCATCATCGGCTACATCAAAGACGGCACTAGCTACCGCAAGATCTTGACCGATGGGCGCCTAGGCACTAAGCGCCTCACTTGGAGCGAGATTGACCACGATAAGCCGCTCTTTATCGGTTATAGCAAGAAAGTTTCTTTGAAAAAGAATCTGAAGATTTTCAATTCTTTCCCTGACTACTTTAAAAAGCAAGTGAAGATGCTGTCTGGCAACACCCGCCGCAAGACTCAGATCATCATGGTCATGAAAGATGGCAACGTGATCATCGGCAATACGGCAACTATCAAATCTAAGGTCAAGTACTATAATTCAATTAAGCAGGACTTGACGACTAGCAGCGTCGTGGATTTAGAGGTTGGTGCCTTTACCAGACCCCTGACTAGTGCAGAAAAAAAGGCATATGGCTTGTCTTAGCTTTATATTTTTTAAGCCTTATGATATATTTAAGTAATAGTATTGGAGGAATAGACCTTGGATAATTCAACTTTACTGGTTGGCTTGGACATTGGGACCACAAGCGTCAAAGTTGTTGTCGCCGACGCTGGGCAGCAGGGGCTGCAGGTTTATGGAGCCGTGGCCAGCCCAACCAAGGGGATGCGGCATGGCAAGATCGTTGACATTGACCAAGTCGCAGAATCTGTAAAAAATGCGCTCAAGCAAGCTGGCGAAAAGACCAGCAGCCATATTTTCCGTGTGGTAACTTCTTTGCCGATCAGCATGCTGCAGCTAGAAGCAACTACTGGCATGATCAATATTTCTGACCAAGGCCGGGAAGTAACCGACCAAGACGTGAGACACGTCATGCAGGCAGCGATCAGTTCTGTTAAAAAGAAGGACCGGCAAGCAGTTTCCTTTTTCCCGAACCGCTTTTTGATCGACGGGGAAAAAGACGTTGACGATCCCCGGACGATGATCGCCCGGTCATTGCTGGTGCAAGGGATCGTGATGACGGCACCAGCCAGCGAGATTCACAACATCAATACTGCTTTGGCCCATGCCGGCATCAGCAACAATTTTTTTGTGCCAGCACCAATGGCCGTCTCTAGCGTAGCCTTGGACGAGGCAGAGAGAACCTTTGGGGCGATCTTGCTGGACCTGGGCGGCGGCAGCACGACGGCAACGGTCATCAAGGATGGGCAGATTCGCTACGCTACGGTTGACTTAAGAGGGGCTGTCGACATTACCCATGACATCTCCGTGGTGCTTTCAACGACCATGAGCGATGCTGAAGCCTTGAAGCGGGACTACGGTTATGCTGATCCAGAGCTAGCTTCAGAAAATGAAAAGTTTTCTGTAAAAGCCGTTGGCCAAGATCAAAACAACCTGGTCAGCGAAAAGTACCTGAGCGAAATCATTTTTGCCCGTCTGCAGCAGATCCTCAAGCACGTTGGCAAGGGCCTGTATAAGCATGGCGCCTTGGGCCTGCCAGCTGGCTTTATCATTACTGGCGGGAGCGCGCTTTTGCAGGGGATTGATGGCTTGGTAGCAGAAGACTACGATGTCAAAGCCAAGATCTACCAGCCTGCCCAAATTGGTCTGCGCAATCCGATCTATTCGGTTGCTTACGGCCTAGTTGCCTACGCCAGCGATTTAAGCGATATTGGCTACATTGCAAACACGGTTATTTATGATAATCAGGCTTTTGCAACCAATGAAGCGACTAGATCGTCAAGCAATAATCAAAAAAATCTTAAAAGAGCTGTCCGGACTGATGAAAAGGATCGGGATTTAGCTTATAATAATACTAAGCATGATGGGTTTGAAGACGCTCAAGAACTAGCAGACCCAGAAGAAAATAATAAAGAAAGCAAAAACAAAGACAAAGGCTTAGCTGCATTTTTCAGAAAGTTCTTTGATTAAGGGTGGTAGAGTAGATGGATTTTACTTTTGATTCAGATGACAACAACAACGCAGTTATCAAGGTAATTGGCGTTGGTGGCGCGGGCGGCAACGCGGTTAACCGGATGATTGAAGATGGCGTTCAAGGCGTTTCTTTCATCGCGGCTAACACTGACGTCCAAGCCTTAAACAGCAACAAGGCTGAAGTTAAGATTCAGCTGGGGCCAAAGTTGACCCGGGGTCTGGGAGCAGGCTCTCATCCAGAAACCGGACAAAAAGCTGCTGAAGAAAGCGAAGAAACGATCGAAGACGCATTAAAGGGCGCTGACATGATCTTCATTACGGCCGGCATGGGCGGCGGTACTGGTACTGGTGCTGCGCCAGTGATCGCCAAGATCGCCCGGGAAACCGGCGCCTTGACGGTTGGGGTCGTTACCCGCCCATTCAGCTTTGAAGGGCCAAAGCGGTCAAAGAATGCCGCTGAAGGGATTGCCAAGTTGAAGCAATACGTTGACACCTTGGTTATCGTTGCCAACAACCGCTTGCTGGAAATCGTTGACAAGAAGACTCCGATGATGGAAGCCTTCAAGGAAGCCGACAATGTCCTCAAGCAAGGTGTTCAAGGCATTTCCGACTTGATCACTTCTAACGACTACGTGAACTTGGACTTTGCCGACGTGAAGACGGTCATGGAAAACCAAGGTGCTGCCTTGATGGGGATCGGCCGGGCCAGCGGCGAAAACCGCTCAGCCGAAGCTACCAAGATGGCGATTTCTTCACCACTTTTGGAAGTTTCCATCGATGGGGCAAAGCAAGTCTTGCTCAACATCACTGGTGGCCCAGACTTGACCTTGTTTGAAGCTCAAGATGCCTCAGATATCGTGAAGAGCGCAGCTGGCGATGACGTGAACATCATCTTCGGTACGGCCATCAACCCTAACCTGGGCGACGAAGTCGTAGTAACGGTAATCGCTACTGGGATTGACTCAGCTGCTGAAGAAGAAGCATCCAGTCAATTGCCAGGGCGCGGTCACCAAGTTTCAGCTTCTCGCGAAAAGGCCCCAGCTCCTAAGATTTTAGAAGAAAAGCCACAAGTTCAAGAAGCAGCTGAACCCGTTAAGGAAGAAGCTAAAGAAGAAGTCAAGGAAGAAAAGCCAGCCAGCATGATGGACCCAACCAGCGTTTGGGGCTTGAACGATGATGACTATTCTAGACGGCAAAGCTCTAAGGCTGAAAAGCAGGCCCAAGAGCAAGAATCAGCACCATTTGCGGCTGACCAAAGCAACATGATTTCTCAAATTGACATCAGCACTGATGACGACGATGACGATGATGATGACGACATCCCATTCTTTAAGCATCGCCGTGACCGCTAAGGAGGCGACTAAATAATGAGCAGCAACAAGCTTAAGGACTTTTTCGGCTTTGGCGACAGTGAAAGCTACGAAGAAGACACTTACGAAGACCAAATGATGGATGACCAAGTGGATAGCACTGCATACATGCGCAGCAATACGCGTGAAAACAATGTCGTTTCCATTAAGTCTGGTCAGGTTAACGCTGGCCCAAGCAAGATTGTCTTGTACGAGCCAAGAGTATATTCTGATGCTAAGGAAGTAGCCCAGAACTTGCTCAACCAAAAGGCGATTATCATCAACTTCTCCCGGATGGACGATGCGTCTGCCCGCCGGGTGGTTGACTTTATCACCGGGACCGTTTACGCCTTGAATGGCGAAATTCAACGCGTTGGCGACAAAATTTTCTTGGCCACTCCACCAAAGTTTGAAACGGACGGCAAGATTACCGAATTGCTGGATAAGAAAGATACTTTAGGTTAATGATGAGTTTTTTACTGATCCTGTACCGCCTGCTCAATTTTATTTGTGAGGCCTACAGTTTATTAATCGTCATCGACGCCTTCATGTCTTGGATTCCGGGCGTAAGACAATCACAAATTGGTCAATGGATCGACCGCTTGGTCAACCCCTTTATCAACTTGTTCCGGCAAGGACCAGTTCTGCGCTTGATCTACTCCACTGGAATTGACATTTCACCGATGATTGCTTTGTTTGTTATCTATTTCATCCAAAGCGTGGCACTAGGCTGGCTTTTTAACATCTTAGCAAGGATCTTTGCATGATGGAGAAAAAACAAGCTAGCAGCTTTTACCCTTATTTTGAACAAGAAGAAAGACCAACAATTGACTATTTTGTTGGTCTTTTTAATCGGGTTCTTTACCAGGGTGAACCAGTCTTAACCGACTTCTTGGATCCCCGCAAAAGGCAGATTTTACAAGCAGTTGCTGGCGGCGAAATCATGCTGGATGAATATGGCGGCTATGATGAAGCAGAGAAAAAGCGGGTTTATTTGACTAGTGACTGGCTGCCCTTGCCCAAAAAAGAATTTGGCGTTTCTTTACTGGAAATTTCTTATCCGCAAAAGTTTGCCCAGCTAAGGCACAGCCAAATCCTGGGCAGCTTGGCCAATTCCGGCGTCAAAACCGAGACCTTTGGCGATATCGTGACTGATGGCCAGGGCCGCTGGCAATTTTTTGCAGAAAAAGAATTAGTGCCTTTTTTCAGCGAAAATATCTACCGGATGGGGCCGGTCAAGGTGAAGTTGGAAGAAGTGGAAATGCGGGACCTCCTGGCCATTGAAGATGGGTCAAAGGCTCTTGACGGGGTTGCGGCATCTCTCCGCTTAGATGCGGTTTTAGCGGCTTTAAGCGGCAAATCTAGGACCCAGCTCAAGCAGGCTCTAGAAGCTGGAGAAGTTCGCCTTAACTGGCATCCGGAAACGAAGGCGGAAAAAGAAGTGCAGATTGGTGACCTGGTCAGCCTGCGCCATTTTGGCCGGGTGAAGATCTTATCAATTTATCCGACCAAGAAGGGACGTTTTCACCTTGAAGGACAATTTTGGCCCGCAAAAAGGCAATAATCATTTGACATGCCTGAGTTAATGGCTTAAACTCTTTTAATGTAGATAAAAGTTTTCTCATTACTTTTTATCTATTGCATAATTTTGATTAATAAACTCAGACTGACAGTCAAGCTTGAAGGCGAATCTAGCGAGTTAATGATGGTGGAAGATTAACAAAAGGCCTGAAAGCGATCAGCTGCCAATTGGTCTGACCGGCAGCTGACCCGATAAGTTGGCAATAAGTGGGGTCTAGCAATAGGCTCAATTTAGGTGGTACCACGAGAATCTCGTCCTATTCAGGATGAGATTTTTTGTTTTATCGAAAGGATTTTTATATGCGAGTTAAAGATACGCTGAATCTTGGCAAGACCAAGTTCCCAATGCGCGGCAACCTGCCAAAGCGGGAAGCGGAATGGGAAAAGAACTGGGAAGATCAGAAGTTTTACCAAAGAAGACTGAAGCTGAATGAAGGTCATGAAAGATTTGACCTTCACGATGGCCCGCCATTTGCCAACGGCAACATCCACATGGGTCACGCCTTGAACAAGATTACTAAGGACATTATCATCAGAAGCAAGAACATGGCAGGCTTCTACGCTCCTTACACTCCAGGCTGGGATACTCACGGTTTGCCAATTGAGCAGCAACTGACCAAGCAAGGCGTTGACCGCAAGACCATGGACCGGGCTGCTTACCGCAAGCTGTGCTATGACTTTGCCATGAGCCAAGTAGAAAAGCAGCGGACTGACTTCAAGCGTCTGGGCGTGATTGGTGACTGGGACCACCCATACATCACCTTGCTGCCAGAGTTTGAAGCTGCAGAAATCCGCGTCTTTGGCAAGATGTTTGAAAATGGCTACATCTACCAAGGCAAGAAGCCTGTTTACTGGTCTTGGTCCAGTGAATCAACCCTGGCTGAAGCCGAAGTTGAATACCACGATATTGAATCACCATCCATTTACATCTCTTTCCCAGTTAAGGATGGCAAGGGCAAGCTGGATGAAAAGAACACTTACTTCTTGATCTGGACCACTACCCCATGGACCATTCCTTCAAACCAAGGGATCACGGTTAACCCAAAGTTTGACTACTCAGTCGTTGAAGTTGGTGACCGCCGCTACGTGGTCGGGACTGAGCGCCTGGAAGCAGTAGCGGAAATCTTGGGCTGGAGCGACTACAAGACCGTTCAGCACCTGAAGGGGACTGACCTGGAATACATGGTTGCCAAGCACCCATACCTGGAAGGCCGAGAAAGCCTTTTGATGAACGCTGTCTACGTTACTGCCGATGATGGGACTGGCCTGGTTCACACCGCTTCTGGCTTTGGTGAAGACGACTACAACACCGCTATGCGCTACGGCTTTGACGTTTTGTCCCCAATGGACAACAAGGGCTGCTTCACCGAAGAAATCCCAGACAAGGACTTAGTTGGTAAGTTCTACACGGACACCAACGACATCGTCAAGGACAAATTGGCTGCTGCTGGCAACCTGCTGCACTACAGCACCTTTGTCCACTCTGCAGCTCATGACTGGCGGACCAAGAAGCCAGTTGTCTACCGGGCAACGACTCAGTGGTTTGCGTCAATCTCCAAGTTTAGAGACCAAATCCTGGACCAAATCGAAAAGACCGACTTCTACCCATCCTGGGGCAAGACCCGTCTTTACAACATGATCAAGGACCGGGGCGACTGGGTAATTTCCCGGCAAAGAGCTTGGGGCGTGCCATTGCCAATCTTCTACGCTGAAGACGGTACGGCAATCGTGACTCCAGAAACCATCAACCACGTCGCTGACCTCTTTGAAAGGGAAGGCTCAAACGCTTGGTTTACCCACCCAGTTGAAGACCTCCTTCCAGAAGGCTTCACTTCAGAACACTCACCAAATGGCAAGTTTACTAAGGAAACGGACATCTTGGACGTGTGGTTTGACTCAGGGACATCCTGGAGCGGCGTTCGGGCTTTGGGCTACGATGTTCAATACCCAACTTCCATGTACCTGGAAGGCAGCGACCAATACCGTGGCTGGTTCAACTCTAGTTTGATCACTAGCGTGGCCGCTAATGGGGTAGCGCCATACAAGTCAGTCTTGTCACAAGGCTTCACCCTGGACGGGCAAGGCCGGAAGATGTCTAAGTCCCTTGGCAACACCATTTCTCCTAACGATGTCATCAAGAAGATGAGTGCTGAAATTATCCGCTTGTGGGTAGCTTCAGTTGACTCCTCAGCCGACGTTGGCGTATCTATGGAAATCCTGCAGCAAGTGTCAGAAGCCTACCGGAAGATCAGAAATACCTTCCGTTACATGCTGGCCAACACCAGTGACTTTGATCCAAAGGAAAACCGGGTTGCTTTCAAGGACCTGCGCAAGATCGACCAATACCTAGAAGTTAAGTTGAATGACCTGGTAGCTGAATGCCTGGTTGACTACAAGAAGTACGACTTTGCCGATGTTTACAAGCAAGTCTTCAAGTTCATCACCAATGACTTGTCAGCCTTCTACTTAGACTTCGCTAAAGACGTCCTTTACATTGAAGCCCAAGACAGCCACGCTCGCCGCTCCATGCAAACGGTCATCTATGATGCAGCCGTTAAGCTGGCTAAGATTTTGGCTCCAATCTTGCCGCACACCATGGGCGAAGTTTGGGAATACCTCAAGGAAGCCGAAGATGACGTTTACCTGTCAAACTTCCCAGAAATCGAAGACTATGATGGTCAAGACGAATTGAAGGAAGACTGGCACGCCTTCATGAAGGTGCGCGATGACGTTTTGAAGGCTCTGGAAAAGGCCCGTGACCAAAAGCTGATTGGTAAGTCCTTTGAAGCTGAAGTAACGGTTTACCCAGACGAAGAAAGCCAAGCAGCACTTGATAAGCTTGCTGGTGAAGACTTCCGGGAAATCTTGATCGTTTCCCAGCTCAAGTTCGGCCAAGGCCCAGTTCCTGCAGATGCTGACAAGTTTGACCACGCAAGCGTTGTTGTCCGTCACGCCGAAGGTGAAGTTTGTCCTCGCTGCCGGATGATCAGAACTGACATTGGCGCTGACAATCGCCTGCCAGAATTGTGTGGCCGCTGCGCAAGCGTAGTAGCACTGGATCACCCCGAAGCACTTGAAGAAGGTCTGGAAAAGTAATGAGAACCGGTATTGTCAAACAGTTTGATGATAAAGCCAGTTTTGGCTTTATCGAAGACGATCTAAACCACAAATCATATTTTGTCTTTTATACCGCCATCAAGGAGGAGGGCTATAAGAGGCTGGAAGTTGGCCAAAGGGTAAGATACCAGCTTGCCCAAGGTAAGAACGGCTTGCAGTGCATTAACGTTTACTTGGCCAAAGACTAAGCAAAGGAATGACGTATGGATTTAAAAGAAACTGAAATTTCATCAAAGGAAGCTTTTCGCGGCAATTTTATCAGCGTCAGCGTTGAAACCGTGAATCTGCCTAACGGCAAGACCGCTTCCCGAGAGCTGGTTGACCACCGGCCAGCCGCTGCCGCCATCTGCATCAACAATGAAAAAAAGATGCTCTTGGTTACCCAGTGGCGTGAAGCCGTAAAGCAATTGACTCTAGAAATTCCAGCTGGAATGATTGATGTCACCGACGTGAGTCCCTTGGATGCAATGAAGCGGGAGTTAAATGAAGAAGGGGGCCTTAAAGCCGAATACTGGGAAAAGGTCTCCGAATTCTACACTTCACCAGGATTTAGTAATGAAAAGCTTTACCTTTACTACTGTGACACCCTAAGCCAAGTTGAAAACAAGCTGGCTTTGGATGATGACGAATTTTTGACAGCAGACTGGTATAGCTTAGAAGAATTAAAGAACCTGTTAACAGAGGGCAAAATAGTTGATGCTAAGACCATTTATGCTATTTCCGTATGGGAAAACATGCTGCTGACCGGTTCACAAGGTTAGAGTTATGACAGAAAAACGTTCCGATTACAGACGCCGCCAGGCGCAACAAGAGAATACTCAGGAAGCAGCTGATTCAGCTGCTTTTCCTGCTTCTAAGAGAAAAGATACGAGAAGACCGCAAGAGCCTGGTTTAGCCGAATCTCCAGCAGAGTACAAGACAAAAATCCTGAAAAGAAGGCTAAACTTTGCTATTCTAATTGTGTGTCTGTTGATTATCCTAGTTTGGGTAATCTTATTGAAATTTTAATTGAATTGAGGATAAGCGATGAAAATTGCAATCGTTGTACCAATGGCTGAAGAAGCCGAATTTTATCACCAGTACTTTTCCTCAGGCAAGAAAGAAATGTTCGGTTCGACAGAATTCGAACATTTTTCCGTTCAAGGAAACGATCTTTACCTGGGCTTAACCGGGATTGGCAAGGTGCAGGCAGCGATGAACCTGACCAGCCTCTTGGCCAAAGAAAAAATTGACCTCGTAATCATGACGGGTTCAGCTGGCTCACTCAATGCCAAGGTTCGCAAAGAAGACTTGGTCTTGCCTACAGAATTTGCCTACCACGATGCCCACAACACCTCAGCTGGCAACTATGTGGAAGGGCAAATTCCGCAAGAGCCTGCCCGCTTTGTGCTAGATTCCCCAGCTCGGGACCAGTTCAAGGCATTTTTGGACCAAAAGGGCATTCAGTATCACCAAGGCCTAGTGGTGACTGGCGACTCCTTTATCTCTTCTCAGGCGCAAAAAGACGAAATCATCAAGAACTTCCCAGATGCCCTGTGCTGTGAAATGGAAGGGGCAGCCTTTGCCCAAGTGGCCTACCACTTTAACGTGCCCCTGATTGCCTTAAGAGCTATTTCTGACAACGGCGATGAAAATGCGGATGATGACTTTGCTGCCTTTGTCAAAAAGGTGGGGGCCAAGGCTGCCGACATGATCGTCAATTTCTTGCAGGAGAGTGAGTTTTAATGGAGCAGATTTATTTGGACAATGCGGCGACGACTCCTATGTCGCCAGCCGTCATTGACTTGATTAGCGATGAGATGAAGAATGACTTTGGCAATGCCTCAAGCACCCACGGCTTTGGCCGCAAGGCCCGCAACGTGGTCGAAAGTGCCCGTCATACCATTGCTCAAGCCATTAACGCCAAGGACCAGGAAATCATCTTTACCTCTGGTGGTTCAGAAAGCAACAATAATGTCATTTTTGGCGTGGCCGAACTGAGAAAAGACATCGGCAAGCACCTGATCACGACCAAGATTGAGCACGAGTCCGTTTTGCGGTCCATGCAAAAACTGGAAAGCCAAGGCTACAGCGTTACTTATCTGGACGTTGACCGGGATGGCCGCATCTCTTTAGATGACTTAAAACAAGCCCTGACGCCTGATACCATCTTGGTTTCAGTCATGGCCGTCAATAACGAAGTTGGCACCGTTAACCCGCTGAAGGAAATCGGTGAGATGGTCGCTGAGACTAACGCCTACTTCCATGTGGACGCTGTGCAGGGTCTTGGCAATATTGACCTGGACGTGCAAGATATGAAGATTGACTTTATGTCCACTTCGGCCCACAAGATCAATGGGCCAAAGTTCTTAGGCTTTTTGTACGAAAGAGACGGCATCCGCCTGCCAAACCTGATTTACGGCGGTGACCAGGAACTGAAGCGGCGGGCTGGTACGGAAAACGTGCCCGGCATCGCCGGCTTTGGCCTGGCTGTAGAGGAAACCCAAGAAGTTTCTAAGGCAGAATTGCAGGAAAAGTACACCAACTTCCAAAAGCTGGTCTTAGACCGCTTAGACCAAGCTGGCATTGACTACGAAGTCAACAGCCCCTTGACTGGTCTGGTTTCTCACCACGTCTTGAACTTACGGATCAAGGGCGCTTCCACTTACCTCTTGATCGCCAACTTGGACCTTGCTGGCTTTGCCATTTCTGGCGGATCCGCATGTACGGCCGGGAGCTTGACTCCATCTCATGTCTTGACTGCCATGTTTGGACCAGACTCTCCGCGGATTTCGGAGTCAATCAGAGTCTCCTTTGGCCGCTACAACACGGCCGAAGAGGTGGCTGCCTTTGCGGATGCCTTGATCAAGGTGGCCAAGAGAATGCAAGAAAAGAAGACGCAAGACTAAATTCTTGCTTTTTTTAGAAAAATACTTACAATTAATAAGCGAGGTTTTACTTTATGGCTAATACTGTGACAATCAATGGCGATCAAAGAAAGTTTGTTTTGAACCCAGACGTGAAGCTTTATGCCTTGATCGATGCCGGTTTTCAAAAGACGGCTCGGGGCAACTTCGTCTACGAACACCCACTTTACAATGAATCTCCATACAACGCGACGACCAAGCTGAAGATGACGGTTAAGAGCGATTTGAGTCACCTCACCATGGTCGTTACGGATCCAAGCGGTTTGCAAAAAGTAAATATTTTCAAAAATAAGCAGCTGGCTCCAACGGTGGAACTTTTAAACTACATTTTGAAGGACCTGGAGGAGCGCAAGATTTTATCTGAAGTGAAGGATTGATTTTTAATGGTTGACAAGAGCAAGATCAGGGTCGTTGTCGGCATGAGCGGGGGCGTCGACTCATCAGTCGCAGCCTTGCTCTTAAAGAGACAAGGCTATGACGTGGTCGGCGTCTTTATGAAGAACTGGGATGATACCCGGGATGATGGCATTTGTACGGCAACGGAAGACTTTGAAGATGTCAAAAAGGTTGCTGACAAGATCGGCATTCCTTACTACTCCATCAACTTTGAAAAAGAATACTGGGAGAGAGTTTTTCAGTACTTTTTGAAGGAATACAAGGCTGGCAGAACGCCAAACCCAGACATCATGTGCAACACCGAAATCAAGTTTAAGTCCTTCTTGGACTACGCCATGAACTTGGATGCTGACTACCTGGCCATGGGCCACTATGCCAAGACCATGGTGGATGACCAAGGCGTCACCCACATGATGCGGCCAAAGGACGGCAACAAGGACCAGACCTACTTCTTGAGTCAACTGAGCCAAGAACAGATCAAGAAGGTGATGTTCCCATTGCAAGACTTGACCAAGCCAGAAGTGCGGCAAATTGCTGAAGAAGCTGGTTTGGCAACGGCCAAGAAGAAGGATTCAACTGGGATCTGCTTCATCGGTGAGCGGAACTTCAAGCACTTCTTAAGCGAATTTTTGCCAGCCCAAGCCGGTGACATGGTGACCCCAGATGGGCAAGTCGTAGGCCACCACGCCGGACTTATGTACTACACCATCGGCCAAAGACAGGGGCTGGGTCTGGGCTCAACCAAGGAATCTACCGCTCCATGGTTTGTGGTTGGCAAGGACCTGTCCAAGAACCAATTGATCGTGGAACAAGGCTATGACAGTCCGCTTTTATACGCTGACCGCCTGGTAGCATCTGGCATGACCTTCTTTACCGGCAACCCCGACCACGATGTGGAATTTAAGGCAACGGCTAAGTTCCGCTACCGCCAATGCGACGTCGGCGTATACGTTAAGTACCACGCAGCCACTAAGACGGCTGACGTTTACTTTGATGAACCAGCTAGAGCGGTAACGCCAGGTCAGGCTTTGGTCCTGTATAACGGCGAAGAGTGTCTGGGCGGAGGCAACATTGATGCTGCTTGGAAGGAAGCCCGGCAGCTGCAATTAGTTTAATATCTGCTTTTTAGCAAGGCTGAGTCAATTTGACTCGGCCTTTTTTTGCTATAATGAAGAAGACAGTTTACGAAGAGGCGAAAATAATTTATGGAGATTTATTTTATCAGACATGGCAAGACCGAATGGAATCTGGAACAACGCTTTCAAGGGGGGCAAGGCGACTCCAAGCTCTTAAAGAGCAGCTGGGAGGACATTGAAAAAATGGGCCACTACCTGCGCGGGACCCACTTTCAAGCCGTTTATTCCAGTCCCTTGGAAAGGGCCAGACAGACTGCTCAGGGCGTTGCTGATGCAGCCCAGTGCCGCCTGCCCATCCACTTAGATGAACGCCTGCGGGAAATGAATTTGGGGCAACTGGAAGGGATGAAGTATGCTGATGCAGAAAAGCTTTTTCCAGCAGAAATCGACAACTTTTGGCACCACCCAGAAAAATACGATGCAGCTGTAGTTGGTGGGGAGAGCTACCAAAGCGCCATGGAAAGAGGCCTCTCTTTTGGCCAGGAAATGGCGGAAAAATACCCTAAAGACAGCGACAAGATCTTGGTAGTCAGCCACGGCGCTGTTTTATCTGCCATCATGGGGGCGCTGCTTGGCTATGACCTGTCTCATTTAAGGCAAAACGGCGTAATCTACAATACCAGCCTAACCATTTTGAAGAGCCGAGATGGCGGCAAGTTTGACCTGGTCAAGTGGTCAGACGTTAAGCCTCTTGGCCACCAGATGTCAGAAACGGACGGCTTATGATGAACGAAAACAAGCAAATTGATGAGCTCTACCAAGCTGGCAAGAGCAAAGAGGCAATTCACCAGTTGATTGCCTTGATTGACCAAGAGCCCAAAAATGCCAATAACTACATGCAGCTGGCCACTTATTTATTAGACCAGGGCAGCCCAGAACAAGCCCAGGAGCTTTTGGAGAAGGCTAGAGGATTAGTCGACAATCCTGGCGACCTGGACTATGACCTAGCTGTAGCTTATTATGCCAATGGTGACTTTGACAAATCTTTGGCATTGTTAAAAAACATCCCGAATGATGACTTGACTCTCTATCAAAAGGCCCTGGTTTACCTCAAAATGGGGCAGACCTCACGTGCCTTGGCCCATGCCCTGTCTATTAAAGAGCAAGGCGACAAGGTCAAAGAATTGCTTGGTGACATTTGGCTGGCACTGGGCGATCTAAAAGCAGCTGAAGGCAGCTTTTTGGCCATTCCGGAGAAAAAGCGCTCAGCTAAGGTGAATTTTTTGCTGGGGGTCAGCTGCCTTGAAGCTGACCGGGACCGGGTGGACCAATTTTTTGCCAAGGCAGAAAAAATGGATCCCAAATACTACAAGCAGGCTAAAAACCAGTACCAGTCACTGTTAAAACTGGTCAGACAAAAGCAGGGCGGGCAAGATAAGAAGTAAGAGCGAGAAGCAAGGACGTACAAGATGATGGAAATTACCGGTACTTTAAAGAGCATTATCTACCAAAATCCGCAAAACATGTATAAAATTCTGGTGATTGACCTGACTAGTCCCGTGCCAGATTACGATGACGATGAGATCAAGGTTACTGGCACCTTTGGCGACCTGGAAGAGGGGCAAGAATACCAGTTTACTGGCCAGCTGGTGACCCACCCCCGCTATGGCCTGCAGTTTCAAGCTGATGCCTGCCAAGCAGTCTTGCCAAGCGGGGACGGCAGCGTGGAAAAGTACCTGTCCTCAGACAAGTTTCCGGGCATCGGGGAAAAAACAGCCGCTAAGATCGTCCAGCAGCTGGGCCCAGACAGCTTAAAGAGCCTCCAGGCTGATCCAAGCCAGGTGGCCCAGCTTGACCTGACTCAAAAGCAAAAAGACAGCCTGCTGGCCGGCTTGAAGTCCATTGACTCATTTGACGACCTCTACTTAAAATTGGCTCCTTTTGGCGTTAATAAAAAAGTTGCGGCTAGACTCTACCAAAAGTTCCATGACCAAACCTTGCAAAAGCTCCAGGTCAATCCTTATGAGCCTCTTGACGTGACCGGCTATTCTTTTAAGATGGCTGACCAGCTGGCAAGGCATTTTGGCATCAAAATGACATCTCTTGAGCGGGCCGAAGGCAGCATCATCGCGGTCTTGCTCCAAGCGCTAGGGGCAGATGGGGAAACCTATTTAGACTTAGAGGACCTCTTAAAGCGTGCTAATGAATTAACTGACTGTCCCTTTGACCGCCTAGCCGATGGCGTCAATAGCCTGCAGGAAAAGGGGAAAGTCGTGGCTGTCAATAACCGGGCCAGCCTCAAGCAGCCTTATGAGGTTGAAAGCAATATTGTTTTTGAGATTGAGCGCCTTTTAAAGACGAAAGACAGCGATTACGAGGATGCGGAAATAAGCGAGGCCATCGAAAATGCAGAGGCTCGACTTGAGATATCCTATGACCCTGAGCAAAAGCAGTCGATCAAAAATGCGGTAACCAAGCCGGTTTCTATCTTGACCGGGGGTCCCGGCAGCGGGAAAACGACGATCATCAACGGCATCCTTTTAGCCTTAAAAGAACTAACCGGTTTTGACGAAGAGGAAGCTGAAGACAATATCCTGCTAGCCGCCCCAACTGGCCGGGCCGCCAAGCGGATGAGCGAGGTGACGGGCTACCAAGCTAGAACCATCCACCGGCTGCTTGGCCTTGGGATTGACGGGGGAGATGCTGACCTTAAAGAGCTGGAAGGCGAGATCTTGATCATTGACGAAATGTCGATGGTTGACATCTACTTGTTTGAAAAATTGCTGGAAGCCATCAAGAACGTTAAGCACGTGGTCTTCGTGGGGGACAAGGACCAGCTGCCATCGGTAGGGGCCGGCAACGTGTTTGCGGATTTAATTGCCTCAAGGACTATTCCAACTACTAAGTTGACGGTCGTTCACCGGCAAAAAGATGGCTCAACCATCATCCCGCTTGCTCACGCCGTCAACCAAGGGGCTAATCCGGAGATGCTGACGCAAAAGACCAAGAGCTACTCCTTTATTCCATGCGGTCCCCGCAATGTGGCCAGCGCAGTAGAACAGATTACCCGCGCCGCCCTCAAGAGCGGCTTTCCAGCTGACGACATCCAGGTCTTAGGTGCCATGTACCGGGGCGAGAGCGGGATTACCCACTTAAATGACGTCTTGCAGAATGTCATTAATCCGGTAAGCGAGACTAGCAAGGTCGTAGAAGCCCACCAAGAGCAGTTCCGCCTCCATGACCGGGTTCTGCAGCTGCAAAACAACCCCGAGAAGGGCATCTACAACGGGGAAATCGGTAAGGTGATTGCGGTTGAACCCGAAATGGAAGATGAGGATGACGACATCAAGCTGATCGTTAATTTTGACGGGAAGGAAGTTGCCTTAACCCAGCTGGACTTAAACAACCTGACCCGGGCTTATGCCATCACCATCCATAAGTCTCAGGGTTCAGAATTTCCGCTGGTAATCCTCTGCCTGACCATGCAGAACTACATCATGCTGAAGCGCAATCTCTTGTACACGGCCATTACCCGGGCCTCCAGCAAGCTGGTCATGGTTGGGGAAGAGCGTGCTTTTGCCCAAGCCCTGGCCGTGAAGGGCAATGAGCGGCGGACCAACCTGGTTTGGCTCTTAAAGGATCACTTTAAGCCTGAAGAAGGCAAAAAGGCAGATAAAGGGCAAGAAAATAGTGCCCCTGAAGAGAAGATTCCTGCTGTAGAAGAAAAAGCCGAAGACTACATCTTGACCGGGGCCCGGATCAGCCGGGCAGAGATTTCCCCGATGGTTGGCATGGCGGACCTGGTTCAGGGATGCAAGAATCTGGCGGAAATTGTCCGGACCAAGGGGCCGGGAGCTTAACTTAAGAAAGTTTTTGACAGAAAGATCGGTTTGACCGGTCTTTCTTTTTTATCCCAAAAAAAAATTACTTTTTGTAAGTAAAGTGCTGACAAAAAGGAAGAGATGAGGTATACTTAAACCAACTTACAAAAAGTTAGTTAAGGCTTAAGAAAGTATGTTTAAAAATGATAGAAAACGAAACAATGAAGACAGTCAAAAACATCATCATCGGTTTTGGCAAGGGGGGCAAAACTCTAGCTAAGTTCCTGGGCCAGCAAGGCGAAGAGGTTCTTTTGGTTGAAAAGTCACCCAAGATGTACGGGGGAACCTGCATCAACATCGCCTGCCTGCCGTCTAAGCGCTTGATTTTGGAAGCAGGGGTCGGGAGTGATTTTTCTGAGGCAGTAGCTGGTAAAAATGAAATGACAGCCCTTTTGCGGGAGAAAAACTACCAGATGTTGGCCCAAGAAGAGACAGTGACCGTGCTTGATGGGGCAGCCCATTTTATCGGCGAAAAAGAGATTGAAGTCACTGGCCCGGCAGGCAAGCAGAGTTTTCAAGGTGACCGGATCTTCATCAACACCGGGGCCAGCCCGGTTTTGCCGCCAGTTCCTGGCTTAAAGGAAAGCAAGAAACGGCTGGACTCCACCCAAGCCATGGATCTAAACGACCTGCCAAAAGAGCTCTTGATCCTGGGGGCCGGCTACATTGGTCTGGAATTCGCGGCCATGTTTGCCAATTTTGGCAGCCAGGTGACTGTTTTGGACCATAGCCCGGAATTTTTGCCAAGAGAAGACGATGATATCAGAGCCGCTGTCAAGGCTGACCTGGAAGCAGTTGGAGTTAAATTCATCTTAGGCGCGGATGTCGATAAAGTCGGCGATGAAGCTGATAAGGTCGTAGCCCATTACCAATTAGGCGGTGAAAAAATGCAGCTTTCAGCCGACAAAATCTTAGTCGCGGCTGGCCGGCGGGCCAACACGGCTGACCTTAATCTGACGGCAGCCGGGATTGAGACAGATGACCGGGGCAACATCAAGGTTGATGACCATTTAAGAACAAGCGCCGACCAGGTCTGGGCCTTAGGGGACGTCAAGGGTGGACCTCAATTTACCTATGTTTCTTTAGATGACTTCCGGATTGTCAAGGACCAGCTTTTTGGCGAAGGCAAGCGGAAAGTCAGTGACCGGCAAATCCTGCCGACCAGCGTCTTCATTACTCCGCCTCTGTCAGCTGTTGGCCTTAATGAAAAAGCCGCCCAAAAAGCCGGGATCAGCTATCAGCTCTTCAAGTTGCCAGTTGCCGCTATTCCAAAGGCCAAGGTAGCCAAGGACAGCCAGGGCTTCTTCAAGGCCCTGGTTGACCCGGCAAGCGGACAGATCCTGGGGGCCAGCCTGTATGGCCTGGAATCCCATGAGCTGATCAACCAAATTACCTTGGCCATGCAGGCCAAGCTGCCTTACAGCTTCCTGCGCGACCAAATCTACACCCACCCGACCATGAGCGAGGCCTTTAACGATCTCTTTAAGTAGTAAAAAATGACAAAAGGACATAAAAAAAGAACTCCGGAGAGCAATGTCATTAAGTTAAGGCATTGACTTT
>NZ_AZDU01000130.1 GCF_001434815.1 Lactobacillus equicursoris DSM 19284 = JCM 14600 = CIP 110162
TCAATCTTCGGGTCTCGTTCATCGATACTACAGCCTAGTTTACGCAGATTTTGGCGTACTCTGTGCTGCTTAGTGCTCCGAGTAGTCTTCATGGGCAAATCGAGATTGATGATACCCAGAAGCCTTTGATCAACGTACTTGTACAGCGTTTTGGTAGAGACGACCTCATCCTTGGAGAAGCCATCTACTACTAATGCACGCCCGACACAAGCGTCTAAAGACCAGTCATTTTGGTGGAAATGCTTGACCACATACTCCATGAAGCGGCGGTGCTTAAAGAACTCAATCTTGCGCCCGCAGTGCTTGCGATTATTGTCATAAGCATCCTGTCCAACCTCGGCGATATAACGCTTCCTGTGGCTATTAGGAGTGATTTTAGAGCCTCGTTTCAGCTCATAACCAATAGAGCTGGGAGAGCAGTTTAACCTTCTGGCAATAGCTCTGTTGGAGTATTTTTGATTGTGGTACGCCTCGATCAGACAACGATCCTTGATAGTAAAATGTCTGCCCTTTTGTCGAGAATCTGTGTTAGAATTTGAATGATCCATTTTGACCTCTTT
>NZ_AZDU01000131.1 GCF_001434815.1 Lactobacillus equicursoris DSM 19284 = JCM 14600 = CIP 110162
CAGCCAAGAAGACCATCAGCTTAGCCCGCTATCAGCGGATCAAGGTCCAGGTCATCGCCGCCTGTGCGGCCGCCTGCCTCTTGCTCTTAGCTGGGCAATTCCTGCCAAAGAACTGGCAAAATAGCCTTGAATTTTTGGAGTCAGACAAGATCTCGCAGATTGCCAAGCAAAATCAGTTCACTAAAAAGCTGAACAGCACCCGCATCAATCTGCCAGATGAAAAAGTAAAAACAGAAAGAAGTAAGTAACAATGCACTTTAGTCACCGTAAAAAACGCGAAGTTTTAGAATTTTTTACCTCATTCATCCCCGGAGCCACTGAGATGTACATGGGCTTCATGAAGAGCGGCTTCAGCTTAATGCTGGTCTTCTTCACGGTCTTGATCATCCCAACCTTGATCAGCCTGCCCACCCTCTTCATGATCTTTGCCCTCTTGGTTTGGTTCTTTTCCTTCTTCCACGCCCGCAACCTGATTTCCTGCCCGGACGAGGAATTTGACAAGCAAGAAGACAAGTTCATCTGGGAAGAGCTTTTCCCAGCCCTGACTCTCAACAAGCA
>NZ_AZDU01000132.1 GCF_001434815.1 Lactobacillus equicursoris DSM 19284 = JCM 14600 = CIP 110162
ATAGCTTTGTTTATCCCGCATAAAGACGTATAACAGCCGTTGATAGTTCCGCTTTTGCGGGTTGGTCGAACTTGGGCTGATCCAAAACCATGCAATTAGTCCCACAAATATCATCGCCGGAATCTTTAAAGGCGCATAAACAAGTTTAGGAATCATGTTTAGACAAAACGAAACTAACAGCACAATCACGACAACGTCTAACATGCTTAGTTTCCCAACCAGCTTAACAATAGTTGTCATTTCATTAGGAACTATGAACTGAATTTCATTTCCATTATCATCGTACATTACAGCTTGTCACCCCTTTTATTGCCGTAAGATTTTTGCTTCAGTCCACGATTATCTTTCTGAAGATGGTACTCTCTAATGTCTTGACCAAACTCTTGCCCTCTTTGATAACTTCTTACTACTCGGCCAACCCTAGTTTGTGGGTTCGTGAAGTACGTTTTTGCATGTTTGATAACTGGGTTTTCGGGTTGCTCTCGCTTATCTTGATTTTGTGTCAAATCATCATGAGCAGATTCTTCATTTAGTGGTTTCCCGGCTTGATCTTGT
>NZ_AZDU01000133.1 GCF_001434815.1 Lactobacillus equicursoris DSM 19284 = JCM 14600 = CIP 110162
AGTTCTGCACAAAAATTACAGGATGCACCGAATGCAGAAGATGCTAAATGGGTCAGCGCTGATCAAGTTAAAGATTGGTCGACAATTCATACGTTTAAATTAACCCTTAAGCGCGGTCAAAAATGGGTTAGTGGCGATGATATGTTGATTCAGTTCAGTTTAAATGTCCCGACTAACGGTGTTGAAAAAGAACAAAAGGCATATAATTCCTTTGCCTTTGCAGCAAATGGTTCTCAAGTGATTGAACCTTATCGGACGGAAGTTCGTAAGATCAAGCCAACGCTGACGATGCCAACAAAACCAATTGCACCAAAAGAGATACCAACGCTACCAATTGCACCAAAACCAATGCCAACGCTACCAATTGTACCAAAAGAGATGCCAACAAAGCCGGTTGTACCAAAATCAACCGCACCAACTAAACCGTCAACACCAAATCCGGCAGCACCCAAAGCAACGGCTCCAAGTGTAAATGCAACCAACGGTGGCAAGAAAAATGAGCGTAATGGCGCTTATACTGCGGCAGCGCATCAAAAAGCTAACCGTAGTAAG
>NZ_AZDU01000134.1 GCF_001434815.1 Lactobacillus equicursoris DSM 19284 = JCM 14600 = CIP 110162
TAATGAACAGGCATCTAACGCTTTTTTAAGCGCCAATGCAATGACTGTTACACCAGAAATTACGGCTAGAATAATCCCTAACAACAAAATGGCTACTCCTTTCTGTAGATTTTGGATACTTCGCAAAATACTGCATAAGCACCACCACCTGACATCAAGTTTGGCCAACCGTCACTAACTTTCTGCTTCAGTTATTATATCACACAATAAAGCCACGTCTAAGCACCTTTAAGACGTGGTTTTTTACTATTCCATGAAAGAGGTGTCCCATGAATAATCGTTTAATTTCTACCGTCTTAGCTGGTGGTTTGTTCGTTGCTATTGCATTTGGCGTTGTACAACAAGGCCATGCCGATCAGGCTACAAAGGTCAATGTAGCGTTACAAAAACAAATTAAGTCTGAAAAAGCTAAGAATAAAAATCTCGATACACTCAATGATGATCTACATCAAACCGTTGAAAAAAGTGAACGGAATAAGTCAAAAGCGGCACAAAGCAAGGTCTTAAATGAGCGTGCTTTGAACAGCACTCCGG
>NZ_AZDU01000135.1 GCF_001434815.1 Lactobacillus equicursoris DSM 19284 = JCM 14600 = CIP 110162
TGCCATAGTGGTTCAAATTCGTCAATCACCGCATTGTAATGCTGGATAATGCCACTAATACCATCAATCGCAATTCGAGTCAGACTATCGGAAATCGAAGCTGCTTCGACGGCATCGACCGCAATTTTTTCAGCAAGTGTGAATTGACCTCCGGATGATTTAAACGACTTAGCCAATTGTTTAATCGCAGATTGCTTCTTTTCCATTAAAGCTGTATCTGATGCCATTTGACGACGAAGGACCTTCGTTCTGCCTTGATGATCAAACTTAAACGACGATAACATGTGCGTATCAATATCCTTGGTGGGTCCATTAGCGGTTGTCTCACTCCACACAGTTGTACCGGTAAACCCGTTAACCCCAACCACTGTTGAAGCCCCACCAGAAAATGGATCGCCCTGATGCCGATAATTGGTCAAAAGATCAGGATGCGCTAATGCCCAAAGCCGTTCCTTGTCCGTCATTACTTTCCATGGATCTGGTGCCGAAAAAACCGTCGCACGCACTTGAAAGTGACTGG
>NZ_AZDU01000136.1 GCF_001434815.1 Lactobacillus equicursoris DSM 19284 = JCM 14600 = CIP 110162
GACCGCTTCTTCTTGCGGAACTGGCTGATCAGCGTAACCGTATCTGGCATCTGACCCACTGACTTGATCCCGCTGATTGCGATTGCATCCATAAAGTGACCTTTTGGCAAAAGAAGATTCTTACGATCTACGTAGGTTTGCGAACCGTACTGAAAGCTTGCTTCTGGGAAAGCAGTCATAATCCGCTTGCGCAGAATGTTCATNTGCACCCTTCAGCTGCTTTGTCACTTTCTTCTTTACCTTCATCCACTTGTAGAGCTTGCCACCTGGCTGGTGGTTCTTCGTGGTATGGCAGTCCGTGCAAAGCGTTATTAGATTGTCCACCCGGTTTGTCCCGCCTTGTGAGCGGTAGACAATGTGGTGGACAACAAGCTTTACGCCTTCGCCATGTTTATGGCAGAGCTGACAGGTGTACTCGTCACGTGCCAGCACGTAATACTCATAGTTCTTCCAGTCCTTCAGTGAGCCTTCTTGATACTGCTTGCCGGAAATCTGCGGATTGA
>NZ_AZDU01000137.1 GCF_001434815.1 Lactobacillus equicursoris DSM 19284 = JCM 14600 = CIP 110162
CCTAAAGAAGTGATTGAGTTGATGAACCAGCAGAACTTTGAAAGCATTAAGCGACAACAGAGTGCAATGCTGCAAGGGAATCCTGATTATATTGAGGGGCAAGGAGGCGGAGCAGGAGAAAATGATCAAAGTGAGAATGAAGAAGAGTAAGAACAAAGTTGTTCTTCAAGCAAGCGGACACGCAATGCAAGCCCCTAAAGGCCAAGACATTGTATGTGCCGCTTTTTCAATTCTCTGGCAACATACTCTCTATAACTGCAATGATGCTGAAGAGCGACAAGACGGCCAGGTTGACAGGATCACTATTCCATTACGTACAGAAAATAATTTAGCTTTGTGCAGAGCTTTTCACCGTTCAGTGGAAGTGCTAGCTGGTCAATATCCAGATAATTTAGAGTTCGATTATGAGCAAGAATAAAATTGATGACTACTGGACGTTAAGAGCTTTGGAATATGAGCAGCAAGCTTA
>NZ_AZDU01000138.1 GCF_001434815.1 Lactobacillus equicursoris DSM 19284 = JCM 14600 = CIP 110162
TGTAGTCTTCACCATTAACGTCAGTCAATTGCGTTGGGGTCAAAGTGTTGGCTGGAACGCTGTTGCCGCCCAAAGTGGTGGTCAAGCCCTTACGGTTGACAGCCAGTGACAAGGCCTTGCGGATGTTGGCATTAGCCAAGTCCTTGTTCTTAGCAACGTTGAATTGCAGGTAGAAGGTTGCACCTTGGTTCAAGCTAGTGTAGCCCTTTTGGTTCTTCAATTGCTTGGTTTGGGATGAGTCCAAAGCAGTTGCGTCCAGCTTGTTTGATTGGTACAAGTTATAAGCAGTTGATGGAGTCTTTTGTACGCTCCACTTGATGGTGTCAAGCTTTACGTTCTTCTTGTCCCAGTAGTATGGGTTCTTGACCATCTTCCAAGACAGGTTGGAGCCAGTCCAGCCAGTTTGCTTAAATGGACCGTTGTAAAGCATGTACTTAGAAGCAGTACCATACTTTGAGCC
>NZ_AZDU01000139.1 GCF_001434815.1 Lactobacillus equicursoris DSM 19284 = JCM 14600 = CIP 110162
AGCCGGTACCGGAAGGTGCCGGTTTTTTGTTATCTTTTTGCTTCTATGTCTCCTAAGAATGATATAATGAAAAAATAAAATTATTATAGATATGAATGTGATGGAGGCGTATCATGGAAAAAAACAATTACGAAAAAATATTTTGTAACGCTAGTCTTTACTCTATTAGCCCTACTGAACCTGCTGAGTAGCTGGGGTAGTCTGGGATATCGACTAGCCATGGTGGCTGTAAACTTGATCGGTGGCTTTGGGATGGAGTACTTGGTGAATCAGAAGGCACCGATGGAAAAGTACAACTTCTGGAAGGGCTGCATTGGTCTGATTTTGTTGGGCATTAATGTAATTTGGATTTTGCTGGCATTTTTTGCAAAATAGAAACTTTTTTCGCAAAAAGACTTGCCAAAGGCCTGTTTTTATGGTTTAATTAATAACTGTGTTAAG
>NZ_AZDU01000014.1 GCF_001434815.1 Lactobacillus equicursoris DSM 19284 = JCM 14600 = CIP 110162
TTTTCGGGACATTATCCCAAGTTATTGACAGCCCTTTTGACAAAAAAGTTTTCTTCTCTACACTTTTTCCAAAAAGTCTTACAATAAAGCTATGAAAGGAGCTGATTCCCATGTTTTCCCTCCCTATCCAGCTGAACCTCTTAGGCCGCTTGCTCTTGTCTGGCCTCTTAGGCGCCGGCATCGGCTATGAGCGGTCTAGCCAGCGCAAGAGTGCGGGTCTCAAGACCCACGTCATGGTCGCCATCGCCTCGGCCCTCTTTACCATTGTTTCCAAATACGGCTTCAGCGACGGCCTCCACTCCTCCTACGACCCGTCCCGGATCGCCTCACTCGTCGTAACCGGCATTTCCTTTATCGGGGCCGGCACCATCATCGTCCATAAGGAGCAGATCTCCGGCTTAAACACGGCCGCTGGCCTTTGGGCAACGGCAGCCGTGGGCGTGGCCATGGGCAGTGGGCTCGTTTACCTGGGGATCAGCGGAGCGGTCTTGATCCTGCTCATCCAGTATATTTTTCGCGACGACCGCCTGGAGCGCTGGATCAAGAACGTCAGCTTAAACCTGCAGATTGAGGCCAACAACCAGCCCGAGATCCTCTCCCTGATCAAGAGTGAGCTCAACCGCAATCAGGTCCGCAATATTTCTGTTAAAATCATAGATGTAACCGATGAAAAAATCGTTGTTGCCTGCGAGGGTGTCATCGACAGCGCCATTGATGAAAATACCATCATCATGAACCTGCGCAAGTATCCTGACCTCAAGAAGATCACCTACTCCCCCGGCAGCAAGTAGCATACAATGGAGGTTTAGATGGCAAACACAATCGACTACCTGCGTTGGCGCGGGGACTTAACTTTTAAGGAAAGAAAATTCAACAGCTTAGACGCATCCCTTTTTTCATCTTTCGCTTACCTGCCCTTTGACCAGAGCACGATCGGCCACTCCCTGGCCGAGGTCTGCCAGTCCATCTTGAAGCAGAAGGAGATTATGGACGATTCCTATGAAAAAAGTGAGCTCCTCTTAATCCCCAAATCTCCCCGCTACCGGGACATCCAAGTTCTGGACTGGGTCGACAAGATGGAAAGCGACCCTGAGCCCGTCCAGTTCAGCGCTGGTGCCTTCCGCCTAGATGATCGCACCATCCTGGTTGCCTACCGAGGCACCGACCGTAGCATGATCGGCTGGAGCGAGGACATGGTCATGAACTACACGCCCCAGATCACTGGGCAAAAAATCGCTGCTAAGTATTTAAATAAGGTAGGAAAAGCATTTCCTAACGACCAGATTTTGATCACCGGCCACTCCAAGGGCGGCAACTACGCCCACTACGCCCTGGCCTTTGCTGACCCTAGCATCCAAGCCCGGATCATCCGCTCTTACAGCTTTGACGGGCCGGGCTACCGCCACCAGATCTACGGCACCGAGGGCTTTCAGGCTAACCAGCAGAAGATGAAGACCTACATGCCCGAGAGCTCGATCGTCGGCTGCATGCTAGACCACCCTGAGCGAGTCCTGGTCGTTAAGTGCACTTCCCCCGCCACCAGCCAGCACGACCCCCGGGTCTGGAGCGTAGGCCGGGACAGCTATGTCTTGGCCAAGGGCTTAACGGCCACAGCCCGGATCATTCGGCACTCCCTAATCCAGTTCAACCACACCATTCCCGCGGAAAAAAGAGGTGAGATGTGGTCCGCCCTCTTTGATGCCTTTGGCAGCCTGGACATCACCAAGGTCCAGCAGATCAGCGGGATCGCGGGCACCTACCGCTTTGGCCGAGCCTACTTTGCCATGGAGCCGGAAATGCGGGCTATTTTCCGGCAGATTTTTAACAAGATCATTGAAACGGCCAGCCAGAGCTTGTCCTTAACCCTCAGCAACCGGGCCGCTCCTTACCAGGACTTGCCAGAATACAACGACTCTAAGCGCGGCCCCATCTTCTTTGACGCCTATGACATCGTCCAGGAGGGGCAAGAGGATCAGGGGAAAACTGAAAGTACTAAAAATAAAGAAAGCAAAACTAATACCAATGATGCAAATTTAGGCAAAATAAAAGAGTGAAATCTTGCGATTTCGTTCTTTTTTGTTTGTCATGAATTTTCTTTATTTCGGGGCAACATACTACCTGGAAGAGAGCCCCAAAAAAGCCACCGCACGCGCGGTGGCTTTACTGTTAACCTTGATTGTTATCGTGGGCCTTATCCAGGTTGGAGAAGCGGTTATATGGCTTAGAGAACATCAAATTAGCTGTCCCCCGCCGACCGGATCTGTTCTTTTCGATAATAACTTCAACTTCAACGTTTTCTGGGTCTTCCTTGGGTTCGCTGTCGTCTTCGTCCTCATCCCGGTAGTAGTCATCCCGGTACAAAAAGCCAACGATATCGGCGTCCTGTTCGATTGAGCCTGATTCTCTCAGGTCAGACAGGATCGGCCGCTTGTCTTGTCTTTGTTCAACTGACCGGGACAGCTGGGACAGGGAAATGACCGGCACGTGCAATTCCTTAGCCATCTTTTTCAGCTGCCGGGAGATCGCGGAGACTTCTTGCTGACGGGATTCTGTCTTCGGCCCTTCAATCAGCTGCAAGTAGTCGATCACGACTAAGCCCAGGCCATGCTGCTCTTTTTGCAAGGCGAGACATTCTGACCGGATTTCGCTGATCTTGATGCCGGGCGTGTCGTCGATAAAAATCGGTGCCTGACTTAGGACGTTGGCTGCCATTTCCAGCTGCCCCCATTCCTTTTCTTCCAAAACCCCGGTTCTGAGGTGCTGGGAGTCAATTAGCCCCGTCGAGGCCAGCATTCTCTGCACCAGCTGCTCGCCGGACATTTCTAGAGAGAAGACCGCTACCGGCAGCTTCTCGGTCACACCGACGTTTTTAGCGATGTTCATGGCAAAAGAAGTCTTACCAACGCCGGGCCGGGCCGCCAGGATGATCAATTCGTCTTCATGCAGCCCCGTCGTCATTTCGTCCAGGGTCTTAAAGCCGGTCCGGACCCCCGTAACTACGTCCTGGTTTTGGGCATTTTGGGAGATCTGGTCCACGGCCCCCTTGACCAAGTCAGCGATGTTGTGGAAGCCGCTGCTGCCGTTTTCGTTAGAGACATTCATGATCTCGCTTTCGGCATTGGTCAGGATGTCTTCTACGCTGTCTGCGCCTTGGACAGCGCTAGAAATGATCTTTTGGCTGGCATTGATCAAGTTGCGCAGGATCGCCTTTTGGTGGACGATTCTGGCATAGTCTTTAGCGTGAAAAGAAGTCGGCGTCGCTGCCAGGATTTCTGACACATAGGCCATGTCGCCCAATTCTTCCAGCTGATTGCGCCGCTTCAGCTCCTCTTGCAGGGTCACCAGGTCAATGGACTTGTTCTCATCGTACAAAGCCAGCAGCGCGTTATAGATCAGCCGGTTAGCATGTTCATAGAAATCATTGGGCTCTAAGACCGAGTTAACGTCATTAATGACTTCTGGGTCAATAAAAATGGCCCCTAAAACTGCTTTTTCAGCAGCAGAATCATGAGGAATCTGCTGTGCAACAAGATTATCCATTAATCACGACTTCTTTGCTAATTTTCTTGAGTAACGTGTACCCGGACCTTGGCCTCAATGCCCTTGAAGAGCTTAACAGGCACGTTGGTGTAGCCCAAAACCTTGATTGGCTCGCGCAGTTCCAGCTTATGCTTGTCCAGCTTGATGCCGTATTGCTTGTCCAGCCCTTCGATGATCTTCTTGCTAGAGATGGAGCCAAAGAGACGGGAGTCGCTGCCAGCCTTGGACTTGAGTTCAACGACCGTGCCATCAGCTTCCAGTTGCTTCTTGATTTCAGCAGCTGCTGCCTTTTGAGCTTCGTATTCAGCCTTTTCGTTGGCTTCTACCCGCTTCAGGGTGTTCAGGTTGCCCTTGTTGGCTTCCTTAGCCAGACCGCGCTTGATCAGGTAGTTTTGGGCGTAGCCGTCTGGCACGTCCTTAACTTGACCGCGCTTGCCTCTACCCTTTACGTCTTGCATAAAAATAACTTTCATATTCGTACTCCTTTTCCGTGTTAAGTCTATTACTAGTATTTTAGCTGTTTTCCGCTAAATACTCATCGATGGCGCTCAATAATTTTTGGCAGGCTTCATCGACGCTAATGTCCTTCAGCTGGGTAGCCGCATTTGACAGGTGGCCGCCCCCGCCCAGTTTTTCCATGATGACTTGGACGTTGATCTTGCCCATGGAGCGGGCGGAAATGCCAATGCTCTCGTTGCTTCGTCTGGTGATGGCAAATGAGGCTGCCACCCCTTCTAAGTCCAGGGCAGTGTCAGCGGCCTGAGCCGTGATGATCGGATCAATGATCTTGTTTTCTGGTCCCTGCATGATGGCCATCTTTGGCCGCAGCATCTGCAGGCTGGATACCAGGTGGGTTCTGACCAAGAAACTGGAGATGTCCTCTTTCAGGATCTCGCTGACCAAAGATGAGTCGGCCCCGATCGAGCGCAGGTAGCTGGCCGCATCAAAGGTTCTGGTGCCCGTTCTCAAGGAGAATTCCTTGGAGTCGACCGTGATCCCGGCCAGCATGGCCGTGGCTTCTAAGTTGGTCAAGACCCGGTTGTCTTCTTCAGGCTGCTGATATTCAACCATCTCGGTAACCAGTTCGCTGGCTGAAGAAGCGTATGGCTCAACATAGGTCAGCATTGGGTTTTCAGGGAATTCTTCGCCACGCCGGTGGTGATCGATGACCACGATCCGATTTTTCAGCCGGTTGTACAGGTTCTGGTCATAAGTGATCGAGTACTTGGAGTGGTCGACCAGGACCAAGAGGGAATTCGGCGTTGCCTCCACATTTGCCTCTTCTGGACTGATAAAGAGGTCCAGCTTAGGGTTCTTAGCCTGCATCTTTTTCACTAACCGGTCCACGTCATAGTTGCAGTGCTCGGTATCTAGCAAAAAGTGGGCCTTGACCCCGTGCAGGCGGGCGATCTTGACCACCCCAATTCCGGAGCCGACAGAGTCCATATCGGGCCGCTGGTGGCCTTGAACGAAGACTTGGTCAACATCCTTAAAGAGCTCGCCAAGGGCCTGAGAGACCATTCTAGCCCGGACCCGGGTGCGCTTTTCCATTGGGTTGGACTTGCCACCGTAAAAGCGGGCTACTTGCCCTAATTCTCTTAAGACAACTTGGTCCCCGCCTCGGCCAAGAGCCAGATCCAAGTTGGCCTGAGCCTGGTTGGCGATTTTTCTCAAAGACTCCCCGCCGTAGGCAATCCCAACTGACAAAGTCAGCGGCGTATTGTTCCGGCTGGTCTCCAGGCGGATCTTGTCCAAGACAGAGAACTTGTCTTCTTCCATGGCCTCTAGGTCTTGCAGGTGGGCCAATAAGAGGAAGTGGTCTTCGTCGATCCGCTTCAAGAAGGAGTTGAACTTTTTAGCATAATCGTTCAAGGTCGTCTGCAGGTAGGTACTGGTTCTAGCCAGCTCCTGGTCGTGCATGCGCTCGCTCAGCTCATCATAGTTGTCAATAAAAATTTGCCCGATCGCCAGGCGCTCAGCCCGGTACTTGTCGGCAATATCGGCATAGCGGGTGATGTCCAAGAGGTAGATGACCCCGATGGAGTCTTGGACCACCATCTCAAACTGCCGCTCGCCCCACTTGACGACCTTGCTTTGGGAGGTCTTGGCCTCCAAAGCTTCGTCAACCAGCTTGCCCAGCTTTTTATCAACAGACTCAATGGTCTTGCCGATCGCGTCCTGGTCGCCCAGGTACAGCTGCAAGTAAGGGTTGACCCACTGCACGTGTCTTGATTCATCATAAAGCAAGATCCCCAAGGGCATCTTAATCATCGCCTCTTGCTCGCCGCGCTTGATGCGGTAAGAGAGGTTGGCTGCGTAATCGTTGGTGTTTTGCGCCAGAATGTAAATGCCAAAAATTGCCCAGAAGATCTCCAAAATGAAGATGAGGAGCATGGCCACACCGAAAATCGCATTGATAAAGAAGGCAACGACCGTGCTGATCACCGTAAGCAAAAAGACGCTGAGAACGGCAATGAGCAGGCGGGAGTCCTTAACGAATTCCGGCAATTCCAGCTTGCGTAAAAATTTTTTCATACAATTTCTTCCACATTTCAAAGCAGATTAAACTATGTCCATTATAACCTACTCGGCCCAAAAACAGAAAAACAAAAAAGCCAAAGCTAAGCTTTGGCTTTTTGTTTATTGTTTGATCTTAGTCTTCAGCTACGAATGGCAGAAGGCCCATGATACGAGCACGCTTGATAGCGTTAGCAACCTTGCGTTGGTTCTTAGCGCTAGTACCAGTGACACGACGTGGCAAGATTTTACCTCTTTCTGAGATAAAACGTTTCAACAGATCAACATCCTTGTAGTCTACGTAGTCGATGTGGTTAGCTGCGATGAAGTCAACCTTGCGACGACGACGACCACCTCTTCTTTGTTGAGGCATGTCTTCAGATCCTTTCTATCAGTAGTTAATTAAAATGGAAGATCGTCATTGGAGACGTTAACCGGACCTTCAGTATCGCTAAATGGGTTAGCGTTGCTGCCGCCGAATGCGTCTTGCTTGTTATCTTCGTTAAATGCGGCATTACCAGCTGCTGGAGCTTGGTTATTGCCGAAACCGGCATTGCTATTGTTGTTCGGGGCGTAGTTACCATTGTTGGTATTGTTCTTAGCAGCAAAATTATTGTTGCCTCTGGCTGCGAAGTTGTTGCCGCCATTAGCATTATTGTTGCTGTAGCCACCGTTATTATAACCGCCGTTTTGTTGACGGGCTTCACGCTCGCGGCGTGATTCAAGGAGTGAGAAGTTATCGACTACAACTTCGGTAACGTAAACCCTCTTCCCGTCCTTGTCATCATAGCTTCTGGTCTGGATGCGGCCTTCGATGCCCACCAAGCTCCCCTTGCTCGTAAAATTGCTGAAGTTTTCAGCAGCCTTGCGCCAAATGACACAGTTGATGAAATCAGCGTCTCTTTGGCCTGAAGCATTGGAAAACTGCCGATCAACGGCTAAAGTGAACGTAGCAACCGAGATGCCGCTCCCAGTGGTACGTAATTCAGGATCACGTGTTAAACGGCCAACAAGTACAACGTTATTAATCATACTCATTTCCTTTCTATTCCTGTATTACGGAAAACTACAATTACTTGTCTAACTTAACAGTCATTGAGCGCAGAACTGAGTCATCGATCTTGCTCAAACGAGCAAATTCGTTAACGGCAGCAGCGTCAGTAGCAGTAAAGGTCATGATGTAGTAACTACCTTCACGATACTTTTCGATTTCGTATGCGAAACGACGCTTGCCCCAGTCCTTAGCTTCAACCATTTCACCACCATTGTCAGCGATCACCTTAGTGTACTTGTCAATAATGGCCTTCTTTGCTTCGTCATCAACGTCTGGCTTGATGATGTAAGTAATTTCGTACTTGGTTGTCATGGACTATTGCACCTCCTTTTGGACTAAATGGTTCTTGCTAGAATCAAGAACAAGGAGTAATTTGATCTAATTACTCGCAATGCTTAATTTTAGCACAAAAAACAAAAAATTACCAAACTTTTTTACACGTGATCCGGAGAGTTTTTTCCCTCCACTTATTATTACGCCAAAAAGTCCGATAATTTTTTTATTTCCCGTATATTTTTGTATTTCATCCGGGTTTCAAGATCTGTAAAAACTAGTCTTCGCTATTTTTGCTGTTTTCAGTGTTTTCTGCTTCAGTTTCAGAGTTTTCTGTATCAGCTGCATTGTCTTCTTCTTCAGCAGGCACCACTGCTAGACTAGCCACGGAGTTGCCTTCATCAACCTTGATCAAGCGAACCCCCATCGTGGAGCGGCCCGTTTGGGACACGTCGCTGGTCTTGAAGCGGATCATGATCCCGTCAGTCGTGATCAGCATGATGTCGCTCTTGCCGTCGACTACCGCTACGCCGGCCAAAGGACCGTTCTTTTGACCGATCTTGGCGGTTTGGATCCCCTTGCCGCCCCGGCCCTTGACTGGGTATTCCGTAGCTGGCGTCCGCTTGCCGTAGCCCTTTTCAGAGATGGTCAAGACTTCGTCTTCAGCCTTTAAAACGCCTGAGCCGACCACGTAGTCGCCGTCTCTTAAGTTGATGCCGCGAACCCCGGCAGCGCTCCGGCCCATGGACCGGACGTCTTTTTCATTAAAGGTTACGGCATAGCCTTGGTGGGTGGCGATAAAGATGTTTTGACTGCCATCGGTTGCCAAAACGTTGGACAATTCGTCGCCATCCTTCAGGGTCAAGGCAATCAAGCCGTTGGTTCTGATGTTTTCAAACTCGCTCAGCTTGGTCTTCTTGACCGTGCCCAGCTTGGTGATAAAGAAGGCGTAGCCGTCTTCGTCATTGTCGCTCTTTGGCACATTGACCATAGTTTGGATGTGCTCGCCCTTTTCCAGCTGCAAGAGGTTGACGATTGGCAAGCCCTTGGCATTGCGGCCAAATTCTGGGATTTCGTAGGCCTTCTTCATGTAGACCTTGCCCTTGTTGGTGAAGAAGAGCAGGTAGTCGTGGGTGCTGGAGTAAAGAAGGTGCTCGATAAAGTCGCCCTTTTGGACGCCCATCCCCTTGATCCCACGGCCGCCGCGGTTTTGGGTCTTGAAGTCGTCGATCAGCATCCGCTTGATGTAGCCTTGGTGGGTCAAAGTCAGCAGGACCTTTTGCTCTTCGATCAAGTCTTCATCTTCCAAAGTAACGACTTCGCTAGCCGTAATCTGGGTCCGGCGCTTGTCGCCAAAACGCTTTTGGATGTCGAGCAGTTCATCGTAGATGATTTGGTCGATCCGTTCTGGCTTAGCCAAGATGTCCTTGTAGTCCGCAATCTTGACCAAAAGGTCTTGGTATTCAGCCTCAACCTTATCTCTTTCCAAGCCCGTCAGGCGAACCAGCCGCATGTCCAAGATGGCTTGGGCTTGGCGGTCGTCTAACTTGAAGCGGCTGATCAAGCCTGCCTTAGCGATGTCGCTTGATTCAGAATTTCTGATCAAGTTGACGATTTCGTCAATGTGGTCAAGGGCAATCCGCAAGCCTTCCAGGATGTGGGCTCGGGCTTCGGCCTTGTCCAAGTCAAACTTGGTCCGGCGGGTGATGACGTCTTCTTGGTGGGCCAGGTAGTGCTGCAACATTTCCTTCAAGGTCAAGAACTTCGGTGCGCCGTCAACGATGGCCACCATGTTCATGGCGAAGTTGGACTGCATCTGGGTTTCCTTGAAGAGGTTGTTCAAGACCACGCTGGCGCTGGCATCCCGGCGCACGTCGATGGTGATCCGCATCCCGCTTTGGTCAGATTCGTCCCGAATGCCAGTAATCCCGTCGATCACCTTATCGCGGGCCAATTCAGCAATCTTTTGGACCAGTTCTGCCTTGTTGACCAGGTATGGAATTTCGGTAACGACGATTCTTTCCCGGCCGCTCTTTTCGGTTTCAATTTCAGTCTTGGCCCGAACGACAATATTGCCCTTGCCCGTTTCATAGGCATGCAAAACGCCGCTTCGGCCCATCAAGATCCCGCCAGTTGGGAAGTCAGGACCAGGAATAGCCTTCATCAATTCCCTGGTCGTCACATCTGGATCCTTCATCAGCATGTGGATGCCAGAAATAACTTCCGTCAGGTTGTGCGGCGGAATATTGGTGGTCATCCCGACCGCGATCCCGCTAGAACCGTTGACCAAAAGGTTAGGAATCCGGGCTGGCAAAACGGTTGGCTCGTTTTCCGTGTCATCGTAGTTTCTTTGCCAGTCGATGGTGTTCTTGTTGATGTCCCGCAGCATTTCCACTGCGATCCGGCTCATTCTGGCTTCGGTATAACGCATGGCGGCTGGCCGGTCCCCATCGACGGAACCGAAGTTGCCGTGCCCGTCAACCAGCATGTAGCGGTAGGCAAAGTCTTGAGCCATGTGGGCCATGGACAGGTAAATTGAGGAGTCGCCGTGTGGGTGGTATTTACCCATAACGTCCCCGACGATTCTGGCACTCTTTTTATACGGCTTGTCTGGGGTCACGCCCAGTTCGTTCATCCCGTACAAGATCCGGCGCTGAACAGGCTTTAAGCCGTCACGGACGTCCGGCAGAGCCCGGGCGACGATGACGGACATCGCGTAGTCCAAGAAGGAGCTGCGCATGGTTTGCGTCAGATCGACATTTCTAATTCGGCGATCTTGTCCTTGATTATCCATTTACACTCTCCTTTACGCATCCAAGTTTTCAACGTACTTGGCGTTGTCTTCGATGAACTTCCGTCTAGGGCCAACTTCGTTGCCCATCAGCATTTCAAACACAGCATCCGCGTCTTTAGCGTATTCTGGGTCAACCCGGTCCAGGCGCCGGTTTTCTGGGTCCATCGTGGTTTCCCAAAGCTGAGAAGCATCCATTTCCCCCAGCCCCTTGTAGCGCTGCACGATTGGCTTTGGACTTGGCTGCAGGGTTCCCAAGTAGTCATGGAGTTCTTCGTCAGTGTCCAGGTACTTGATGATCTTACCCTGCCGCACTTGGTACAGAGGCGGACGAGCGATGTAAACGTAGCCTTTGTCGATCATTGGCCGCATGTAGCGGTAGAAGAGGGTTAGCAGCAAGGTTCTGATGTGGGCCCCGTCGACATCGGCGTCAGTCATGATGATCAGCTTGTGGTAGCGGGCCTTGTTAACGTCGAAGTCCGCCCCAAAGCCGGTTCCCAAGGCCGTAAACAAGGTTCTGATTTCTTGGTTGGCTAAAATCCGGTCCATTGAAGCCTTTTCCACGTTCAAAATCTTCCCCCGGATTGGCAAAATTGCTTGCGTCAAGCGGCTCCGCCCTTGCTTGGCACTGCCGCCAGCGGAGTCCCCTTCGACGATGAAGAGCTCAGAAATGTTCGGGTCATTGCTGGTGTTGTCGGCCAGTTTCCCTGGCAGGTTGGCGATTTCCAGACCTGACTTCTTTCTGGTAACTTCTCTGGCTCTCTTGGCCGCCACTCTGGCTCTTTCGGCCAATTGCCCCTTTTCCACGATCTTGCGGGCTTCTTGCGGATTTTCCATCAAGAAGGTCGCAAAGGTTTCAGAAAAGGCCCGGTCAACAGCGGTTCTGGCGTCTGAGTTGCCCAGCTTGGTCTTGGTTTGCCCTTCAAATTGCGGATTTGGGTGCTTGACTGAGACAACTGCCGTCATCCCTTCCCGGATGTCTTCCCCAGAAAGGTTGTCGTCGCCATCTTTCAAGATCTTGGCCTTGTGGGCGTAGTCGTTGACTACTCTGGTCAAGGCTGTCTTAAAGCCGGCTTCGTGCATCCCGCCTTCGTAGGTGTGGATGTTGTTGGCAAAAGTCATCAAGGTCGTCTTGTAGCCAGTCGTGTATTGGAGGGCCACTTCCACGTCAATGCCTTCGTACTTGCCTTCAACGTAGATTGGGTCGTTAAAGAGGACTTCTTGACCCTTGTTTAAAAAGGCTACGTATTCCTTGATCCCGCCTTCGAAGTGGTAGACGTCGGTTTCTGCCGTGTCCTTTCTCAGGTCGGTAAAGGTCAATTTCAAGCCCTTGTTCAAAAAGGCCAGTTCCCGAATCCGGTTCTTCAAGATCTTGTCGTCAAAGACCGTTGTTTCGGTAAAGATGTCTGGGTCTGGCCAAAAGTGCACAATCGTGCCGTGTTCAGTCAAAGGAACGGTGCCAACTTCGTGCAATTCTTCCACCACTTGACCATGGTCAAAGGCAATGTGGTACTTCTTGCCGTCCCGCATAACCGTGACGTTCAGCTTAGTAGACAAGGCGTTGACGACTGAGGCCCCAACCCCGTGCAGACCACCGGAAACCTTGTATCCGCCACCGCCAAACTTACCGCCGGCGTGCAAAACGGTATAAACAGTTTCTACGGCTGGCCGGCCCGTCTTCTTTTCGATGTCGACTGGGATCCCCCGGCCGTCGTCTTGAACGGTCACGCTGTTGTCTTCGTTAACAGTGACTTCAATCTTGGTCGCAAAACCGGCCAAGGCTTCGTCGATCCCGTTGTCGATGATTTCCCAAACCAGGTGGTGCAGGCCTTGGGAACTGGTTGAGCCAATGTACATCCCTGGACGCTTACGTACGGCTTCCAGGCCACCAAGAACTTGAATTTGGCTGGCATTATACTTGTCAGCTTCTTGTTCAAACTTCTTGGCATTTGTTAACTTGTTATCTTCGTCTGCCATTTAACCCTTCCTCTTTTTCTAAAATGCGGCCGGCATGGATGTAATAAATCCGCGGCTGTTTGACTATTTCCTGGGAAATACCTTCCAGATCTGTTGTCGTAATAAAGGTTTGCGTCTTGCCATGAATGAAGTTAAGCAAGGCAGCCTGCCGATGCTGGTCGAGTTCGCTCATCACGTCGTCGAGCAAAAGGATTGGTTCATCCCCTGTCAACTCCTTGATCAGCTGAATTTCGGCTAATTTCAAACTTAAGGCAATGGAACGCTGCTGGCCTTGAGAGGCAAAGAGATGGGCATTCTTGCCATCCAGTTGAAACTCCAGGTCGTCCCGGTGCGGCCCCAAGAGGGTCGTCGCCCGGCGCAATTCATCGTCCTCAATTTCCGCAAAGCGCGCAAGCAGCTTGGCCTTGATGGTCTGAGCATCATTGCCAGGCGCAATGGTCTTAGCCGAAGGCCGGTAGATGACGGTTAAGTCCTCTCTAGCCCCGCTAATTGCCTGGTAGGCACTAGCGGCGTAGCGGTTGAGGCCAGCCAGGTAGCGGTAGCGCCGGGAAATGATTTCACTGGCGCTAGTCGCCACTTGCTCAGTTAAAACGCTCAACAGCACCTTATCGCTAGCCTCTCTTTTGGCCAGCTGCTTTAAGTAATTGTTTCTCTGCTGCAGAGATTGCCGGTATTGACTGGCAAAGTAGAGATATTCGGGATTAACCTGCCCAAATTCTAGGTCCATGAAGCGCCGGCGCAAGGCCGGTGCCCCCTTGACCAGTTCCAAGTCTTCTGGTGAAAACAAGATCGCCTGCAAGTGACCCACGTACTTGGACAGCCGCGGCTGCTCAATCCGGTTGACCCAGGCGCTTTTGCCCTTTTTAGAAATTACCAGGCGCAAGTCGATGTCCACCTGCTTTTGGTGGACCCGGCCAGCCAAGCTGGCAAAATCCTGGTCAAAGTTGATCAGCTCCCGGTCGTTATTGGTCCGGTGCGAGCGACTTAAGGCCAAAAAATAAATAGCCTCAAGCAAATTGGTCTTGCCTTGGGCATTTTCACCTAAAAAAATATTGACATGGGGGTCAAAAGTTAAATCCAGCGGCTCCAGATTCCGGAAGCCGCTTTGCACAAACCGCCCCAGGTACATTAAAGTCCCTGAACCAGCTCGTAAGTTTCTCCTGCAACCTGCAGCCGGTCGCCAGGATAGAGCTTCTTGCCTCGGCGGTCTTCGCTTTCGCCATTGAGCACCACGGGATTTTCCCGCAGGTACCACTTGGCTTGACCGCCAGAGGAAACAATACATTCATCTTTGAGAAATTGACCGAGGGTGATGAATTCACCATTAATCGCAAAAGTTTTGATAAGCCTTCACCTTCAACAATAAAAAACTAGTATTCCATCTATAAATTATAGTCGTTTTTCGGGAAAAACTCAATCAAAAAGGCCATTTTTAGGGCCTCTACGGCCCGATTTCCCTTTTTAGTATCATGCCACATATTGGCGGTAAAAACTTATACAAGCCGAAATAAGCCCTTATAGGCGTTTCTTGCATAAAAAAAGCCACTCAGAATGAGTGGCTTTTCCTAATTTTAAAATTAGAAGGTTCTGATTGGGGTAATCAGCTGAATAAAATCAATCTCGTTATCATTTGGCACAACCGTGAATGGGCGCAGGGCTTCGGTGAAGTTGATGACCACAATGTCAGTTACAGAAGCTCTTAAAGCGGCACTCATGTAGTCAGGGTTAAAGGAAATGGTCAAGCTCTTCCCTTCAATGCCCAGGTTTTCTACGGTTTCTTCCACCTTGCCCAGGTCTGGAGAATTACCAGTCAGGTTAACTCGGTTATTTTCAGCATCAATTTCCATTTGCACGGCGTTGGTCCGGTTAACGTGGGTCACCAGGCTGGCCCGGCTCAAGGCACTGAGGAGGTCAGACACGTGGAACTGCACGCTGGTCGATGACGTTGCTGGAAGCAGGCGGTCCACGTTTGGATAAGCCCCTTCAAGCAGGCGGGTGTAAAAGGACAGGTTGTCAAAGTCAAAGCGGACTTGGCTGTCGCCCAAGAAGACCTTCAAGTCTTCGTCTGCATCCGCGATCAGCTGGGCCAGTTCTTGCAGATTTTTACCAGGGATAATCAAGGACAAGTCTTCGCTTGGACCATTGTCAACGCCAACTACCCGTTGAGACAGACGGTGAGAGTCAGTTGCCACAGCCTTGATTTGCTTTTGGCTAAAAGTAAAGCTGACCCCAGTCAAGGTTGGGCGGCTATTATCAGTGGCCACGGCGAAAACAGTCTGGGTAATCAGTTCTCTTAAGGTCTTGGCAGAAATTGCGAAGGATTGGTCATCGCTGATTTCTGGCAGGCGCGGATAAGCGCTTGGGTCTAAGCCATTGATCATGTATTCAGCGTGTTCTGACGTGATCTTGATCTGGTTTCCTTCTTGGACGTCAAAAGTAAAGTCCTTGCCTGGCAGCTTGCGGACGATATCGCTAAAGAGGTGGGCCCTAACAACGATTTCACCAGTTGACGCGATTTGCAGGTCGTCAGCAGCCTTAACCAAGAGTTCAATCGAGATATCGGTGTTGCTCCCAGTCATGACTAAGCCTTCATCAGTCAAGACCATCTTGATCCCTTCCAAAATTGGAATGGTGCTGCGAGATGAGGTGGCTTTTAGAACAGAATTTAAATTGTTAATAAAATAACTGCGGTTGACAGTAAACTTCATCGTTTCCTCCTTGAGCAGGTTTCTTTATTATTCTTATTATTATATTTAAGTAGATGTAGTAGTAGGGCCTGTGAATCCTGTGGAAAAGTCCAAGCAGACTTGCTAAAACAAGATTTCGCCTGTTATCAACATGTGGATAAATCTAAGACCTGTCCACACTTTTTCAACTGGGCCCATTTTCCTATCTTTCCAGCATTTGCCGCAGGTCAGACACGGCAGATTTGATTTCCGTATCAGTTTTGATCTGGCGGGCAATCTTGTCGCAGGCGTGCATGACGGTCGTGTGGTCCTTGCCGCCAAATTCCTGGCCGATCTTAGGCAAGCTGGCATCGGTTAGTTCCCGGGACAGGTACATCGCGATTTGTCGCGGAATGACTATCTGCCGGACGCGCTTTTTCCCCTTAATATCAGCGACCGTGGTCTGGAAGTAGTTGGCTACGACCTCTTGGATCTTGGAGATCTGCAGGCCGCGGCTTTTTTGAACCAGTTTTAAGTCAGCTAGAGCCGAGCGGGCTAAACCGATATTGATGTCCTGCTTTTGAATGGTGGCTTGCGCCTGGACCTTGACCAAGGCCCCTTCCAGCTCCCGGATGTTGGTGTCAACCTGGCTTGCGACATAGTCCAGCGTGCTTTCATCGACGTCGAGGCCTTCAGATTCGGCTTTTTTCCGCAAAATGGCGATCCGAGTTTCCAGGTCTGGCGGCGTAATTTCAACTTGCAAGCCCCAGGCAAAGCGGGAAACCAGCCGCTCTGACAGGTCCGGAATTTCGGTTGGCAGGCGGTCACTGGTCATGACGATCTGCTTTTTATCATTATAGAGGGTTTCAAAAGTATGGAAGAATTCTTCCTGAATCCCCTCTTTCTTAGCGAAGAACTGGATGTCGTCCACCAAGAGCAGGTCGGCTGTCCGGTATTTCTCGCGGAACTTTTCCTGGGTCTTGTTCTTGATGGAATTGATGAAGTCGTTGACAAAAGTCTCACTTTGAATGTAGACGACTTTGGCATCCGGGTTTTCAGCCAGCATCTGGTGGCCGATGGCCTGCATCAAGTGGGTCTTACCCAGCCCCACGCCCCCAAAGATGAACAAGGGGTTGTAAAAAGTGCCGGGGTCATCGGCAACGGCCATGGCGGCCCCAGCGGCCAACTTATTGCCCTCACCTTGAATAAAGTTGTCGAAGGTATACTTCTCGTTTAAGCGCAGGTCTTTGGTAAATTCTCTTGAGCTGGCAGCCGGCGCCGCTTTTGGCGCTGGCGCTTCTCTTTTCTGCGGCTGCACCATTCTTTCACTATTATTTGCGTCTTCATCGACGACGAAGACTGGATAGATGTCGATGCCAGCGTAGGCGTAGGCGGCTTGCAGCAGTCTAGCGGAGATGTTTTGCTCCCAATACCCCTTTGCCACGGGGGTTTGGACGGAGATTACCAATTCATGCGTGCCTTTGTTAAAGGAAACGGGCCTAGTATTTTTAAACCAAGCGTTGTAGGAGACTTCATTAAATTCGGAGCGCATTTCTGCGTTGAAGCTCTCCCAGAATTTTGCTAAATCGAACAAATACATTCCCTCCAAAAAAATTTTTTGCAAAATAATTTTAGCATTATCTGAAGCAGTTTTCCACAAGTGGGAAAAAGAAATCCAGAATCCACAGCTTGTGGACAAACCTAAAATTGAATTATGTTGATACTGGTGATAATTTTATCAAAAATCATCCTTGTGGAGTAAATCTGTGGATAAAGTTGCTTAGAGCGCGTAAGAATCTAGTCCGGTATACTAGAACTTGTCCACAGGTTGTCTAAAAAGTTTTGAACATGGTGTGGACTGTGGATAAGTCGGTTCAAAAGCCTGTTGACAGACTTAGAAAAAATTTTTTTGCTTGGGAAAACTGTCCACAAGTGGGGAGAAAAACTAGGCAGGATTTTGGACCCTTAAAAGGAAAAAGACGTAAACTTTTGCATTTAGGGCTTGGCTTTTTTTCATTTCCGTGATATTCTAGATAAGAAATTGTGCACGTAGCACTAAAAAATGGAGGTGCAAATATATGTCAACTAAGAGAACTTACCAACCTAAGAAGCGTCACCGTTCACGCGTACACGGCTTCATGAAGCGTATGGCTACGAGCAACGGCCGCAAGGTATTGGCTAGACGCCGTGCAAAGGGTAGAAAAGTATTATCTGCTTAAGCCACTGAATCCCAGTGGTTTTTTTAATATCTGAGAGTGGACTGAGCTTTGAGGAAGTCATATCGAGTTAAATCTGAACAGGATTTTCAGAAGGTCTTTGAGCAGGGGACTTCAATCGCCAACCGTGCCTTTGTGATCTACACGCTGCCTAACGAAGAAAACCGGCACTTCCGCGTCGGAATTTCCGTAGGCAAGAAGGTCGGTCATACGGCAGTGGTTCGCAATCGCCTCAAGCGCTACATTAGGGCGGTTTTGACCGAAAACAAGGGGCTAATTGACCCCCACATGGATTTTTTGGTGATTGCCAGACCCTACGCTCGCGATTTTGATTGGGAACAGGCGCGGAAGAACCTGCTTCACGCGCTGACTTTGGCCCATGTCATTGAAGAAGTGCCAAATAAAGAGGAACAATAGTGAAGGACATCTTATCGAAGAAAAGTACTAAGAAGCTTTTGGCTTTGCTAGCACTGACCGCGGTGTTTGCCCTGATGCTTACTGGCTGTGCAAATCAAACAACGCAAAAGCCAACGCCGATTTCGCATAACTCCAGCAATTGGTGGGATGCTTGGGTAGTTTACTACCTATCTCAATTCGTCCTATGGATTGCCAAGGTATGCGGGGGCAGCTATGGCTGGGCCATTGTGATCTTCACGGTCATCATCAGGGTGATCTTGCTGCCGCTGAATGCGATGCAAATCAACTCAACCAAGAAGATGCAAGACGTTCAGCCGGAATTGAAGGCCCTGCAAGAAAAGTATTCTGGCAGCGACCTGGAAACCAAGACCAAGCTGAACGAAGAAACCCAAAAGCTTTATAAAGAAGCTGGGGTTAACCCGTACGCAGGCTGCTTGCCAATGCTGATCCAGCTGCCAGTTATGTGGGCGCTGTACCAAGCCATTTGGCGGACGCCAGAACTGCAAAACGGTAAATTCTTGTGGATGGACCTGGGCAAGCCAGACCCATACTACGTCTTGCCAATTTTAGCAGCGGGCTTTACCTTCTTGTCCTCTTATATCATGACCTTGTCTACGCCGAAGTCTTCTCAGACGACGATGACCAAGGCGATGAGCTACATCATGGCCATCATGGTCGGTGTCTGGGCAGTGGTCTTCCAATCAGCCATCTCCCTTTACTGGGTAATTTCCAACCTCTTCCAGGTTGTTCAAACCTTGATCTTGCAAAATCCGTTTAAGTACAAGCGTGAGCAAGAGGAAAAGGCTGAGGCTGAAAGAGAGCGCGAGCGCAAGATCAGAAAGGCCTACAAGCGCGTCGGCAAGAAGCGCAAGTAATCAATTGAATATTCATCTAAAACTTTTTAGATAAAGTAGTGAAAGTGCTTTATCCATCATTTCATATGGTGGAAATTGCACTTTTTTTATTGAAAAAAATGAGGTACTAGTGATGGTGCAAAGATTAACTGAATTTGATACAATCGCCGCAATCTCAACTCCCTTGGGCGAAGGCGGCATTTCCATCGTCAGAGTTTCCGGTGAAGATGCAGTTGAGATTGCCAATAAAGTTTTTAAGGGCAAGGACTTGACCCAGGTGGCCAGCCATACCATCAACTATGGCCACATTGTGGATCCTGCCAGCGGCCAGGTGATCGACGAAGTCATGGCTTCCGTAATGCTGGCGCCGAAGACTTTTACCAAAGAAGACACGGTGGAAATCAACTGTCACGGCGGGATTGTGGTTACTAACGACATCTTGCAGCTGCTTTTGGCTAACGGGGCTAGAATGGCGGACCCGGGCGAATTTACTAAGCGGGCCTTTGTCAATGGCCGGATCGACTTGACCCAGGCGGAAAGCGTGATGGACATCATCCGGGCCAAGACCGACAAGGCCCGGCAAGTGGCCGTCAAGCAGCTGGAAGGGGGCCTGCTCACCGAAATCCGCGCCCTGCGGCAGGAAATCCTAGACGTTTTGGCCAATGTCGAAGTCAACATCGACTACCCTGAATATGACGAAGAAGAAGTGACCGGGCAAAAGATGCTGGGCTGCGTGCACAGCGTTGGTGAAAAAATTGATAAGCTGCTAGAGACCGCCCAAGAGGGGCAGATCCTCAGAAATGGGCTAAAAACGGCCATTGTGGGCCGGCCCAACGTCGGCAAGTCATCTTTACTTAACTACCTGACCCAAAGCGACAAGGCCATCGTAACGGACGTAGCGGGCACGACCCGGGACACCCTGGAAGAATACGTATCCGTGAAGGGCGTGCCGCTTGAACTGATCGATACGGCCGGCATTCACCATACAGAAGACACGGTGGAAAAGATCGGGGTGGAGCGGTCTAAAAAGGCGATCGAAAAGGCCGACTTGATCTTGCTTTTGCTAGATTCCAGCCAGGAGCTGACCAAAGAAGACCGTGATCTGCTCGCTTATACTGCTGGCAAAAAGCGGATCATCGTCTTGAACAAGACGGACCTTGGGGCTAAGCTGTCGGCAGCGCAAATCGCCGAAGAGACTGGCAGCGACGTGATCACGACCTCCATTTTGCAAAAGGAAAACTTGGATGGGCTAGAAAACTTAATTAAGAAGCTCTTTTTCAAGGGAATTGAAAATTCAAACGACCAAGTGCTGGTCACCAACCAGCGGCAAGCAGGCCTTTTGGCCAAGGCCAAGCAGCAGTTGGCTGACGTGGAAACTGGCCTTGAATCAGGGATGCCGCTGGATCTCGTCCAGATCGACTTTACCGGGGCCTGGGAGACCTTAGGCGAGATCACCGGGGAAAGTGCACCGGATGAATTAATCAACGACCTCTTCAGTCAATTCTGCTTGGGTAAGTAAGGGTTAGAGACAGAGACAAGTAAAGAAGGATTTTTTACATGAAGACTTATGTTTCAAATGAATATGACGTAATCGTGGTTGGTGCCGGCCACGCGGGCAGTGAAGCCGCCCTGGCCAGTGCCCGGATGGGGCAAAAGACGCTTCTGCTCACTATTGGCCTGGACATGGTGGCCTTTATGCCGTGCAACCCCTCAGTTGGGGGGCCAGCCAAGGGGACGGTGGTCCGGGAAATTGACGCTCTTGGCGGGGAAATGGGCAAAAATATCGACAAGACCTACATCCAGATGCGGATGCTGAATACGGGGAAGGGCCCTGCCGTCCGCGCCTTAAGAGCGCAAGCCGACAAGTGGGACTACCACGAAGAAATGAAGAAGACCATCGAAAATACGCCAAACTTGACCCTGCGCCAGGCAATTGTGGACGACCTGATCGTGGAAGATGGCGTCTGCAAGGGCGTCATCACCAACACCGGGGCCAGCTACCATGCTAAGAGCGTGGTCTTGACCACGGGGACGGCTGCTCGCGGGCGGATTTTTATCGGGGAACTCAACTACTCTTCTGGCCCTAATAACACGATTCCGGCGGTCAAATTGTCAGAAAACCTGGAAAGACTGGGCTTTAAGCTCCGCCGCTTCAAGACTGGGACGCCGCCTCGGGTTAACAAGAACACGATCGACTACTCTAAGACTGAAGAAGAACCAGGCGACAAGGAGCCGCGCCACTTCTCCTTTACCAGCAAGGACGAAGACTACTTGACCAACCAGATTTCCTGCTGGATGACCTACACTAACCCTAAGACTCACGCCATCATCAACGCCAACTTGGACAGATCGCCAATGTTCTCAGGCGACATCGTCGGCGTTGGGCCCCGCTACTGCCCATCCATTGAAACCAAGGTTGTGCGTTTTGCGGACAAGGATCGCCACCAGATCTTCCTAGAACCAGAAGGCAAGAATACGGAAGAAATCTACGTTGGGGACTTTTCGACTTCGATGCCAGAAGAAGTGCAGCTGGACATGCTGCACACGGTGGAAGGCCTAGAAAACGTAGAAATGATGCGGCCAGGCTACGCCATTGAATACGATGTGATCGACCCATGGCAGCTCACCCACACCCTGGAAACCAAGACCATCAAGCACCTGTTTACGGCGGGACAGATGAACGGGACGTCTGGCTATGAAGAAGCTGCCGGCCAGGGTCTGATCGCCGGGATTAACGCTGCTTTAAGCGCCCAAGGCAAGCCCGGCTTCACCTTGGGCCGGGACGAAGCCTACATCGGTGTCTTGATCGATGACCTGGTAACCAAGGGGACGGAAGAGCCTTACCGGCTCTTGACCAGCCGGGCTGAATACCGCTTGCTGCTCCGCCACGACAACGCCGACCTCCGCTTGACGGAAAAAGGGCATGATTTGGGCCTGATCGATGACGACCGCTATGCCGCTTTTGAAGAAAAGAAAAAGCTGATCCAGGAAGACCTGGATCAGTTAAAGGAAATCACGGTGCACCCAACCATGGCGGTAAACGAATTTTTGGCAGGGCTGGGCGAAAGTCAGCTAAATGGCGGCGTTAAGGCAGAAGCCTTCTTGCGCCGGCCAAAGGTGACGGTAGAAGACGTGGAAAGACTGACTGGCCACAAGCTGGCAGGCGACCGCTACGTCAAGGAACAGGTGGAAATTGACACCAAGTATGCCGGCTACATTAAGAAACAGGAAATTCAAGTGGCCCGCCTGCGCCGGCAAGAAGCCAAGAAGATCCCGAAGGATCTGGACTATGATCAAATCGAGGGCCTAGCAACGGAAGCCCGCGAAAAGTTTGCCAAGATTCGGCCAGAAACCCTGGCGCAAGCTGAGCGGATCTCTGGGGTTAACCCAGCCGACCTGGCCATTTTGAGCGTCTACGTGCAAAATGGCAAGTTTGCTAGAGTGAAGAAGTAAATTAAAAGGCGAACCCGGTGGGGTTCGCCTTTTTTGCTGTGGGGGATGCATATGGCTTTTTTGAGTAGATAAAAAATGAGAGTAATCTCTCAATTGTTTTTGTGCTTTCTAGTGAGCTTAGTTCCGATAGCGATAAGCAAGACAACTACGGTGTAGCCACCGCCAAGCCAACTGACTAACTTTTTAATGGAATTCAAGTAGTCTACCTTCTTTTTAGAGAATTTAAGCTAACGAAACTTTATAATTAAAAAATATATCACCATCTTGATTTGCTTGCTATTCCAGAATAAAATTAGGGTCAAAAAGGAGAGTACGATGTCAACACTAGATTACTTCTTTACAATAATTGTTATCTTCATTGTCGCTGCAGCCGTAATTATGACCATTGCTACCAGAGCTGGTCACCGGCGGACAGCGCGGAACATCGGTATCGCCGGAGCAGTGATCATTATTATTGCCTTTTGCGGCATGAATTACTTTATTACGTCCATGTAGTCAAGCGGTCAAGTCACTAGGGGCTTGACCACTTTTTTACTTAAAATAATCGACTGTCTTTATACTTTTTAAAAAAATAATAAAAAATTTACCTAAAAAGAAATTCCTGAAGTTAGCTAACAATTCACAATGTCAAATCCAAGCATTTTCTAGCTTTTTTTCACAAAGTCCTCAAGTTTGTGAATTCACTAGCTTTAAAAATGCTTAATTCCCGTCATATCGGGAATTGGTAGCACTTGCAAAAGTGAAAAAAAGTGATTTAATAAAGGAGTGTAAGTAATATTTTTTAAGGAGATTTCACTTATGGCAAAAATTAAGGGCGCTAACGCCGTTTTAGATGTTATGTACAAGTGGGGCATTGACCACCTTTACGGTTTCCCAGGTGGTTCATTTGACTCAACGATGAACGCTATCTACGAAATGCAAGACAAGGTTAAGTTCATCGAAGTTCGTCACGAAGAAGCTGGCGCTTTGGCTGCTTCAGCTGAATACAAGTTGACTGGCAAATTGGGTGTCTGCATGGGTTCAGCTGGCCCTGGTGCAATTCACTTGATGAACGGTTTGTACGACGCAAAGTACGACAAGACTCCAATGGTTGCTTTGGTAGCCAACGTTCCAACTCCTCGTCAAGACATCAACTTCTTCCAAGCCTTTGACGAAATGCCTTGGTTCCGTGATGTTGCAGTTTGGGTACACCAAGCTAAGACTAAGGAAGCTTTGCCAGTATTGATGGACACTGCTATTCGTCAAGCTTACGCTAAGAAGGGTCCAGCTGTTTTGGTAATTCCTAAGGACTTTGGTTGGCAAGAAATCGAAGACAACTACCGCGTATCAGCTTCAAACCACACTGCTGACAACTACGCAGCACCAACTGCTGAATCAATCGAAGCAGCTACTAAGTTGATCAAGGAAGCTAAGAACCCAGTTGTTTACTTCGGTTTGGGTGCTGAAAAGGCTGCTGACGAATTGAAGGAATTCTCAGACAAGTTCAAGATGCCAATGATGTCATCATACCTTGGTAAGGGTATCGTTGAAGACTCATTCAAGGCTTACCTTGGTACTATCGGCCGTATCGGTGCTAAGGCTCCTAACGAAGTTCAAGGCCACACTGACTTGGTAGTTTGGGTTGGTAACAACTCACCATTCTCAGTATTGTGGTTCCCTAAGAACGCTAAGGTTATCCAAATCGACGTTGACCCAGAAAAGCAAGGCAAGCGTCACTCAGTAGACGTTTCAATCTTGGCAGACGCTAAGAAGAGCTTGCGTGCTTTGATCGACGCTGGTGAAGCTCGTGAAGAATCACCACTTTACAAGGCTGCTTTGGCTGACCGTGAAGAATGGGATGCATGGCTTGACAGCTTCAAGGATGACCACTTGAAGGACGAAGGTCGTGTACGTCAAGAACCAATCTGGGACGTAATCAACACTGAAGCTGCAGACGACGCTGTCTTCGCTATTGACGTTGGTAACGTAAACATGGACCACGTACGTCTGCTCAACATGAACGGCAAGCAACGCTGGACTACTTCTGGTCTTCACGCAACTATGGGCTACGGCGCACCTGCTGCTTTGGCAGCCGCAACTGCTTACCCAGACCGTGAAGTATGGCACCTTGCTGGTGACGGTGGCTTCGCAATGATGAGCGAAGAATTGTTGACTATCGCTCGTTACAACATGCACGTTTTGACTGTAGTCTTCACTAACGAAACTTTGGGCTACATCGAAGCTGAACAACGCGACGAATCAAACCAACCACTTTCAGGCGTTATCCTTCCAGACAACGACTGGGCTAAGGTTGCTGAAGGTATGAACATGAAGGCCTTCACTGTTCGCGACAAGGCTGAATTCGAAGCAGCTGTTAAGGAATGGAAGAAGATGGATGGCCCAGCCTTCATCGACGTTAAGTACACTAAGCACATGGCTTACTCAACTGAACTTAACACTCTGGACGACCCAGAATTCGTGAAGTACTACCACGCAGAAGCTCTTCACCCATTCTCATACTTTGCTGAAAAGTTTGGCTTGGAAGTAGACGCAGCTTCAGCTGCTTCTGGCCATGCTGAAGACAAGGCAGAAGCTTTGAGCGTTCAAGCAACTTCAAGTGCTTCAGTTCCAGAAAACGCTCCTGACACTACTTCAGGTGCTTCTCACTAATTTTTGCCTACATAAATAAAAAAAGCGAGACCTAAGGTTTCGCTTTTTTTGTGCTTAAAAGTATAATAAGTATGTTAGACATACTAGGAGGTAGACTCATGCAACAATTTGGTGTGATCGGCTTATCGGTCATGGGCAAGAACTTGGCTCTCAACGTTAGAAATCACGGCTTCTCAGTTTCCGGCTTTAGTATCGACAAGCCAGAAGTCGATGCATTGGCAAAGTACGAAGATGACAAGCTGAAGCCTTGCTACACTTGGGAAGAATTCGTCAACTCTTTGGAAAAGCCGCGCAAGATCTTAGTTCAGATCATGGCCGGCGATCCTGTTGACCAAACCATTCAAAAATTGATCCCGCTTTTGGACAAGGGCGACATTATCATCGACGGTGGCAACTCCAACTACAACGACACCAACCGCCGCTACCACGAATTGGCTAAGCACGGCTTGCATTTCATCGGCATGGGCGTTTCTGGCGGTGAAGAAGGCGCCTTGAACGGCCCAGCCTTGATGCCAGGCGGCGACAAGGAAGCTTACGATGAAGTAGCCCCAATCTTGACGGAAATGGCTGCCAAGACCAAGGATGGCCGGGCTTGCGTTTCCTACATTGGGCCAGAAGGTGCCGGCCACTATGTCAAGATGGTCCACAACGGCATGGAATATGCCATCATGCAAGAAATTTCTGAAGTTTACGACATCATGCGCAAGGCAGCTCATTTTTCTAATGAAAAGATGGCTGACATCTTCGCTGAATGGGACAAGGGCGACTTGAACGCCTACTTGATCGAAATCGCTTCTAAGGTCTTGCGGCAAAAAGACGACCTGACTGATGACGATGTGATCGACCACATCCTGAATGTAGCTTCTTACAAGGGTACTGGCAACTGGATGCTGGAAGATGCCATCAAGTTGGGTGCGCCAATTACGGTGGTAGCTGAAGCCGTATTGGCCCGCTTCATGTCCAAGGCAACTACCCGGGAAGGCAAGGAAGTTGCTTACGAAGGCAACGTGCCAAGCGACCTGGTTGACAACTTGGGCAAGGCTCTTTACCTGGCCCAAATTGTGGCTTACGCTCAAGGCTTCCAGCAAATGACCATGGCGGCCAAGGCCTACAACTGGACCTTGCAATACCCAGCCATCGCCCAAAACTGGGAAGCTGGCTGCATCATCCACGCCAAGACCCTGTACCATATTGAAGATGCCTACGCTGACGGCAAGGAACTGGACAACCTCTTCCAAGACCCATACTTCAAGGGCGTGATGGAAGCCAACCTGCCAGCCTTGAAGCAAGTAGTGGAACTGGTTAGCCAAGCCGGCATTCCTACTCCAAGCTTGAGTGCGTCAGTCAACTACCTGGAATCCATCTTCAATCCAAGCCTGCCAGCTAACATGATCCAGGCACAAAGAGACTACTTCGGTGCCCACACTTACCTGAGAAACGACCGCGAGGGCGTTTACCACACTGAATGGTACGAAGAAAAATAACAAACAGTATTGATAAAAAGAGTGAACCTTTCCAAAGAAGTTTCACTCTTTTTTGCATTTCATCGGAAAAATGGTGCATATTTTAACAAATATTGTTATTTGTCTTGGTCAATTCGGTTTGGATCAGAAACCGGACAAGATCGAAGCCGTAAGGCGGATTTTACATGTTTGCCGAAAAAGTTTATCCTTAATTTATATTCAAAAATAAGGTGGGCAAACATTTTATGGAGAGTGAAGACAGACAAACGCGCAAATCCAACTTGCGCTTATTATTTGAAGCCCTGGTCGTGGGCGTAGTGGCCGGCATCGTTGTTGGCAGCTTTCGCTGGCTGATCGGGCAGACCCTGGCCATGTGGCAAAAGGGCTACCAGGCAGCCCACGGCAATCCAGCCCTCTTGTGGCTGTTGGCCGCGGGAGTTTTAGCCAGCGTGATCGTGGCCGGCTTTTTGGTCAAGCAGCAGCCGCATGCCGGCGGCTCCGGGATTCCAGAAGTTGAACTGCAGCTGCAGGGCAAGCTGCAACTGGCCTGGTGGCCGATCCTTTGGCGCAAGTTTATTGGCGGGGTTCTGTCCATTGGCTCAGGGCTCTTTTTGGGCCGAGAAGGCCCGTCAATTCAACTAGGGTCAACCATCGGCCAGGGCGTGGCCCAGGGCTTCAAGGCCTCCAAAACCGACTCCAGGGTCCTCCTGGCAACCGGGGCGGCCAGCGGCTTATCCGCTGCCTTTGGGGCGCCATTGGGCGGGGCCATGTTTATCGTGGAAGAGGTCTTTCACAACTTTTCGCCCCGGGTCTGGCTTAACGCCTTAGCTGGCGCCATCATGGCCAATTTCGTGGTCTCCAATGTCTTTGGCCAGACTCCAGTCTTGGCGATTGACTACAAGCACAGTTTTCCGATCCTGCAGTACTGGCACCTGCTCTTGCTGGGGGCCTTCCTGGGCTTGATCGGGCGCCTGTACCAGTGGGGGCTGCTCAATTTCAGCCATGTCTATCAAAAGATCCCGGTCCTCCCGCGCTGGCTGCATGGGGTGATCCCGGCCGTGCTTTTGGTGCCGATCATGTACTTTTTCCCTGGCTATGTTGGCGGGGGGAACAACTTGATTCTCAGCTTGAACCAAATGCATGTCACTGGGATCTTGGCCCTAATCTTCCTTTTGCGGATCAGCTTTTCCATTATTTCCTATGATTCTGGTCTGCCAGGGGGAATCTTCTTGCCAATCTTGACCATGGGGGCGCTTCTGGGCGCGGTCTACGGCCAGTTTATGGTGGACCTGGGCTGGCTGGACCAGAAATTGGTCGTCAACCTGGTCATTTTCTCCATGGCAGGACTATTCGCGGCCATTGTCCGTTCGCCGTTTACCGCCATCATGCTGATCGCGGAAATGGTTGGGTCGCTCTTGCACCTCATGCCCTTGGCCGTGGTTTCAGTTGTCGCCTACATCGTCAATGAGCTGCTGGGCGGGGAGCCGATCTATGAAAGCTTGGCGGGCCGGATGCAGACCAAGGAAGACAACGACTATGTCGGGGAAGCCGACCAGCTGACCTTCTCTGTCTTTGAGGGCAGTCAGATGGCTGGCAAAAAGATCAAGGAGATCGCCTGGCCGGACCGGACCCTGGTCAAGGTCATCCACCGGGGGCAAAAGGACATTATCCCGGACGGCAACACCCAGCTGCTGGCGGGCGACTTAGTCGTGCTGGAGCTGGATGAAAACCAGCGCGGCGTCGTCTATGATGAAGTGGCTCGGTTACAGAATAATCAGTAGATAAGTATAAAAAGGCTGCTCAGAGAGCAGCCTTTTTGTGTTCCAGTTGCCTTCTTATTGTTTGCAAAAGTCAAAATCTTCCTGTCTTTTACGAGTATTCACTTAATTAATTTAACTATATTAGTTAATAAAGCCCCAAAAAACGGCGAATAGCCAACTTTTTGGCAAAAAAATGCTTACGAAAGACTCTGCAAACTGATAAAATGATCAATTGTCGTGATTGAAAATGGGAGATAATTTTTGAAAAATACAGAAAATAATGTTGCAATGAAGGCAGTCGTGCCAACGGCTCATCCATGGTTGGCCATGCTGCCCTTGATGATTGGCGCTTTCGTGGGTATGTTCAGTGAAACTTCATTGAACATCGCTTTGCCGCAATTGATGGCGGCCTTAAAGGTCGGGCAGGGGCAGATCCAATGGCTCGTGACCGGCTACATGTTGGTGATCGGGATCGTCTTGCCACTTTCCAGCTTTTTGACCAAGTGGTTCTCCACCCGGCAATTGACGATCTTTGCCTTATTGGCCTTTATGTGCGGGTCTGTCGTGTCTGGCCTTGGGAGCAATTTCGGGATCGTTCTGTTGGGGAGAATGGTGCAAGGGATTGGGACCGGGATCATCCTGCCTTTGATGTTTACGGTAGCGATGATGATCTTCCCAATGCAAAAGCTGGGCTCCGTCAATGGGGTGCTGGCTTTGGTCATCATGTTCGCCCCAGCCATTGGGCCAACTTTGACCGGCTTGATCTTGGCAGCGGCTTCCTGGCGCTTCGTCTTCTTTACTTTCGCCATTATTTTGGCAGTCGGCTTGCTCTTTGCCTTTACTTCTTTGAAGAATGTTGGCCGCCTGACCAAGCCCAAGCTGGATCTGCCATCGATTCTGCTGTCAGTTTTGGCCTTCTCTGGCTTGATCGCTGGGGCCAGCTTTGCCTCTGAATTTGGCTGGCTGTCAGTCCCAGTCCTGGCGGCCCTGCTGGTTGGCCTTGTCTGCCTCTTCTTCTACAGCCGCCGGCAACTGGCCATGAAGACGCCGATTCTTAACCTGCGCGTCTTCCGCCATCAAAACTTTGCCTTGGGCGGGATCTTGATGATGCTTGACTTTGCCGTGATCCTCTCTGCCATGTACATTTTGCCGCAATATTTGCAAAATAGTCTGGGCGTCAAAGTAGCCTTGACGGGGCTGATCATGCTGCCAGGTGGCTTGGTCAATGCCTTGACCAGTGCCTTTGCTGGCAGAATGTACGACACGCTGGGAGCCAAGTGGCCAACTAGAATCGGCTTCATGATTGCCTTGGTCGGCGCCATGATGCTGGCGGTTGGCAGCAGCCAAAGCGCCATTTGGTACGTGATCACCGCCCATATCATTTTGATGATCGGGACCCCTTTGGCCATGTCACCGGCCCAAACTTCAGCCCTGAACTCCTTGGAAGGGGCTGAATCAGCTGATGGATCAACCATCTTGAACACCATGCAGCAAATCATTGGTGCCTTAGCGACGGCTCTGTCCACCAGTTTCCTGACTCTGGGCAAGGAGGTGACTGCAGGTTCAGTGACCGCCAAATTTACCGGCGGCGTTCACTTTAGCCTGTACTTCACCATCGCCTTGATCCTGTTAGGCTTGCTGGTTTCATTTAAGGTGACGGATGATGGCCGTCCTGATTAGATATTAATCAGCGTTTTGTTAAATTAATTAAGAAACGTATTTCCTTGTAAGCGTTCAGCTTGCTTTTTGATTGAAGATATAGAGTAAAAAACGTTAACCACTACGCAAAAAAGGCCCCGAGCACATGCTCGAGGCCTTTTACTATCTAATTCAATTAAACGTTCAAGATCAAGAAGTAGATCACGAAGACCACAGCCAGGATCCACATCATTGGGGTGACTTCCTTGGTCCGCTTAGCCGCAGTCATGGAGAGCGGGTAAGTAATCAAGCCCAAAGCCATCCCGTCAGCAATGGAGTAGGTCAAGCCCATGCCGATCACGATCAAGAAGGCAGGAACGGCGATTTCCAGCTTGCCCCAAGAAATCTTGGCCAGGTTGGCAGCCATCAAAACGCCGACGATGATCAAGGCTGGAGCCGTAACCGTAGTCGTAACCACGCTCAAAAGTGGGCTGAAGAACATGGACAAAAGGAAGAAAATCCCAACCCAAACGGCAGTCAAACCTGACCGGCCGCCGGCGGCGATACCTGATGATGATTCAACGTAAGCACCAACTGGTGAAGTACCGATGATGGAACCAGCCATCATGGCCGTTGAGTCAGCAGCCATGGCCTTACCGATTCTTGGCATCTTCCCGTCCTTGTCAACCAGGCCAGCTTGGTGAGCCAGACCAATCAAGGTACCGGTGGTGTCGAAGAAGGCAACCAAGAGGAAGGTCAAGACAACCGTCCACATTTGCACCGTGTTGATGTCGCCCAAGTGGAAGATGGCTTGGCCAAAGCTTGGCTTCAGGCTTGGCGCCATGGAAATCACAGCAGTTGGCATCTTGCTTTGGCCGACGATCACGCTGAAGATTGATGATAAAACGATCCCGATGAAGATGGCACCTGGCACGTTCCGGATCATCAAGATGACCGTTACCAGCAAGCCGAAGATGGTTACCCAGGCAGCTGGGTTTCTGAAGGAACCGATGGTTACTAAAGTAGAAGGGCTGTTGACAACGATCTTACCGTTTTGCAGGCCCAAGAAGGCGATGAAGATCCCAATCCCAGCTGAGATGGCGAACTTCAAGTCGTTAGGGATGCTGTCAATGATTAATTCCCGCAACTTGAAAACCGTAATCAAGATGAAGATGATTGAGGCTACGAAAACAGCAGCCAGAGCCGTTTGCCACTTCACCTTCATGCCGATGCAGACAGTGTAAGCGAAGAAGGCGTTCAAGCCCAAGGATGGGGCAGTTGCGATTGGATAGTTGGCAAAAATCCCCATGATCAAACAGCCAAGAGCACTGGCTAAAGCCGTTGCCGTGAAGACCGCACCCTTGTCCATGCCGCTGGCGCCCAAGACGCTAGGGTTAACGAACAAGATATAGCACATTGCAAAGAAGGTGGTCAACCCAGCGATGAATTCGCGCTTAGGGTTGGTCCCTAATTTTTCAAGGTCAAAAAATTTACTAATAGAATCCATTTTTCCTCCAGTAGAAAATCGTTCGGAATTTACTCTGATAAGAGTGAACATTTATACTTTATCACGGAAAAGCTTGCCTGTAAATACGAATTATTGTTGAAAAGCGTATTTAATAGTTAATAAGTGAAAGAATATTTAAAGAAAAAGCGCTTGAAACTAATGATTCAAGCGCTTGCAATATTTTCTAGAAAAATTCGACTTTTTGGGCTGAATTTGTAATATTCCAAATTTTAGGCATTCAAAACCTTGTCGAGGAAAGACTTGGTTTCTGGTTCTTGTGGGTGATCAAAGATTTCTTCCGGGGTGCCCAGTTCCTTGATCACACCGCCGTAGAAGAAGGCCACCTTGTCAGAAACCTGCTTGGCAAAGCCCATTTCGTGGGTGACCACGATCATGGTCATTCCTTCCTTGGCCAGCTCCTTCATGACGTTCAAAACGTCCCCAACCATTTCTGGGTCCAGGGCACTGGTTGGCTCGTCAAAAAGCATGACGTCTGGCTTCATGGCTAGGGCCCGGGCAATGGCCACCCGCTGCTGCTGGCCCCCGGACAGGGTGGTTGGGCGTACGTCTGCCTTGTCGTCCATGTTGACCATTTGCAGGTACTTGTGGGCTTCCTTAATAGCCGTTTCCTTGTCCATCTTGCCCAGTTTAACTGGGGCAAGGGTGATATTTTCCAAAACAGTCATATTCGGGAAGAGGTTAAAGTGTTGGAAAACCATTCCGATCTTTTCCCGGATCTTGTTAATGTCATTTTTGGGATCAGCTAAGTCCTTGCCGTCAACGAAGATGTGGCCCTTTTGGAATTCTTCCAGCTTGTTGATGCAGCGCAGGAAGGTACTCTTGCCGGAACCAGAGGGCCCAATGATGCAGACCACTTCGCTAGGCATCACGGTCAAGTTGGCGCCCTTGATAACTTCATGAACGCCGTCGTAGCTCTTGTGCAGGTCAGAAACCTTTACTTTGTATTGTTCTTCCATGAAAAAACTCCTTAGTGTTGCATCTTCTTTTGGATGTAGTTGGAAATCCAAGTCAAGATGGTGATGATGATCAGGTACATCACGGCGATGATCAGCCACATCTTGAAGCCTTGGAAGTTTTGGGCGATCAGGGTGGACCCAGTTTGAGTCAGGTCCATAACCCCGATCGCAGACAGGATAGAGGTGTCTTTCAGAGTGATGATAAATTGGTTGACCAAGGATGGGATCATCAGCTTAAAGCCTTGAGGGGCAACAACCTTCCACAGGGCCTTGTAGTATGGCAGACCCAGTGAACGCGCTGCTTCCCATTGGCCCACGTCCACGCTTTCAAAACCGCCGCGGACGATGGCCCCGATGTAGGCCCCTTCATCCAGCATCAAGGTCAAGATGCCGGCCGTGAAGAGGGGCAGCTTGTGGCCAATAATGGTTGGCATCCCGATATAGATGAAGAAGGCCAGAACCATCATTGGGATCCCCCGGAAGATGTAGATGATGACATTGGCCACGCCGTGCCAGAACTTGTGCTCAGCGATCCCCATGATCCCCAAGATAATCCCGAAGATTAAGGCAAAAATAATCCCGACAATGGCCAGTTCAATGGTCATCCACAGCCCTTGGCCTAAAGCAGAGGCGTTGCTCTTGATCAGGCCCAAAATGGACGTGTCAGTTACCACTTGGCTCTTCACTGCCTTGCTGGAAGTGTACTTATCAATGATCTTTTGCAGGCGGCCCGTCTTCTTCAGCCAAGTCAAACCGTGGTTGAACTTCTTGAGCAGGGTTTGGTTCTTGCCCTTTTTAACGGCAAAAGCTAAAGGCGCGTTAGCCACTTGCTTGCCGACAATCTTGAGGCCGATGCCGTTAGCAATCCCGTACTTCAGTGAAGCCGCTTGGTCAAAAGCAGCGTCCGCGTTGCCGGCCTTAACGTCGGCCCAGGAGGTGTTGGAGCTAGTGTAGTACTTCAGCTTAAAGCCGTACTTTTTCTTGATGCTTTCAGCGTAAGTGGCCCCCATGGTCCCGGTCTTAACGTTAACCGTCTTGCCCTTTAAGTCAGACAGCTTGGTAATCTTGCTGTTTTGGGCAACGGCCATGGCCACCCCGTCAGTGTAGTAGGTTTGACTGAAGTCGATGGTCTTCTTTCTTTCGCTGGTTACGCTCATGCCGGCGATCATTCCGTCGAGCTGGCCAGATTGGAGGGCTTGCACGTCGGCGTTGAAGGACATGATCTTCAGGTCATACTTGAAGCCTTCGTGCTTGGCGATGGCCTTGAGGATGTCCATGTCGATCCCAGGGTTCTTGCCGTTGTAGGTACCATCCTTGTCCTGAATTTCAAAGGGCTTGAAAGTTTGGTCGGTACCAATAACGTAGGTCTTTTCTGCTGCTTGCGCCTTGCTGGTTGGGACCGCGATTAAAAAGCTGAGGACTAGCGCGATCAGCGGCAGCCAGAAGTGCTTGCGAAGCTTGGTTAAGTTCATTTAGTTAATTCACCCTTTTTCTTTATTTAATGTTTGTCTAAAAACAGAATTGTTAACATTGTATCACGTTTTTAGGAAACGCTAATTTTTTCAGTAAAAAGTAATTGAAAAAAGCAACCGGTACCAGCTAATTTTATAAGGATATTGAGGCAAAAAGTTAAAAAATGATAGTTTAATCCTGAAAATAGCTTACTAAAAAAGAAAAAGACTTAAAATAAAAAAGCCCTTAAAAAGGGCTTTTAATTGCTGGTTTAGGATGAAAATTCGATCGATTCAGTCGCAATTTCACCGGCGTGCCAATTCTTTGGCAGCTTGCCAACTTCTTTAAGTTTCTTGGTGATCTGGGCCAAGACTGCCGTCCGGTCGCTTTCGCTGGCCATAAAGTCATAGTGGTCGCCGTCGATCATCATCTTAGGCGAGTAGTCGTAGTCTTGGTACCACTTGTCATAGTAGCGGAGCATCCGCTTGTAGTAGTCTTCAAGAGTGGGGTCAAAGCTGAGCTGCTCGTAGGACCGGCCGCGCTTTTGGATCCGCTTGATCATGGTTTCATAGGAAACATTGATGTGGACCAGGAGGTCGGGGTGACGCTTAGGCATCCGTTCCAGTTCCTTCATCATGCTTTCCAAGAGCTCGTCGTAGGTCTGCACTTCCAGGTCATTGGCCCGGCCGATATCGGCATTCATATGGAAGAAAAGGGAGTCTTCATAGATTGACCGGTCTAAGACATTGTTGTCATCGCTGAGGGCTTTTTTAATACTATGGAAACGGGTATTTAAGAAAAAGAGCTGCAGCAGGTAGGTGTACTTCAGGGGATCCTTGTAAAAAAGCGGCAAGACAGGGTTGTCATCAACGCTTTCGTAGAAAGGCTTGGTCCCCAAATACTTAGAGAGAATTGCGGTTAAGCTGGATTTGCCGGCTCCAACGGGCCCACTTAATACAATAACGGTCATCACGTTCCTTCTATCATCATTATAAGTTGCCGATTTCGCGCAATTTGGTATCGATGATGTCCAAGACCAAGTCTTGGTCGTCGATATTGTCGACAAAGTCGTACTTATCGCCATCGATCATCATCTTTGGCGAAACGTCATATTGTTCATACCATGGTTCATAATAGCGCAAAAGGTTTTCGTAGTATTCCTTTAGGCTTGGGTCGGTGTCAAGTTGCTCGTATTCCCGGCCGCGCTTGCCGATCCGCTTGAGCATGGTCTCTAAGGAGACATGAATGTAGATCAAGAGGTCAGGCTTTTTCCGAGGGGTACCAGGAACGTCTTCCATCATGTTGTCCATCAAATCGTGGTAGATTTGGTATTCAGTCGGGTCAGCCACGCCGGAGTCGACGTTCATGTTGAAAAAGAGGAGGTCTTCGTAGATGGACCGGTCCAAGACGTCATTGTGATTGGCGGCAGCTTCGTTGATTTCGGCTAGTCGTCTATTAAGGAAGTAAGTGTTTAACAAGAAGGTGTACCGCTTCATATCTTTGTAGTATAAAGGCAGAACCGGGTTGTCGTTGACTTCTTCGTAATACGCTGTTGAGCCAAGGTGCTTGGCTAAGATACTGGTTAAACTGGATTTACCGGCTCCAATTGGGCCACTCAAGACAATAACGGTGATCACGCTCTTTCTATAAAATCATACTAGATCTAAGTTGCCTTTCTAGTTTATTGCAAGATCTAGTGGTTTAGCAAGACTTTTGCAAAAATATTTTTGAGCATTTTTTCTATAATAGCTCAGGTGAAATAGTATATAGGATTTTGATGCCAAAAACTTGCAGTAAGCCTTCAATAGCATAATTCTGTCTAAAGAGTATATGACTAAGAAAAGAACCCTATACGCGGATAGAATAAAAAAAGAATCCTATACGCGTGTAGAATTACTTAAGGTCACTTACGACTTTTTGAAAAAATAAAGAGAACCCCCTTTACTTGTAAGGACTTCCGGCGTGATAATTACATCATAAAAGTTGACGTGCTTTTGAAATGGAAATACGCAGGATGGAGATATCAATATGCATAAGTACATTATCAGCAATCAGGCCTACCAAGTCTTGGGGCGGCTCTTGATCATCTGGGTAATTGCCTTGCTACTGTTGCCACTGACTCATCAAGCAAAACTATTCTATGGCTTTGAGGGAATTGGCGACATCCCACTAATGTTTTGGGTAGCGGCTTGGGGCCAGCGGCACTCTTTGAACATTGTGTGGAGTACTCTACTAGCGATTTTCTGTGACGTCTTAATTACGGCAATCTTCGTTTTTTATGGCTTCTGGCTAGGCTTAAAGATGTAAATGTTAAAAATAGCGTGTACAAGATCTTACTTGTACACGCTATTTCTTTTTACTTTTAAATTTTCTAGTCCAAAAGACTAGCTGCGTCTTGGTCTAAGACCACCGTTACATGTGGATGCTTTTGCAAAACGCTGGCGGGAACAGCTTCGGTAATCGGTCCTTCAAGCATGTCCTTGACAGCTTTGGCCTTATTCTTGCCCTTAGCGATCAAAAGGATTTCCTTAGCCGTCATAATGTTGCTGATGCCCATGCAGATGGCGCTCTTTGGCACTTCGTCAATGCTGTCAAAGAAGCGGGAGTTGGCTTGAATGGTGCTTTCAGTCAAGTCCACTTCGTGGGTGACGCTGTCAAAAGGCGTCCCTGGTTCGTTAAAGGCAATGTGGCCGTTTTGCCCGATCCCCAAAACTTGCAGGTCAATAGGGTTGTCCTTGATCAGCTGGTTGTAGCGGTCGCATTCTGCTTGAACGTCCTTAGCTAGGCCATCTGGTACGTAAGAAGCCTTAAATGGCTTGAACTTGAAGAGGTGTTCTTGCATGAAGTAGTGATAGCTTTGCACGTTGTCAGGAGCCAGGCCAACGTATTCGTCCAAGTTGATGCTGGTCATGTCCGTAAAATCAAGGTCGCTGGCCACGATTTCTTGATAGAGCTCAACAGGGGATGAGCCGGTAGCCAGCCCCAGGGTCTTGGCACCGCCTGCTACTGCCTCAGCCAGAAGCTTGAAGGCTTGCTTGCCCAATTCACTAGCGTTTTCTGCAACGATAACTTTCATGATGATCATAGCTCCTTTTTTAATTTACTCATATTGGTATAGTCCATTTTAGATTAGAAAAGCTTTTTTGTCAAGGTATAGACCAATAAATCTTGGTAAATTGTGAGTGTCTTTTTTAAAAAATTGTCTTCCTTGTACTATGCTTAAAAAGAAGAAAATACGGAGGGAAAAACATGAAATACATAACTATCAAAGGAGAAAAACTAAGCCAGCTGGGTCTGGGCACCTGGAATATGGGGGAAAAAGCCGCCAAGCGGGCCACGGAACTCGCGGCCCTGCGCTATGGCTTATCCCACGGCGTCAATGTGATTGACACCGCGGAAATGTATGGGGAAGGGCAGGCCGAAAGCCTGGTTGGTGAAGCCATCAAGGATTTGGACCGGAGCCAGCTCTTCCTCATTTCCAAGTTCTACCCCTGGCACGCCAGTCCTCAAGACCAGAAAAAGAGCCTGGCCGCCAGCTTAAAGCGGCTGGGGACAGACTATCTGGACTTGTATCTTTTGCACTGGAAGAGCGGCTATCCTTTAGCAGAAACCGTTAAGGGCCTGCAGGACCTGCAAGCTGCTGGTCTGATCCGTCACTGGGGCGTTTCCAACTTTGACACGGCTGATATGCAAGAACTGGTGGCAATCGCCGGGGAAGGGGCGGTTTTCGCCAATGAAGACCTCTACAATATCGACAAGCGGGGCGTTGAATATGACCTGCTGCCTTGGCAAAAGCAGCACGGCATTGCTTTTATTGGTTATTCGCCCTTTAACTCAGGCAACGGGCAATCTATCCCTGTTAAAGCCAGCTTAAAGCAGATCGCTGACGAGCGGGGCGTGTCCGTCCACCAAGTCATGCTGGCCTGGACCATGCGGACCGGGCAGGTCTTGACCATTCCCAAAGCTGGTTCAGTTGACCACATGCGGGCCAACCTGGCGGCTGCTGACCTGATCTTGACCGCCGGCGAACTGGCCGCCTTGGACCGGGATTACCTGCCACCGAAGAGCAAGCAGCCTTTGGAGAGCATTTAAGTTTCAGCTGATTTCCACGAAGGTCTTGTAGTAGTCGTAGACCTTGCCGCCTTTGGAAATCGAACTTACCCAGCTAAGTTGAAAACTACACAATCAAGACCCAAAAAGCCTTGCTCCACAACTGGAGTAAGGCTTTTCGTTTGCTTTAGTTTTTGACCAGACCTTGCTTGTCGCGCTTGATCAGGCTCAAGACGCAGGCAAAAATCAAGAGCGTGAAGACAAAGAGGACGATGAAGGCCGCTTGTGAGCCCATGACCACCTGCTTGCTCTGCCCTTGGTAAGGGCTGCCGGCGATGGCGATAATCACGGACATGGCAGCCGTCCCGATTGAACCAGAGTACTGCTGCAGCATGTTGAAGAGGGCGTTGCCGTCGGCAATGTGCATGACTTCCAGCTGCTGGAGTCCAATAGTCATGGAGTTGTTGTACATCATGCTGAAGCCAGTCATGAACATGACGTGGAAGATCACGATCAAGGCAATGGAAAGCTTCTGGGCGAAAATGATGTAAAGCAGGATGCCGGCCATGGCCAGGCAGCTGCCGATCAAGAAGAGCTTCTTAAAGCCTTGGCTGTCCAAGAGCCGCCCCATGACCGGCCCGAAGAAGGCTGACAAAAGGCTCCCCAAGAGCAGCAGCATCCCGCTGGTCAAGGCACTGGTCTTTAAGCCCAGCTGGGCCAGGTTAGGAATGACGAAAGTCAGGCTGATCTGGATAAATTGCAAGAAGGTGTAAATAGCTAAGCCCAGGTTAAAGCTGGTATTTTTAAAAACGGTAGTGTTGATAATGTGGTCCTTGCCTTCTTGCTTGGCCAGCTTGAAGAAGATGACAAAGGAAATAACCGTAACCAAAAGCCCGCCCCAAACCAGAGGGTTGGCCAGGCCGCTGCTCAGGTTGTTGACGGCCAGGGTCAGGGCGATGAGCCCGACCACGATGGCTAGGTATTCTGGCAAGTTGAAGCTTTCCCGATTTGGATGGTTGTCGCCCATGAAGCGGACGGCAATTAGGCAGAAGATCAAGCTGATGGGCAGAACAAAGATGAAGTTAAAGCGCCAGTTCAAAGCGGACAGGCAGATCCCGCCGTAAGTTGGCCCGAGTGACGGTGCCAGGGCAATGATCATCCCTGCCGTCCCGACAAAGGACCCTTGCTTGGCCCGCGGAACCTCCAGCATGATGATTGAGAAGAGCAGGGGCATGGCAATCCCCGTCCCGATCCCTTGAATAATCCGGCCCAGCAGCATGATTGGCAAGGTGGTCGACACCATGCAGATCACCCCGCCAATGACTGAAGCCGTGCTGGCCACGATGATCAGGCTCTTGAACTTGAAGCTGCGCTGCAGGTAGGCGGCCAGAACTATCGTCAGGGTCACCGCCAAGAGGTAGGCGGTGGTGATCCATTGCACGTTGTTCAAGGACTGGTTAAAGACCTTCATCAGGGTCGGGAAGGTGACGTTCATTGACGTTTCAACCAAGACCCCGCTGCAGGCCACACCCGCCGTCCCGACGATCGACCAGATCACGGAAGGGGTGACTGTTTCGTGAGCATCCATTAAATTAAAACCTCCAATAAAAAAACTCCAATTCAGCGAATCCGGACCCGGAAAGGGTCTTTGGATTCAGCTAGAATTGGAGTCAGACTCAAATATTCTAGTGAACCAAGCTCCACAAAGCTTGCTTCAAAAACTTGTCATGAATCTACTTTAACATTTTTTCAGAAAAAATGTCAGTAAAAAACTATTTGGACTTGATGTAGTTTTGCCCGTCAGCTGCAGGACCAACCGTCTTCCCGAAGAAGATAACCAAAACGATGATGGTCAAAACGTAAGGCGCAATTTGCAGGTAAACGGATGGCAGGCTGGAGATGCCAGGGATTTGGTTGCCGATGATACTCAAGCTTTGAGCAAAGCCAAAGAAGAGGGATGAGAGCATCGCCCCAATTGGGTTGTAGCGACCAAAGATCATGGCTGCCAAGGCCATGAAACCTTGACCAGCGATGGTGGAAACGGAGAAGTTGCTGGAAATTGCTTCCGCAAAGATGGCCCCGCCGATCCCGCCAAGGAAACCAGAGATCAAAACGCCGGCGTAGCGCATCTTGTAAACGTTGATCCCCAAAGTGTCAGCAGCTTGAGGGTTTTCACCACTAGAACGCAGACGCAGGCCAAAGCGGGTCTTGTACAGGACCCACCACAAGAAGATGGCCAAAACGATGGATACCCAAGCTGGCGCTGAGGTGTTCTTGAAGAAGATTGGCCCCAGAACTGGAATCTTGGCCAAGCCAGGGAAGGAGAAGTAGCCAAAGTTTTGGGTAATGTTTTCGGTTTGACCCTTGTTGTAAAGAGCCTTAACCAAGAAGACGGCTAGTGGTGGTGCCATCAGGTTCAAAACCGTACCAGAGATAACGTGGTCGGCCCGGAAGTTGATGGTGGCCACAGCGTGGAGGAGGGAGAAGATCAGCCCAATGATCCCGCCGAGCAAAGCTCCCAGCCAAGGGGTAGCTGCCCCGAAGGTTGAGGCACAGCTTAAGTTGAAGACAACAGCGGTGAAGGCACCCATGGTCATGATGCCTTCCAGGCCGACGTTAACGATCCCTGAGTTTTCACTAAAGGTACCGCCCAGAGCTGCGAATATCAGGGGAGCAGAATAAACCAGAGTGGATGAAACGATCAGGGCTAAAATAGTCACAAAATTCATTATGCTTGCCCTCCTTCTTGTGAGTTAGCTTTTCGACTGTCAGTTTCGGCAGTGGCCAGGTAGGTTGCGGTCTTGTCAGTCTTCTTTTCCTTGAACAAGAGACCAACGGCCCAGCTGATGGCTACGAAGAAGATGATGGCAGCGATAACGATTGACACGATTTCGTAAGGAATACCGGCTAAAGTTTGCATCCCCAAGCCACCAATCTTCAGGATTGAGAACAAGATGGAAGCAAGCAGGATACCGATAGCGCTCATGCCGCCCAGCAGGGCAACGGACATCCCATCCCAGCCGATATCCAGCGTGGTCGTTTGGGTGAAGTAGTTTTGGTAAGTACCAAGACCTTGGATGACCCCGCCCAGACCACAGAAGGCACCAGACAAGAGCATAGAAACGATGATGTTCTTCTTGTCGCTCATGCCGGCGTAACGGCTGGCAAAAGGATTCAAACCAACGGCCTTAATTTCAAAGCCGACAGTAGTCTTCTTCATTACAAACCAGAAGATCACCAAACCGATCAAGGCTAAGAAGATACCACCGCTGATCCGGGAGTCGCCAAAGGCAGCACTTAAGGAAGGAATCCGCAAGCTGGCGTTGGCTGGGATGCTCTTGGTGGTGTCAGTGTCAATTCGCAAGTTCTTGCTCATGACGTCTTGGTGGAGGTACTGGCACAGGTACAAAACCGTGTAGTTCAGCATGATGGTTGAGATAACTTCGTTAGTCCCGAAGTAGGCTCTCAGCCAGCCGGCAATCCCGGCAACCAAGGCACCAGCAATGATGCCGGCGATGATTTCGATTGGCAAGAGGATGTAAACTGGCAGATTCTTCCAGGCTAAACCAATCCAGATGGCGGTTAACCAGCCAGCTTGGGCTTGACCCGGCAGACCGATGTTGAAGAAACCAGCTGCTGAAGAAATTTGGAAGCCAATGGCGATCAAGATCAGGGGAGTTGCGTTACGGATGGTTTCCCCAATCCCGTTCATAGAGCCCAAGGCACTTTCAAACATGGAGCTGTAAGCTTGAAGCGGATCATAGCTCCAGATCAGCATGATAATGGCACCGACCAAAAAGCCGGCAATAACAGAAACGATAGGCACTAAAAGCCGCTTGGCTTTAGGGCTAACCTTAATCATTTACGGCAGCCTCCTTCTTAAGATTTTTACCAGTCATGAGCAGACCAAGTTCAGTTTCGTTGGTCTGTTCAGGGTTAACTTCACCAGATTCGGCCCCGTCGTGCAAAACGATGATCCGGTCTGACAGTTGCAAGATTTCGTCCAATTCGTAGGAAATCAGCAAGACAGCCTTGCCGGCATCGCGCTGCTTCAAGAGTTGAGAGTGGATGTATTCGATAGCCCCAACGTCCAAACCACGGGTTGGCTGGAAGGCGATGATCAGGTCAGCGTCTCTATCAAGTTCGCGGGCGATGATGGCTTTTTGCTGGTTACCACCAGACAGGTCGCTGGCAGGCAATTGTTCACTGGTCGTTCTAACGTCGAACTTCTTGATCAGTTCGCGGGCGTGTTCTCGAATGGCCTTTTCATTCATGATCCCGTGCTTGGAATATGGTTCCTTGTAGTAGGTTTGAATGGCCATGTTTTCGGAAATTGGCAATTGCAGGATCAAGCCATACTTTTGCCGGTCGGCAGGGATGTGGCCAACGCCAGCTTCAGTGATCTTGCGGACTGGCTTGTTGGTCAGGTCTTGGCCCTTGATGTTGACTGAGCCGCTTTCGACATGGCGCAGGCCAGTGATGGCTTCAACCAATTCGTCTTGACCGTTGCCGTCAATCCCGGCCAAACCCAGGATTTCGCCGCGGCGGATGTTGAAGGACAAGCCCTTAACCGCTTCCGTGCCCCGGTCTTCGTTGACGTGGAGGTCCTTAACCGACAAGACAGTGTCGCCTAAGTGTTGTTCTTCCTTATCAAGCTTGAAGTTAACGTGGTGGCCAACCATCATTTCAGCCAATTGTTCGTCATCAGCGTCAGCGACGTTGACGGTTTGGATGGACTTCCCAGCCCGGATAACCGTTACGCGGTCGGCACTTTCCTTGATTTCCTTCAACTTGTGGGTGATCAAGATGATGGACTTGCCTTCCTTAGCCAGGTTCTTCATGATTTTGATAAATTCAGTGATTTCCTGCGGCGTCAAGACGGCAGTTGGTTCGTCGAAGATCAAGATGTCGGCGCCCCGGTAGAGGACCTTCAAGATTTCGACTCTTTGCTGCTGAGCAACGGTGATGTCAGAAATCTTGGCGTCAGGGTCGATAGCCAGACCGTATTGCTTGGACAAGGCAACGATCTTTTCCCGGGCAGTCTTGAAGTCCAGGGCTAAGCCCTTGGTGGTTTCGTGACCCAAGATGATGTTTTCCAAAACCGTGAAGGCTTGGGCCAGCATAAAGTGCTGGTGGACCATCCCGATCCCTAAACTGGTAGCCACGTTAGGACCAGAAATGTCGACTTTCTTCCCGCGAACGTAGATTTCACCGGAAGTTGGCTCAAGCAGACCAGAAAGAATACTCATTAAAGTAGACTTACCAGCACCGTTTTCGCCAAGAAGCGCCAGGATTTCGCCCTTGCGGAGCGTGAGGTTGATATCGTTGTTGGCCTTAAAGCCGTTAAAGTCCTTAACGATATGGCGCATCTCAATGATGTTTGTGATCTCTTTTTCCATAGAACAATGCTTTCTATATTTTACAAAAAACACTCCGTATTTATGCGGAGTGTTTCAAATTGACTACTATATATTGTGCTACTTACTTGGAGTAGTTGCAACTTTAATTTTGCCTGAAATGATGTTCTTACGTGCTGCTTGAACAACCTTCCAGGTCTTAGCGTTCAGGTTACCCTTGGTTACAGAAACACCGTTGTGAGCTAAGCCGTAGGAAATTACCTTACCGCCAGGGAACTTACCATCGTAGGCCTTGTCTGCGATGTCCTTAACTGCGAAGCGCAGGCCCTTCAATACTGAGGTCAGCGTGAAGTTGGCCTTCTTACCGTCTTTTGAAGTGTAGTTACCAAGGTTTGATTGGTCAACGTCAACACCGATTACCCAAA
>NZ_AZDU01000140.1 GCF_001434815.1 Lactobacillus equicursoris DSM 19284 = JCM 14600 = CIP 110162
AGTTTATGGGACTTTATTTACAGTGGAGCTGAACATTTTCAGACCATGGTAAACATGCTTCCAGACGTTGATTTTTTAATACGGACAGCTTATCCAGAAAAAATGATCAAGGTTGAAGCTCTTTTTAACTACGTAAGCAAGCGATTCGATCCCTCGACGCATGTCAGTTTTACCGCAAACAATAAATACGCAACCTAGTTTCGCCAGATCAATTATTAGTTCAATAACCTGTCTACGACTTCCAGCATTAGCTCGCTAGTGGCATCACTGTAGAATGACAGCTCAACCCCATGGACTTCAGGTTAAGAACAAGCCGGTTCTTTCCGGGCCTATTCTTAGGTCTGATTCTGTCCTTTGGCAGCTCGAGCGGTACGATTGGATGTTTAGTCATAATATCGTGTTCCTCCGTATTCAAT
>NZ_AZDU01000141.1 GCF_001434815.1 Lactobacillus equicursoris DSM 19284 = JCM 14600 = CIP 110162
CAAAGATACAAACGAAGTCTTAATGGCTTATCAAACCGGTCATGTGCATTTACACAGTCGGATTGGATTATCAATTGCAGATATGGACAATCGCCCATTCCCTGACGAACAACGTCACAAGATTATGGTAACGAGTGTTGGTAAGGTGATGTTCAACGAAATCATGCCAACTGGCTTCCCATATTTGAATGAACCGACAACCGATAACTTGATGAACGGTGTGCCAGACAAATACTTTATCGACAACGGTGAAGATATTCATGACTACCTCTCAAGTGCCCCAGTGATCTTACCATTTAAGAAAGGCTTCTTAAGTGATATCATCGCGCAAGTCTTCAAGGTATATAAGGTTCAACGGACATCTGACTTATTGGATGATATGAAGACCTTAGGTTACGTTCAAGC
>NZ_AZDU01000142.1 GCF_001434815.1 Lactobacillus equicursoris DSM 19284 = JCM 14600 = CIP 110162
GCATCAAGGATATCCAAAAAGATCCCGGCCAAGACGACAACATTCAAAAGATCACTGAAGGCAAGATTCTCAGGCAGATGGACCTGGGCGAATTAACTTATGATGACACCGGAGCCAAAAGACGCTTTGCCGTCAGTGCCGGGATTGGCTTTGATGCGGCGGTTTGCTACGAAGTTAACCGGTCCAAGTTCAAGAACTTTTTTAACTCCTTCAACCAGGGCCGACTGAGCTACGGGACCATTGCTTTAAGAGAACTCGCCACCATCCCAAAAGTCCAGGCAAAGGTAACCTTGGACGATGGCGAAAGCATCAAGATGAACAAGCTGATCTTCGCCGCCTGCATGAACACCGCCTATGAAGGCGGCGGCTTCCGCTTTGCGCCTGATGCTGACAG
>NZ_AZDU01000143.1 GCF_001434815.1 Lactobacillus equicursoris DSM 19284 = JCM 14600 = CIP 110162
TGATGTGCCTTCATTACCTTCTGCTGCAAAGAATTGCAAATTGAATCTAAATTGGTTGTTCTTAATCATTTTTCGTCCTTCTGTTTAAAACCCACGCACATAGTCGTTTTAAAGCATAGAAAAACAGAGCTCATACACGGCTATCGCCTCATACACGCTCTGTTTTATATTATTGCTTTAACTATCCACGTACGAAATGCATTGGATACGAGCCTTTTAATGACTTGCTCAGGTCAAATTTTCAAAATTAGTTTGATTAGCAGCACAATCGCAAGAATTAAGATGAAATCAATTAAGCATCCGCATCCTGTATAGTTGTCCATAAAACACTCCTCGCTTGAAATTAGTGTAAGCAAAAAGCGATCAGCTTTATGCTAATCGCTTTT
>NZ_AZDU01000144.1 GCF_001434815.1 Lactobacillus equicursoris DSM 19284 = JCM 14600 = CIP 110162
ATGCTAATCTGGCGATTAAGTGCAATACCGGCATTGCCTTTGACTTTTAGGAGGTATTATTGAAGAAGTCATACTCTCTGCTTACGAATCTATGAATTTAAAAGAGACACACTTCAAAATAAAAAAGAGAGGAGAGATGTGATATGAGATTGTTAGTTGCATTAGATGATCGTGCATTAAAGTATGACGAAGCCTACAAGATACATTATGTCGATGGTCAGCCTACGGCTAATTACTACTTTGATGAGAAGACTGCCCAGGCCTTGGAAGACGATGGCTTCTTGACCGAGATGTGGGACAAGTTTGATGCCATGTTCGACTGGGGGATTTTGATTTCTTTGAGCCCGACAAGTGTGTTGGCTTCCGTCAGTGGTTGC
>NZ_AZDU01000145.1 GCF_001434815.1 Lactobacillus equicursoris DSM 19284 = JCM 14600 = CIP 110162
AAATTGTCCCAATTTTGGGGGTCACATCATCGGTACGTTTTTTGTAGGGTAAAAGGAATCTTGCAGTCTCCTTTGTCTTATCTAGAAAAAAGGTTAGTGCAAAGTAGGTTGCCAATAAGGCAACAATCAGCCCTAAGGTCAATCAATCAGCCTGATGTTTAATCTTCATCTTTCTATCTTTCTCTTTGACAAAAAGTAAACAAATGTTTTTGAGATAATTATCCCCCAAAAAAATTATTTTGCCGAAAAAAGTTACCAAAAAGAGTTGACCAAATTCCAAATCTTAGGTATTATATTATTTGTTGAGCAGAGCTCAGCACAAAAGATTGCGTTATAGCCAAGTGGTAAGGCAAC
>NZ_AZDU01000146.1 GCF_001434815.1 Lactobacillus equicursoris DSM 19284 = JCM 14600 = CIP 110162
CTTCTGCTATCCGCCAAAATGCCACGTCTCAGTCCTACAACCCCGCTAGATAAATCTAGCGGTTTGGGCTCTTTCCTGTTCGCTCGCCGCTACTTGGGAAATCGAATTTCTTTCTCTTCCTGCAGCTACTTAGATGTTTCAGTTCACTGCGTGTTCCTTCTTTAAGCTATGTATTCACTTAAAGATGACATGTCGCCATGCCGGGTTCCCCCATTCGGATACCTCCGGATCACAGCCTACTTACGGCTACCCGAAGACTTTCGTGGTTCGTCACGTCCTTCATCGGCTTCCAGTGCCCAGGCATTCACCGTGCGCCCTTCTTCACTTGACCTATTCAAGTTTT
>NZ_AZDU01000147.1 GCF_001434815.1 Lactobacillus equicursoris DSM 19284 = JCM 14600 = CIP 110162
ATTTACAATGACTTGGCTAACCTGGTTCAAAGCGTTCGTGCCCGTGGTGAAGAAATGACCATGCAAATGCTGGCAACTGGTAAGATTGTAGACCGTAAGCATGGGATCAGTATTAATTATGGCGTGCCAAGTGCCCACCAAAAGGCTCTTTCAGGTGGCAATACCTGGGACGGTGCAGATGCAGATATCCTTACCAATTTGCAAGACTGGTCTGACTCCTTGAGCATTGCCCCAACTAGAGCATTGACTTCTAAAAAGATTTTGAGAACTATCATGCGGAATAAGAAGGTTATTGCTGCCGTATACGGTGATAACAACACGGGGAGAGTATTAGG
>NZ_AZDU01000148.1 GCF_001434815.1 Lactobacillus equicursoris DSM 19284 = JCM 14600 = CIP 110162
ACTAAATTTGGTAGATTTTATCCATTTCAGAATCGAATAATTCCTCTGGCGTGGAGTAATTCAAGATCTTTCGAGGTAGTGAATTACACCACATCTGAATACCAAAGATGTCGTCAATACTGTATTTGTCGATCCTCTCACCCTTTGGGATGAAGCGTCTGATAATGCCGTTGTGGCGCTCAACGCTTCCCTTGTCGCAAGAGGTGTAAGGGTGGGCATAATAAACAAGAGTTTTAGAAACTGCCTCTAAGTCGCTTAACTTCGCAAACTCTGACCCATTGTCAGTTGTGATAGACTTAAAGATTTGGTCCCATTTAGCGCCATATTCTTTACG
>NZ_AZDU01000149.1 GCF_001434815.1 Lactobacillus equicursoris DSM 19284 = JCM 14600 = CIP 110162
CATGCGCTGGTTCGAATCCAGCTAACGCAATACAGTCAGACCAGGCGCAAGCCTGGTCTTTTTGTTTTTTCTTGCTACAATAAAAAGCAGAATACCAGAAGGGAGCAGCAGCCGGTATGGAAAACGAACAAGCAGAATTAAAGCAATTATTAGAAAAACTTGAGGAAGAAATTTCCCTCAGCTATTACCTAACCCCAGGCACCATCACCGTAGGGCGGGACCTGGTTCAGGCACTGAACGATTTACTGGACAATCCAGATAATTGGGAAGAAAATTAATGAAAAGGTGTGTCAATAACTTGGGATAATGTCCCGAAAA
>NZ_AZDU01000015.1 GCF_001434815.1 Lactobacillus equicursoris DSM 19284 = JCM 14600 = CIP 110162
TGGCTAACAAAGGTTGGGGGAATCGTCAGTCGAAAAAGTCCATGGCTACCTACAATAGGGGGCATCATCCCCCCTACCGACCAAACAAAAAACAGGCTCAGATTGAGCCTGTTTTTTCATAGATTAGTTAACGGATGCGTACTTGAAGTCCCAGTGGTCGCGCAAGTTGATCAAGTTCTTGATGTTTGGCCGGACGATCCAAGCGCTAGTGCTGGAGTAAAGTGGTGAAACCCCAACGTCCTTCAAGAGGACGCCTTCAGCCTTAGCCAAGTCGTTAAAGCGTTCCTTGTCTGAGCCAGTGGTCTTAGAAGCCTTGATCAAGTTGTCGTATTGACTATTGCTCCACTTACCGCCGTTTTGGCTGTTAGTGGTCGTCATCAATTCCAAGAAGGAGATTGGGTCGTTGAAGTCAGCGCCCCAAGCAGTGACAACCATGTCGAAGTTGCCGGCGTCAGTTCTAGCCAAACGCGTCTTAAATGGCAGGTTTTGCGTAGTGATCGTTACTTGTGGCAAGGTTTCTTGGATGCTTGACTGCATAGCTTCCGTTGACTTCTTAGCGCCGTCAGTATCGTCTGACAACAGCTTCAAGTTCAGCTTGCTAATGCCAAGTTCTTTCATACCCTTCTTCAGGTACTTTTGAGCTTCAGCCTTGTTGTAGTCGATGTAGACTTCATCGCTCTTAGATACCAAGTTGATGTAGTCTTCGCCGTTGTACTTGGTCAATTTAGCTGGCGTTAAAGTCTTGGAAACCGTGTTGCTGCCGCCCAATACCTTGATCAGGTTCTTCCGGTTAACAGCCAAAGACAGCGCCTTTCTGATGTTGGCGTTCTTTAAGTACTTGTTCTTAGCTTGGTTGAATTGAATGTAAAAAGTCGTCCCGCGTGGGTAAAGAGTGTAGCCCTTAACGCTCTTCAATTGCTTGCTTTGTTCAGCGTCAAGAGAAACCGCGTCAAGCTTGTTTGATTGGTACAAGTTGTAGGCCGTTGATGGCGTCTTTTGGACGCTGTAGTTAACTGCGTCAAGCTTCACGTTCTTCTTGTCCCAGTAGTTTTGGTTCTTCTTCAGCTTCCATGACAGGTTTGACCCAGTCCAGCCAGTCATCACGTAAGGACCGTTGTAGGCCATGTACTTAGAGGCAGTACCGTACTTAGAGCCGTACTTCTTAACGGCTTTTTCTTGTTGCGGGAAAAAGCTGGCAAAAGCCATCAGGTTGTTGAAGTAAGAAATCCGCCGGTCCAAGGTCACAACCAGCTTGTAGTCGCCAACGGCCTTGATGCCCAAAGTTTCAGGCTTCTTTTTGCCATTTTGGATGTCCATGGCGTTTTTGATGCCTTCAAAAAGGTAGGCGTATTGGGAAGCAGTCTTTGGATCAACCGTTCTTCTCCATGAGTAAACGAAGTCCTTGGCAGTAACTGGAGTACCGTCGTTCCACTTGGACTTTCTCAAAGTGAAGGTGTAAGTCTTGCCGTCCTTTGACACAGTTTCGCTAGTTGCCAGTGCCTTTTCTTGGCTCCCGTCTGACTTAGCCCGGTAAAGACCTTCCATGGTGTTGATCAATTGGGTAAAGCTGGCACTGTCAGTTGCTTTTGACAGGTCCATGGTTGGGATTTCAGCTGATTCTTCCCAGTTCAGCTCTTTTTTGCTGGAAGTGGATGAGTTGCCGCCGCAGGCAGTTAATGCCAGGGCTGCCAGCACCACGCTGCCAGCTGCGAAAAATTTAGCCTTTTTCATGTTTTTCCTCCTTGAAAAATGATATTGGCAAACACTAATTTCAGTTTATCAGTAAAAAATGCAGAAAGAAAGCGATTCAAGCAACTATGAGCGAAAGATGAACTAAACATTAGTTAGGGTCACCATCAAAGTGAAACAACTTTAAGTAATAGTTCAGCAAAAATTAAGAAAAACAATCGGATTATTTTTGACTAATACTTGCCAAGCAAGAAAAAATGTACTACACTAACAGTGTATTAGATAACTAGTACAGTGGATAGGTGGAAAATATGAAATTTAAAGACAACATCCCCATTTACGTGCAGATCGAAGATTACATCTTCTTAGAGCTGGCTCAGGGGAAGCTCAAAGCTGGCGACAAGCTGCCATCAGTTCGGGCCTTGGCCGTGGAGCTGACGGTGAATGTGAACACCGTGCAAAGGGCCTTGAGAGAGTTAACGGCCCAAGGCTACATTTATTCTAAAAGAGGCGAAGGCAACTTTGTCACTGAGGACGAAGCCCTGCTAGAAGCGGCCAAGCGCAAGCTGTTGGTCAGCGAACCAGCTGCTTTTGTCAGCCGGATGGAAAAATTAGGAGTCGAAAGGGATAAGATCGGCAGGATTTTGGAGCAATACCTGCAAGAAACGGATCGAGGAGAGTAATATGAGCAAAACTTTGGAGATTAAGGATTTAAGCTACCGGAAGAATTCGAAGAAAATCCTGGAGAGAGTCAACTTAAGCCTGGAAGCGGGGCAAATCGTGGCCCTCTTAGGCGCCAATGGGGCGGGCAAGACCAGCCTGATGCGGGTGATTGCCGGCGTGGCCAAGCACTACCAAGGGCAAGTTTCGGTTTGTAGGGAAAGCGATGAGGATGCCCGCAAGCAGTACCTGGCCATGACCGACAACCTGGCCTACTTTAGAGATTCAGTCAAGATCAAGGATGTGGCGGCTTTTTACCAAGGAGTTTACCCAGACTTTGACCAAGAGCAATTTGAACAAATCCTGGAATTCATGAACTTAAATCAGGATGAAAAGCTGGGAGCTCTTTCAAAAGGGATGAAGGAGAAGTTAATCATTGCCCTGACCTTTGCCCGCCGGGCTAAGCTCTACCTTCTGGATGAGCCTTTTAGCGGGATCGACCTGATGAGCCGGAAGAAGATCGTGAAGTCGCTTCTGCTCTGGAAGCCAGAAGACGCAACCCTGGTTATCAGCGACCACGTATTAGGTGAAGTGGCTACGATCATTGATGAAGTCGTTTTGGTTAAAAATCACTCCGTTCTTGAGCAAAGAAGCGCAGACGAAATTCGGGAGCAAAACGAAAGCCTGGAAGAGTGGTACGAAGGCTTTTATGAAGGGGAGGAATAGAAATGACGAATTTTAAGTCAGTCTTTAAGACGATGCTGAAGCAAAAGAACAAGCAGGCCCTAGCCTACTTTGCCGTGGGGGCGATTGTCAGCCTGGTAGCGACGATCTTCTTTATTTTTAGATACGGGTTAAAAAACGCTGACAGCGCGGCAATTGGGATTGGGATTAGTGCTGTGGTGCTCTTGGTCGTTTACATCGCCTTTGAATTTGCCGTGGTACTACAGGCCCACCGGGTTTCCCGGAGCCAGACCTGGCAGCTGGTGCCAGCTAAAAAGCTCGATCTCTTGTCAGCCAACGTTCTCTCGGGTACGATCAGCGTTTTCTTCATGACCCTCTTGTGCGTTGTCCTCTTTTTCTTCTTGCTGATTCCCTTCATGCTGCAGGCCAAATTTGAAGGAAACCTCTTCCTAGGGATGGGGGACGTGGTAAAAAATGGCCTCTTTTGGGAAGGACTTGTCTGGTTTATTCTCTTTGCCTTTGTAGCAGTAGTTGCCAACATTTGCTTCTTCCTTTTCCTCTTGGATCTTACCAGTGCTTTGGCCGACTTCTTGCCCCTAAAGGGCTGGACTTCGAAGCTAGTTAAAGTGGTGATCTTGTTTATCCTATTCTTCCTCGGCGGGGCCATGATGTCCCGGATTGGAGACGTCTTCTCCAATTTTGCCACTAGTACCTTCAGCTTTGCCCTGAGCAGTAAAGGCTTTAGCTATAATTCCAATGCTAGTGGTCAAGGTCTGGGCGATTTATGGATGTTGCTCTTAGCTACGGCTATTTACGGCGCAATCTTCTTTGGCGGCGAGTATCTAATTATGAAGTACCTGACTGAAGGCAAGGATAAGTTTTAAGATTTTGCTAAAAAGCAGCTTGATTCGTTCAGGCTGCTTTTTTCCTATATAAGTAGGAGATTATTGGTTGAATTTTTGACCTATAACGAGTAAACTAAGTAAGTTGAAGAATAGTAAGAAAGAGGCATGATTTTGGCTAATAAAAAAATCCGCGTTAGATACGCGCCATCACCAACTGGCCACCTGCACATTGGTAACGCGCGTACCGCTTTGTTTAACTACTTATTTGCCCGTCACAACAAGGGTACTCTGGTTTTAAGAATCGAAGACACTGACACTGCTCGTAACGTTGAAGGCGGCGCTGAATCCCAAATCGAAAACCTGCACTGGCTGGGGATTGATTGGGACGAAGGCCCAGACGTTGGCGGCGACTACGGTCCTTACAAGCAGTCTGAAAGAAAAGACATCTACCAAAAGTACATCGACCAACTGCTTGAAGAAGGCAAGGCTTACTACTCATTTGAAACTGAGGAAGAACTGGAAGCTCAGCGTGAAGAACAAAGAGCCATGGGGATCGCTCCTCACTACGTTTACGAATACGAAGGCATGACGGCTGACGAAATCGCCAAGTCTCAAGAAGAAGCCCGCGCTAAGGGTCTTAAGCCAGTTGTCCGTATTCACATTCCAGAAGGCGTAACCTACGAATGGGACGACATCGTTAAGGGTCACTTAAGCTTTGAATCTGACACCATCGGCGGCGACTTTGTTATCCAAAAGCGCGACGGGATGCCAACTTACAACTTTGCCGTTGTGATCGATGACCACTTGATGGAAATCAGCCACGTTTTGCGCGGGGATGACCACATCTCAAACACGCCAAAGCAATTGTGCGTATACGAAGCCTTGGGCTGGGAAGCACCTGTTTTTGGCCACATGACTTTGATCATCAACTCTGCAACTGGCAAGAAGTTGTCAAAGCGTGACGAATCAGTTCTGCAATTCATCGAACAATACCGGGAACTTGGTTTCCTGCCAGAAGCCATGTTCAACTTCATCACTTTGCTGGGCTGGTCACCAGTTGGTGAAAGTGAAATCTTCTCAAAGCGGGAATTCATCAAGCAATTTGACCCAGCTCGTCTGTCCAAGTCACCAGCTGCCTTTGACCAAAAGAAGCTGGATTGGGTCAACAACCAATACATGAAGACGGCTGACCGCGATGAACTGCTTGACTTGTCCTTGCACAACTTGCAAGAAGCTGGTCTGGTAGAAGCTAGTCCTGAACCAGGCAAGATGGAATGGGTAAGACAATTGGTCAACATGTACGCTAACCAAATGTCCTACACCAAGCAAATCGTTGATTTGTCAAAGATCTTCTTTACTGAAGCCAAGTACCTGACTGACGAAGAAATCGATGAATTCAAGAAGGACGAAGCTCGTCCAGCCATCGAAAACTTCAGAAGCCAATTGGAAAAATTGGACAACTTCACGGCTAAGAAGATCATGGGCGCTATCCAAGCTACCCGGAAGGAAACTGGCATCAAGGGCCGCAAGCTCTTCATGCCAATCCGGATTGCTACTACCCGGTCAATGGTGGGCCCTGGTATCGGCGAAGCCATGGAATTGATGGGCAAGGAAAAGGTCCTGGCTCACTTGGATCTGACTTTGAAGCAGCTTGACGAAGCTGGCATCGAATAAGCTAAAGAACAAAGGAAAAGACTTTTACCAAGCGGTAAAAGCCTTTTTTCATGCAATCGATTAAATTGTTTGTTTTATTTTTTACCAGAGCCCCATTAGCCGCTGCAAAAGCAGGCTGACGGCTGTGATCCCGGCCCAGCAGGAAGCGCCGAGCAGGAGGGGCTTGGCCCCGGACTTGACCAGCTTGACGATGTTGGAGTTAAGGCCGATCGCGGCCATGGCCATGACGATCATGAACTTGCTCAACTCCTTTAAAGGCAGGAAGACATTGGCATTTACCCCATTAGCCAGGGCAAAGGTCGTGATTAAGGATGCCAGGACAAAGTAGAGGATGAAGGCGGGGAAGGCCCGCTTCAAGCTGAAGCTGTTGCCTCTTTGCTCCTTTTTGGCGGTGAAATAGCCTAAGGCCAGGGTGATAGGGATGATGGCCAGGGTTCTGGTTAATTTGACGGTCACGGCCTTGTCCAGGGTCTGGCTGCCCAAATGGAACATGCTGTCCCAGGTCGCCGCCGCGGCAGTGACGGAAGAAGTGTCGTTGATGGCTGTCCCGGCAAAGATGCCGAAAGAAGTCCCCGAAGTCTGGTCAAAGCCCAGGAGCTTGCCAAAGATGGGGAAGAGGATGGCGGCCAGGACGTTGAAAAAGAAGATAACAGAGATGGCCTGGGCCACTTCGTCATCGTCAGCGTCGATAACCGGGGCGGTAGCGGCGATGGCGCTGCCCCCGCAGATGGATGAGCCAACCCCGATCAAGGTTGAGATCTTGCCGGGGATGTTTAAAGACTTGTGCAAAAGCCAGGCGAGCAAGAGAGAAGTTGAGATGGTGCAGATGATGATCGGCAGGGACTGGCGGCCGGTCTTGACGACCACCTGCAGGTCCATCCCGAAGCCCAAGAGAACGACAGCTGTTTGCAGGATATACTTGGACGACCACTTGATCCCGCTGGCCGCGCCTTGCTTGTCTTCCCAAAAGAGAGTGATGACCATGCCAAACAAGATGGCGAAGACGGCGCCCCCGATGACTGGCAGGGCCTTGCCTAAGAGCCAGGCGGGGATAGCGATGGCCAGGCAGACCAGGATGCCGGGCAGATTCTTTTTAATCCAATTCATTTCTTTATTGCCTCCAGATATTTTTTGAACATGCTTTAGTATAGTAGTAAAATAGTAGAAAATAAAATTATAGATTATTATCTGTCGATAAAGCAAAATTATTGTAAGGAGGCAGGGGATGCTGGATTTTCGCGTCAAAACATTTTTAACGGTCTGTGAGACCATGAACTTCACCCGGGCGGCTGACCGCCTGCACGTGACCCAGCCGGCTGTGTCCCAGCATATCCGCTATTTGGAGAAGGAGTACCAGGTCAAGCTCTTCAGCTACCAGGGCAAGAAACTGACCTTGACTGCGGCGGGAGAGAAACTCCGCCAGGCCATGCGGCAGATGCAGAGCGATGAGCGCCTGCTTAAAGCGGAAATCAAGCAGGCTGACCTGCCGCCGGTCCGCTTTGGGGTAACCATGACGATTGGGGAATACGTCTTAGCCAGGCCGCTAAGCCGCTTTTTAAAAGATCATCCCCAGACCAATGTGGAAGTCGTCTACGGCAACACCCAGTTTTTGACCAAGAAATTGGATGAGGGGGACCTGGACTTTGCCTTGGTAGAAGGAGACCCGGCCAGGGGCTATGCCAGCCTGCGCTACCAAAGCGAGGACTTCATCGCCGTCTGCTCGCCAGATTTGGCTTTTGCCAAGGAGCCGGACCAGATCGCCGACCTTTTTGACCAGCGCCTTTTGGTCAGGGAACCGGGTTCAGGGACCAGGAAGATCCTGGAGGACAGCTTAGGCGCCCAAGGGCGGGAACTGAGCGACTTCAAGCAGTATGTCCAGGTCGGCAACATGCAGATGATCACCCAGCTGCTTTTGGCCAACTGCGGGGTCTCTTTTTTGTACCAGACTGCCGTCAGTGACCTTTTAAAGGCAGGAAAGCTGCGGAAGTTGAATTTGCGGGACTTCCAGATCCGCCATGACTTCACCTTTATCTGGGAGAAGAGCAGCCTCTACGCTGACCGCCACCAGCAGATCTGCGCGGAACTGAAGGCAAGCAGATAAGAAAAGACTTTTACCTGTTTTTGGTAAAAGTCTTTTTTGCATATTCTACTTGCTTAATTCGTAAATGGCTTCCGCGTAGATGTCCAAGCTTTTCTCCAGTTCAGCCAGGCTGACGGATTCGTCGATGGCGTGGGCGGTGTCCAGGCTGCCGGGGAAGGCAGGCCCGTAGCCGACCCCGTTTTTAAAGAAGCGGCCATAGTTGGCGCCAGCGGAGATGATGGTCTCGCCAGCTTGGCCGGTCTGCTTTTCGTAGACGGAAAGGAGGGTCTTGACGAAGGGATCGTCGCTGGCAACGAAGTGGGGCTTTTCAAAGTCTTGGTAGGGTTGGAAGGTTGTTTGGCAGAAAGCGCCGAACTTGTCGTTTAGCTGCTGGCACATTTTTTCCGGGCTGGTCCCCCGGCTGTAACGGATGTCGCTCTTGATATAGGCTTCGGCTTGGCCTTTTTGGTAGCGGAAGACGGCCGGGCAGTTGATGGACTTGCCCATCTCGGAGTCAGTATTGGCGATCCCGATCTTTTCCCCGTAGTAGTCCTCCAGCTCAAGGTCACCGGCAAAGTCCAGGAAATTTTTAGCCCGGCCGGTGAAAGGAAAGGCCCGTAAGAAGCTGGCCAGGAGGCAGGCCCCATTTTTCCCTTCCCAGGGAACTGAGGCGTGGGCGCTGACGCCTTCTAAACTTATCTTTAAGCTAGTACCATTGTCGCCAGCTGATTCGTTGATTTCCCCAGTCAAGCCATTTTTGGCCAAAAAGTCCGGGAAAGCTGTGGCAATTTTCGCAAGATTCTCGCCAGAGACAACGGCAGTCGCGGCGGCTGGAATCATGTTGGTGGCCTGGCCGGCAGTGAAGGACTCAAGGATTAAGCCAGTAGCTTCTTTGCCAATAAAATCTGTCTTCAAAACAGCCAGACCAGCCTGGCCGGTTACGATAGGAAAAGAGGAGTCGGGGGAGAAGACCCAGTCAGGAGCCGGGCGTTTTTGGAGGTAGTACTTCATCCCCACCCAGTCGGTTTCCTCGTCAGTGCCGATAATCAAGGAAATCTTCTTTTTCGGCTGAAAACCGGCTTCCTTTAAAGCAAGGAGGGCGTAGTAGGCGGCTAAGGCCGGACCCTTGTTGTCGCTTGCTCCCCGGCCGAAGACTCTGCCGTCTTTGACCCAGGGGGTAAAAGGATCCTGGCTCCAGCCTTCATCCGGCGGGACAACGTCGACGTGGACGGCCACGCCTAATTCCTGGTTGCCTTGGCCAAAAGTAACGACCCCGGCATAGTTGTCGATGTTTTCAGTTTGAAAACCGTCCCGGTCAGCAATATTTAGGAATTTTTCCAAGGCCTTGACCGGACCAGGCCCCACTGGATATTCGGGAGTCGCCAGGTCCATGTTTCTGACAGAATCGATGGCGATCAAGTCTTTTAAGTCAGCCAGGAGGACTGGCATTTTTTTACGGGCGAATTCTTGGTAGGGAAAAGTCATCTTTTGCTCCTTAGTAGTTAATTACTTGCTGATGTAAGCACCCTTGAAGTTGTAAGCAAGGCCTGCGCCTTTAAGGGTGATGTTCTTAACCTTCGGGTTGATTAAGGTCGCGGTGTTGCCGTAGTAAAGCGGGGTCACGCCCTGCTGGGTGAGGAGGATGCGTTCAGCCTTGACCAGTTCTGCCCAGCGCTTCTTGCTTGAAGTCGTGGTCTTGGAAGTTTCTATTGCCTTGTTGTAGGCCGCATTTTCCCATTTCCCGTAGTTGTTGACGTTGGTCTTTTGGAACATTTCCAGGAAGGTGTTCGGGTCAGCATAGTCGCCGCTCCAGCCGTCCAAGATGACGTCAAAGTCGCCGGCTTCTTCTCTGGCAAAGCGGTTCTTAAATGGCATGTTGGTGACTTCGACCTTCATGCCCAGGGTGCTTTCCAGGGCGCTCTGGATGAATTCCGTGGTCTTCTTGGCGTCGTCAGTGTCATCGCCTAAAAGCTTGATGGTGATCTGCTTTTTGCCCAGTTCCTTCAAAGCCTTCTTGTAGTAAGCCTTAGCCTGGGCCTTAGTCCCGGACTGGATAGCCTTGGTCTCTTTGGTTACGACTTCCTTGCTGAATTCCTTGCCGCTAACCGGGTCAGTAATCCCGCTTGGGGTTAAAGAAGTAGCGGCGATGTCAGCAAGGTTCAGGGTCTTGGCCAGGGATTCCTTATTGATCGCAGCGGCGATAGCCCGGCGGAGGTTGACATTTCGCAGATTCTTGTCAGTCTTGAAGTTGTACATGAGGTACTGGGTCCGGTTGCTCTTCTTGATCTGCCAGCCCTTTTGGTTTTTGAGGCTCTTGCTTTGGGAGGCGGACAGGGTGGTCATGTCCAGTTTGCCGGCCTGGTAGAGGTTGTAGGAGGTGCTTTGGGACTTTTGCACGCTAAAATTGATCTTGGTCAGCTTGACATTCTTCTTGTCCCAGTAGTACTTGTTCTTGACCAGTTTCCAGGTCAGGTTGGATCCGGTCCAGCCCTTCATGACGAATGGACCGTCTGAGAGGGTGTATTTAGCGGCCGTGCCGTATTTTTTGCCAGCTTTTTCAATGAACTTCTGCTTTTGCGGGGCAAAGGCTGAGCCGGCTAAAAGGAGCTGGAAGTAAGGAAGTTTTCTTTCCAGGGTCACGACCAGCTTGTACTTGCCCACGGCCTTGATGCCTAAGCTGGAGACGGGCTTTTTGGAAGCGACGATGGCGTCAGCGTTCTTGATGCCGGAGTACTTGTTGGACTGGGTTGAGGCGGTCTTAGGGTTGACCTGCCGGCGCCAGGCGTAGACGAAGTCCTTGGCCGTCAAAGCTTCCCCGTTGGACCACTTGGCATTTTTCCTGAGGTTAAAGGTCCAGGTCATTCCGTCCTTGCTTTCCTTCCAGGACTTGGCGATGCCGGGCAGGATCTTGGAGTTGTTGCCCAGGCGGACCAGGCCTTCCATGGTGGCGTCCAGCTGCTCTCCGCCGTAGACGTCATTGTTCAAAGCGGGGTCCATGGTGGTGATTTCCCCGGCGGAGAACCAGTTTAAGACTTGCTTGGTCTTTGAGCTGCTGGCAGAGGTGTTGGAGCAGGCGGAAAGCAGGCTGGCGGACAGGGCGAAAGTGATGATGGCTGATTTTTTCATGATCTTTTCCTCGGTGTTTTTTTAAAATTGAATTGATGTAGAACTAACTTGTTTTCTTTTTAAAAAGCAGCGAGGGGATGTCGGCCACTTAAGGCAGACGGGGTGTTTTTGAACATGTTTGACTCTTTCATGGCGGACTCCTTTACAAAATCATTTTTAAAGCTGGCAGAAAAAGAAAGATTAAAAAAAGAGCAAGAAACGGAGAGAAAGAAAAAATCGCCCTCAAGGAATTGCTTCCTTGAAGACGATTGTTAGTCGTGGTCCCACTTCATTTCATCAGCTGTCTCACGGCAACTGACCTTACACTGCCGCTGACTAGTCGCCGGAAAGGGCAAAGAAAGCCAGTTTCCAGGAACAGCCAGGGCAGCCGTGGTAACGCTCGCTAGCGGGAAGGCCTACTTTATTTCGGCCAACCAGTTCTTAGATGTGTTTCGCCAGGCGGCTTTTGCTCAATCGCACCAACTTGAGCTCTCTGGGAAAAGCCGGACCTGGTTACTCTTCTAATCGATACTTTTCTTAGATTGCTTTAATTTTTAATTAATGTAATCTTAAAGCGTAAATGGGCTTCTGTCAAGCGGCTTTTTGAAAAAATTTTTACTTCTTTGCCTTATTCTATTTACTTTGCCGGATAGTCCTTGAGCTTGGCGTTCAGCTTGGAGTAGATCCGGTCGACAAACCAGGGCTCGGTTGACTTTTCCAGGGCTTCATCCAAGCCAAACCAGGCAACGGCCTTATTTTCGTCTTCTTTAGGCCGGATAGCTTGCCGATCGTCGGCTTCCAGGAGATAGGTGACGTTCAGGTGCAGGTGGGAAGGAACGTATTTTCCGTGCTTTTCATGGCCATCAACGGTCAAAATCTCGACTGAATAGATCTGATTTGTGATAGGACGCGCCACAACGCCGCTTTCTTCCGTGACTTCCTTCAGGGCCACGCGCAGCAGGTCATGGTCGCCGTCAGCATGTCCGCCCAGCCAGGCCCAAGAGTCGTAGATCCGGTGATAGGCCATTAGCGTCTTGTCGCGTGCGGGATTGACCACCCAGGCCGAAGCCGTGAAGTGCTCGGCTAAATTTGACCGCAGAAACAGCTCTTCCCCAGTTTCCAGGCGGTAGATCATTTCTTTGACATCTGTGGCCTCTTGTTCGTTGTAAGGTTGGTAGTTCTTTAAGTCCTCGAGTAGGCTCATTTCTTCCTCTTTTCTAAAAAATCCGCTTTTTTCAGATTTTACCACGCGGATCGGTCTTTTTGCCGCCAAGCGGACTAATTGTCTGTTACAATGAAGAGTAATGATTGCAGGCAAGGAAAAACTTTTAAAAGAAAGCAGGAAAATCTAGTGAAAGTTTTTAACACTTTAACGCGCCAAAAAGAAGAATTTAAGCCGCTGGTTCCAGGACAGATCAGCATGTACGTCTGTGGCCCGACGGTCTACAACTACATCCACATCGGCAACGCCAGAAGCGCTATCGCCTTTGACACGATTCGCCGCTACTTTGAATACAAGGGCTACCAGGTCAAGTACGTTTCCAACTTTACCGACGTTGACGACAAGATGATCAACGAAGCCCGCGCTGAAGGCACCACGGTGCCAGAGCTGGCTGAGCGCTATATCAAGGCCTTTTTGGAAGACACCACCGCCTTGAACATTGAACCAGCCACTCTCCACCCCCGGGCTACTCATGAAATTCCAGCGATCATCGACTTTGTCCAAAATTTGATCGACAAGGGCTACGCTTATGAAGTTGACGGGGATGTCTACTACCGGGCTAAAAAGTTTGCCAATTACGGGCAGCTCAGCGACCAAAACATCGACCAGCTGGAAGAAGGGGCTTCTAAGCACGTCAATGATGAAGAGCAAGGCCGCAAGGAAGACCCAATCGACTTTGCCTTGTGGAAGGGGCAAAAAGCGCCTGACGAAATTGCCTGGGATTCCCCATGGGGCAAGGGCCGGCCAGGCTGGCACATTGAATGCTCGGTTATGTCTACTAAGTACTTAGGCGACACCTTCGACATCCACGGGGGTGGCCAAGACTTAGAGTTCCCGCACCACGAAAACGAAATTGCCCAAAGTGAAGCCAAGACGGGTCAAAAGTTCGTCAACTACTGGCTCCACAACGGCTTTGTGACCGTGGGCAAGGACGAGGAAAAGATGTCCAAGTCTTTGCACAACTTTGTCACTGTGCACGATATCTTGCAAAAAGTCGATCCCCAAGTGCTCCGCTTCTTCATGGCCAGCGTCCAATACCGCAGCCAAATCAACTATTCTGAGGAAAACCTGGAACAAGCAGCTACGATCTTAAACCGGTTTAAGAACACCTTGGAAGACGTAGAAGGGCGCCTTAGCGACCAAACTGCCAGCCAAGCTGATCCAGAATTGACTGCTGCTTTGTCCAAGACCAAGGAAGCCTTTGAAGCAGCCATGGACGATGACTTTAACGTACAAAATGCCTTGACGGCCATTTACGAACTGTTGCCAGTGGTCAACTCTAACGTAAATAGTGCAGCCAGCGACAAGGAAGCATTGAAGACTTTTGTCAAAAATCTTAAGGCTTGGCTCCTGGTCTTCGGCGTTGATGCAGGCCGCCTGGTTAAGAGCGAGTCTAGCGAAGACGACAGTGAAATCGAAGCCTTAGTAGCAGAACGGACCAAGGCCCGCCAGGAAAAGAACTGGGCTAGAAGCGATGAAATCCGTGACCAACTGCAAGCCATGGGGATCGTCTTGAAGGACACCCCGCAAGGAACGAGATGGAGCCGTGAATAAAGTGAAGAAGCTAACTGAAAAAGCCGTCGACCCCAACACCTTGAGCGGGCAAACCCTGGCTTATTTAGGCGACGGGGTCTATGAAGCGGCGATCCGCCGCCACCTGATCAAGGGCGGGATCTTAAAGCCGCAGAACCTGCAAAGAGAAGCGACCCATTATGTGTCCGCCAAGGCCCAAGCTGCCCTGATCGCCAAGATGCTGGATAAGACCCTGTTAACGGATGAAGAAAAAACGGCTTATAAGCGCGGCCGCAATGCCAAGACCCACACCAAGGCCAAGCACACCAGTCTGGCCACCTATGAAATGTCAACCGGTTTTGAGGCCATCTTTGGCTACCTAGACCTGGCCGGGGCAAGTGACCGCGTGCAAGAATTGATTGCCTGGTGCATTGAAGAAGTAGAAAGCGAGGGCTTAAGCGAATATGTCTTCAGCTAAGCCAAGAAAAATCAGAAATAAGGATCAGCGCGATAAAAAGTCTGCAAACTTTAAGAAGCGCGATAACCGCCAAAATATTAAAAACGACTTCAACAGCGACGACTTTGTCTATGGCCGCCATGCCGGCATCGACTTTTTGAAAACGCAGGAGGCAGAAAAGATCAACAAGGTCTTTTTGGCAGAAGGCGTCCAAGAAGACTTTGCTAACGAAGTCTACCGCTACGCTAAACCTAAGAACCTGATCGTCCAAAGGGTTCCAAAGAGCAAGCTGGACCGGATGGTCAACGGGGAAAACCACCAGGGCTTGGTCTTGACGGTAGCCAGCTTTGAATATGCCGACTTAGACCAGCTCTTAGACAAACTGGATGGGAAAGATGAAGCCCCATTTTTATTGATGCTGGACAACATTGAAGATCCCCACAACCTAGGGTCCATCTTGCGGTCAAGCGATGCTACTGGCGTCAGCGGCGTGATTATCCCTAAAAGACGGGCCAGCGGCTTGACCAGCGTGGTGGCTAAGACTTCAACGGGGGCTATTGATCATGTGCCCGTTGCCCGGGTCAACAACCTGGTTCAAACCTGCCAAACCCTGAAAGACCGGGGCTACTGGATCTTTGGCACCGCCATGGAAGGCGAAGACTACCGCCGCTGGGATGCCAAGGGCAAGACGGTCTTGGTGATCGGCAATGAAGGCAAGGGGATTTCTCCGCTGCTCTTAAAGCAGATGGACCAAACCCTGACCATTCCCATGATCGGCCACGTGCAATCCTTGAATGCATCGGTTGCAACCGGGGTTCTGTTATACCAAGCCTTTAACAGTCGGCACCCTTTGTAAAGGAAATCCTTTACTAATCAGGAAAAGTGATAAAATCAAACTCTTGTTTGATTCTCAAAACAGCAAAAGTCCTTTATGCTATCTGATGGATGGAGCGAAAGGGCTTTTTATTATGTCTTTAACTTTAACTGAAGAGCGAAAATTAATTGTCAAGATCCAGCAAGGAGATGAGGCGGCGCTAAAAAAGCTTTACTACCACCACTACCCCATCGTCAACAAGTTGATGATGACTTACTACATCGAGAGCTATGACCGGCAGGACTGGTTTCAAGAGGGGCTGATCATCTGCTATTTGACCGCAAAGAATTTTGACATTACGGTGAAAAAACGTTTTGGCGGCTACTTCCGGGTCAATTTCCAAAATTGGATCTACAACATAATTCGAAAGAATCAGCGCGTCAAGCGGCAGATCCAGCAAAATACCTATAGCTTTGACTTTGACTGGAACACGATCAAGGATGATACCAATTTGATCGTGCGAGATGAAAGCGTCATGGTCGAAGAGTGGGCACCGGTGATTGCTCTCTTGAGCGACCTAGAGTTAGAAGAACTAGAGCTGGCCTTGGGCGTCAAAGAAGCTGACAAGGACTACCTAGCAGACATTGGCCTCCATAAGCGGGCCCGCTACCGGATGCGGCAAAAATTTCGGCAAAATTTGTTTTAGAAACAAACCGCTTTCCCGGAAAAGGACTATAATAAGGGTGTAGGATGAAATTGTTTAGGAGGTAATCAAAATGTCAGAAATTATAAAGACAGCTTTGCTGGATCGTTCAATGAAAGAAGTTTTTGATTGGAGCGACTCCGAAACTCCTGTAAGAGATGCCCTTTGGGACTACTTCATGGAGAAGAATGGCCGCAGCACGGACAAGACCGAACAAGCAATGCTTCCATTTTTGAGCGAGTCTGACGACAAGATTATTGCTTTTGTCAACGAGAACCTTAAGAAATAGATAATTTCCCTACATTCCTGACCTCTTGTCTCCCCTGATGGGAGGGGAAGGGGCAAACAAAAAGACGGCCGTGAGGCCGCCTTTTTATTTTGATTTTCTTTTTGCTAGTTCTTGCTGCTTAATAGCTGCTTCACGTCATTGACGATTTGCTCAGCCGTTAAGTGGTTTCGATTCAAAATTTCAGCTAATGATTGGTCGACATCGGTATATTCCCGCTTTTCGCCAAAGGACTTGACCAAAACCGGCTGGTCGGCTAAGTAGCTGGCCACTTTTTGCCCAAAGCCACCATCTAAGACATTATTTTCCAGAGTGATGATGACTGAATAATGGCGGGCAAGGTGGTCCAAGCAGTCCGTGTCCAAGGTATTGGCTGAGAGGGGATTGTAGAGACTGGCGTTAAGTTCTTCAGCAGCCTTTAGACCTAAATTAAAGGTATCGCCTAAGGATAAAATGGCTGCGCCTTGGCCAGCCCGCCACTTTTGGTAGTGGATGTGCTGGTAGCCTTCTAAAGTTGAGCCTTTTTCATCGACCGGCCAGACTGGCAATTTGATGGCCACTGGACCCGCTTTTTGCTGGATGGCCCAGTTGATCATGGCCTTTTCTTCAGCCAGGGTGGTCGGGGCCAGGTATTGCCAATTTGGCAGGTTTGAGATCATGACCTGGTCAAAGACGCCCACGTGGGTCTTGGAATTAGCTTGGATGCCGCCTCCGCCGACCAGCATGACCACTGGCAAGTTGTTTAAGGCGACGTCGTGACTCAGCTGGTCAAAGGCCCGCTGGAGGAAAGTGGAATTTTCAAACAAGATGGCCCGCCCGCCAGCCTTGACAAAGCCGGCAGCCAAAGCCACGGATTCTTGTTCGGCAATGCCCACATCCAGGTAGTGGTCTGGGTACTGCTCTTTGAAACCATCTAGATTAAAGGCGCCAGGGATGGCCGCGTTGATGGCTAAAAGGTTTTCCTGTCCCCGGTCGATAGCCTCAGCGATGGTTTGTACAGCCACTTTTTTCGGCGTTAAGGCAGGAGCCGGGTGCTTTGGTGAATCGTCTTCCAGGTTAAAAGGCGATACCCAGTGGTGGGCCTCTTCATTGGCTAAAGCTGGCTCATAGCCCTTGCCCTTCAAGGTGTTGACGTGCAAAACTACTGGGTGGTCTACGTCTTTAACGTCCTGAAAGGCAGCGATCATGGCTTCTAGGCTATTGCCGTCAGCCACATAGCGGTAGTCAAAGCCCATGGCCTTAAAGAGGTTGTCGCTGGCTTCACCGTTTGTGTCCCGCAATTTTTTCAAGGCAACCGGCAAGCCGCCCACGTTTTTATCGATGGACCACTGGTTGTCGTTAATGACAATCACCAGGTTGCCCTTTTCGGTAGCGGCGTTGTTTAAGCCCTCGTAGGCTAGCCCACCGGTCAAAGAGCCGTCGCCAATCACGGCCATGATCTTTTCGCTGCCGCCTAAAAGGTCCCGGGCCTTGGCCATACCGGTGGCTAGGGCAATGGACGTTGAAGTGTGACCGATGGCATAGTAGTCGTACGGGCTTTCTTCTGGGTCGGTATAAGGGGTCACCTTGCCGTAAGCTTCAGGGTCAAGCCAAGCGTACGCCCGCCCCGTCAGCATCTTGTGGGGGTAGGTTTGGTGGGAGACGTCCCAGACGATTTTGTCTCCTGGTGCATTAAAGACGTAGTGGTAGGCAATGGTCAATTCGACGATGCCCAGGTCTGGCCCCAGGTGGCCGCCCACAGCAGCATCTTTTTCAATGATCAGGTGGCGGATTTCACCGGCCACTTGCTTCATTTCGTCAAGGCTTAAGACCTTGAGGTCCGCTGGAGACTTGATCTTGTTTAGCAGGTATTCTGGATGTTGGTTCATGTTTTTTCCTCACTTTTTTGACAATACTCCGCTAATAACTCGGTTTCTCTTAATTATAAAGTAGTTAGGAAAAATAGTAAAAAGACTTTGCTTGTAATAAATGGTTGCTTTTGCAAAAGAAATTTGCTAAACTTTATGAAGTTTGAAGGTGAAAATTATGGCAGTAAAGAAAGCAGCTTTGGCCTGCAGCGTTTGCGGGTCGCGGAACTACTCAATCACTGCAAATAGCAACCGCACCAAGCGCTTGGAACTGAACAAGTTCTGCAAGCACTGCGGAAAGAAAACTTTGCATAAGGAAACGAGGTAGGGTAAATGATTAAGTTTTTCAAGAGCGTTGGCCAAGAAATGAAGCTCGTTCACTGGCCAAGTGCTAAAGAAAATCGTCGCGACACGGTCAATGTCGTCTTGACCTCTTTGTTTTACGCAATTTTCTTGGGTGCACTGGATTGGGTATTCGAAAAATTGATTCAAATTGTTCTCTAATGGACAAGAAGTATGTTATAATCATGCTAGTTTTAGGAAACCTCGTTTGAGAGGTTTTTTTGTTTGCCGAAAATAAAGGAGATTTTTTATTATGGTAGAAACGGCCAAGAAGCAATGGTATGTTTTGCACACTTATTCTGGTTTTGAAGACAAGGTTAGAAGCGACTTGTTATCCCGGGCACAGTCATTAGGGATGCAAGACTACATCTTCCGGGTTGTCGTACCGCAAGAACAAAAGGTTGAAAACGTTCGTGGCAAGAAGGAAGAAGTCAGCGAAAAGGTCTTCCCTGGCTACGTTTTGGTAGAAATGGTCATGACTGACGAAAGCTGGTTCGTGGTTCGGAACACGCCAAACGTTACTGGTTTCGTTGGCAGCCACGGCGGTGGCTCCAAGCCTTCTCCACTTTACGATGACGAAGTTGCCGCTATCTTGCAAATGCAAGGCGAACCAGCCAAGAAGAAGCGCGACATCCACTTTGAAGTGGGCGAAAGCGTCAAGATCACTGAAGGTGCCTTTAACGGCATGGTCGGTAAGATTTCCGACATCCAAGAAGACAAGGAAAAGCTTTACCTGACCATTGACATGTTTGGTCACGCTACTACTGCGGAACTGGACTACGACCAAGTTGACAAGATTGACGACTAATTAGAAAAAGTCTTGCTTTTTTTACCTAGTTAAAGTATCATATTAGACGTACTTTATTATTGTGGGAGGAGAGTGCGGAAACTCTCCATTTTAACCGCATCACGGAATCAAGGAGGTTTTGACCGTGGCAAAGAAAGTTATTAATGTTGTTAAGTTACAAATTCCAGCTGGCGCTGCAACCCCTGCACCTCCAGTAGGTCCTGCTTTGGGTCAAGCAGGTATCAACATTGTTGGTTTTACTAAGGACTTCAATGCTCGTACTGCTGACCAAAAGGGCATGATCATCCCTGTAGTTATTACTGTTTACGAAGACCGTTCATTCGACTTCATCACTAAGACTCCTCCAGCTCCAATCTTGCTTAAGCAAGCTGCTGGTCTGCAAAAGGCTTCAGGTGAACCTAACAAGAACAAGGTTGGTTCAGTAACCACTGCTCAAGTTAAGGAAATCGCTGAAACTAAGATGAAGGACCTGAACGCTGCCTCAATCGAAGCTGCTATGCGTATGGTTGAAGGTACCGCTAGAAGTATGGGTATCGAAGTAAAGGACTAATTTGTTAATTTTTAATTAGCAAGTCAGGTGGGAGAGCAAAGAGAAAGCTCGTTTGACCACACATACAAGGAGGATTTTTCATGCCAAAGCATGGTAAGAAATACGTAGAAGCTGCTAAGAAAGTTGACAGCAGCAAGTTGTACTCAGTAGAAGAAGCTATCAAGCTCGTTAAGGAAACTTCATACGCTAACTTTGACGCTTCTGTAGAAGTTTCATACAACCTGAGCGTTGACCCAAAGCAAGCTGATCAACAAATCCGTGGCTCAATCGTTTTGCCAAACGGTACTGGTAAGTCAGTTAAGGTTATCGTTTTCGCTGAAGGCCCACAAGCTGAAGCAGCTAAGGCTGCTGGCGCTGACGAAGTTGGCTCAGACGAATTGGTAGAAAAGGTTCAAAACGGCTACTTGGACTTTGACGTTGTCATCGCTACTCCAATGATGATGGCTAAGGTTGGTCGTTTGGGTCGGATCCTTGGGCCTAAGGGCTTGATGCCAAACCCTAAGACTGGCACTGTTACGATGGACACTGAAAAGGCCGTTAAGAACGTTAAGGCTGGTCAAGTAGAATACCGTGTAGACCGTCAAGCTTCAATCCACACTGCGATCGGCAAGGTTTCATTTACTGAAGAACAATTGACTGAAAACTTCAAGGCATTGCAAAACGCTATTTTGCGTGCAAAGCCAGCTTCAGCTAAGGGTCAATACATCAAGAGCTGCGCAGTTGCTGCAACCTTTGGCCCTGGGATCAAGCTTGACCCAATCGCTTTGATGGCTTAAGCTTAACCAAAGTTAAGAAATTCAAAACTCTCGTGATTTGATCACGGGAGTTTTATTTTTTGGCAAAATTTAGCTTAAACCCTAATTAAAGGCTAAAAAGTTGCTATACTAGAAGGAAAAGCTACAAATGGCTAGAGTTGATTAGGGAGTGCTAAAAAATGAGTGAAGCAGAAAAAATTATGTCGATTATCGTTCCTTGCTATAATTCGGCAGAATACTTAAAGCGCTGCGTGGATTCGCTGGTGACGCAGCTAGACCGGGTCGAGCTGATCTTGGTCGATGACGGGTCAAGCGATGAAACAGGAGCAATGCTGGATGCCTACCAAAAAGATCATCCAGACGTCATCGTCATCCACGAAGAAAATGCCGGCCATGGCGGGGCCATCAACAACGGGCTGACCAAGGCGACTGGCAAGTATGTCAAGATTGTGGACAGCGACGATTGGCTGGACCAAGCAGCCTACCAGCAGGTATTGGACTATCTTGAATCGATTCCGGAAATCGACCTGCTCCTATGCAACTATGCCTATGACAAGCCAGCCTTAAACCGCCAGCGGGTAATCAAGTTTCCGCACCTGCCAGTAGGGCGGACCTTTTCCTGGGAAGAGGTTAAGCTCCGGATGGGCCAGTACTTCATACTCCACTCCGTCATCTATAATCGGCGAGTGCTCGACCGGTCCGGCGTCAAATTGCCGGTTAAGGTGTCATATGACGACAACATCTTTGTCTTTGAGCCGATGATTTACGTGCAGACCATGCGCTATCTGCCAGTTAACCTCTACCACTACTTTATCGGCCGGGATGACCAGTCGGTTAATGAAAAGGTCATGCTGAGAAAAATTGACCAGCAGATCATGATCAACAAGCAGCTGATCGTCTTTTATGCCTCTCAAGTCAACAAGCGGGCACCATACGCCAAATACATGAAGTACTTCCTTGAAGCCGTTACTGGGGTCACCAGCGTGATCCTGATTAGGGGCAAGAAGAAAGAATATTTGGATAAAAAAGACGACCTGTGGCGCTTTTTGAAGACCTATGACCTGGAAACTTACAAGTCCTTTAAGAGGCGGTTGGTCGGCCACTTTGTCTCAAGAGACAATCGGCCGACGCGGCAAATGGTCAGTGGAGCATATCTGCTCTTGCAGCGGCTGTATTCTTTTAACTAAACCAGAACAATAAGTTAGAAGATAAAATCAGAAAAGATAATTACAACAGCAAAAAGGCTTTGGATTTTCCAAAGCCTTTTTTGTAGAGAAACTTGTCAATATAAGAGCACGCTAGATAACTTGATGCAGCTGATAATTACTTGGCTGAGAAAAGGCTGCTTTCGCCCACCTGTGCATCAGCAAACTCGCCGTGTTCGCTGAGGTCTAGGCCAATCTGTTCGTCGCGTGCGGAGACCCGCATGGCGATAAACTTCTTTAAAACAGTAGTGATGGCACTGGCTGCAACTGCCGTAAAGACAATGGTGAAGAGGGTACCGGCCAGCTGAACCATGAAGAGCTTGATCCCGCCGCCGTAGAAGAGTCCACTTAAGGCAATTTGACCGTTAACAGTCTTAGCAGCAAAGAGGCCAACCGTGAGCGAGCCAACAATGCCGGATACCCCGTGGCAGCCAAAGGCATCCAGGGGATCGTCAAACTTCAAGACTGGCTTGATGTTGTTGACGAAGAAGTAGCTGCAGATGGTGCAGAGGATGCCGGTGAAGAAGGCACCTAAAGTCGTTTCGTAGCCGGCGCCTGGCGTGATCCCAACCAGGCCACACAGAGCCCCGGTGCAGATCCCGTCTAAGCTGACCTTAGACTTGAGGATTTTTTCCAGCAGCATCCAGGTCATCATGGCGCTGGCAGCTGAAACCGTGGTGGTTAAAGCCGCAGTAACGGCAATGCTGTTCATGCCAAAGGCACTGCCGGCGTTAAAGCCGTACCAGCCAAGCCAAAGGATAGCCGTCCCCAGCAAGACCCAAGGCAGGCTGTAGCTTTCCGTCTTCTTGTTAAAGCGGGGCCCTAAGAAAATGGATAAAACCAGGGCAGTGATCCCGGCGTTGATGTGGACGACTGTGCCACCGGCAAAGTCCAGGATGCCCCAAGAAGCCAGCAGCCCGCCGGTCCCCCAGACCATGTGGACCAAAGGGTAGTAGATTAAAATCGACCAGAGGATGACAAAGACCAAGAGGAAGTCAAACCGCATCCGGCCAACTGTGGCCCCAACAAAGAGGGCAGGGGTGATGATGGCAAACATCATTTCAAACAAGAGGTAGGTGCCAGAAGAAATCCCCTGGTCCTTCAAGATGATCTTGTTTAAGTCAACTCCTGACAAAAAGAGGTGACGGATGTGGCCGGTGATTCCCAGGCTATCACCGTTAAAGCACATTTCGTAGCCGAAGGCGATAAAGAGGATAATCGCTACAGCAGTAATGGCAAAAACGGACAGCATGGTGTTGACTACGTTCTTCTTGGAGACCAAGCCGCCATAAAAGAAGGCAAGACCAGGTGTCATCATTAAGACCAAAATGGCCGCGATAATTAAAAAGACAGTGTTAGCAACATTCATTTTCGACAACCCTTTCTAGACCAATTGTTTCCATCAAGTTATGTCTTAGTTTATATCATGGATTTCTATTTAAGAAAACTCTAGACCAATTGGGATAATGAAAAAGGGAGAGTGGAAATATACAAAAAATTAGCTTAAAAAAACAGCCTGTTTTACAAAAACAAGCTGTAAGCGGTTCATAATTTACTTATTGAGAAAAAAATTTTTTGCCCTATTTTTTCTTAGGCTTTTCGTCTTGGCCAAAACTGGTTTCGTCCCGGCGCTTGACGTGGAGGTTCTTGTCGTTTTCTTGTTCTGGAACGACAAAGGCGCAGAGCAAGAAGAGGATAATCCCGGTCCAGCCGATGGCTGAATTGCCGAGGCGGTAGCCGCAAAAGGCCATCACGACGCTGATTAAGAGGACGGTCCAGGCACTCCAAGAAAGGTATTGCCAGTTCTTAGACAGTTTCTTGTTTTCGCTTTTAACGTCTAAGAAGCCCCGCAAAACGAAGTAGCCGCTGATTAGCAAGAAGAGCAGGTCGATAGCGATGCCGCCAGCGGTGCGGTCTTTAAGCAGGCTGATCACGGCCAAGCTGCCAGAGATGCCGGCTAAAGTAAAGAAGAAGATGTCGATAAGCTTACTTTTCAAATTAATCCCCCTAAATTCGAATTCATAGTTATTATAGAAGATTTTAGCAGATTTTCAGACTTTTTGCGAAATAATGCAAAAAGAGTTTGACAGAACTTGCAGGAGATGCTATAGTAGATAAGGTAAATTTCTAACCTAAGACGTGGGTGGCGCAAGCCTCAATAACCCGCCGAGGCCAGAAGATAATGAAGATTATTAACTCTCCATGTCTTGTTGGCATGGAGTTTTTTAGGCCTTGTAGAATTTTACAAAATTTTATGGAGGTGAAAATTTTGAGCGAAGCTATTATTGCTGCTAAGGCGAAGTTTGTTGAAGCTTTTGCTGAAGAACTTAAGTCAGCTAAGTCTATCGTAGTTATCAACTACCTTGGTTTGACTGTTGACGAAGTTACCGCCTTTCGTGCTGAATTGCGTGAAAGCAACGCCAAGATGAAGGTTGTGAAGAACACTTACCTGCGTCGTGCCGCTGCTATCGCCGGCTTGGATGACTTGGCACCAGTATTCGTTGGCCCAACTGCTGTCATTTACACTGATGACGAAGACAACGTTACTGCTCCTGCCCGCATCGCTGCTGATTACGCTAAGAAGTTCGACGTTGTTGAAATTAAGGGTGGTGCACTTGAAGGTCAAGTTGCTACCAAGGAACAAGTCGAAGAACTTGCTGCAATTCCAAACCGCGAAGGTTTGCTTTCAATGCTGCTTTCTGTATTGCAAGCACCTGTACGGAACTTTGCATACGTTGTTAAGGCTGTTGCTGAATCAAAGGAAGAATCAGCTGAATAGTCTGGTCATTTTAAACTAGAATAATAAATTCTAAATTTTCGGAGGATATTATAATGGCTTTAGATACTGCTAACATTATTGAACAATTGAAGGGTGCTTCAATTCTTGAATTGAACGACCTTGTACACGCTATCGAAGAAGAATTCGGCGTTACTGCTGCTGCTCCTGTAGCTGCTGCTGGTGCCGCTGCTGGTGCTGACGAAGCTAAGTCAAGCTTCGACGTTGAATTGACTTCAGCCGGTACTGAAAAGGTTAAGGTTATCAAGATCGTTAAGGAAGTTACTGGCGCAGGCTTGCTTGAAGCTAAGAAGACTGTTGACGGTGCTCCAGTTGTTCTTAAGGAAGGCTTGTCAGAAGACGAAGCTAACGACCTTAAGGCTAAGCTTGAAGAAGTTGGTGCTACTGTTACCCTTAAATAATTACGGCCTTCGGGCATTAATTATCGGGCAACCAGCCAAAGAAAAACGCGTTTGCGGGATTCCCGCAGGCGCGTTTTTTTGTGTTATTTTATTACCAACAATTATAAAAATGCAATATTCTTCCAAATAATGCTTGCAATCTGCTGAAAAACAGGTAAAATTACAATTAACTTAAAAATATTTGTGAAATACTCATTTAAGCCTAAAAATACCAAACATAAGGACGGTGAACAAAATGAATCAGGAGTTTAATTTCAGGCGACATCAAGCAGATCCCGGTAAATTAGTATTTTTACTGGTTCATTTTGCTTGAGCCAGTTAGTATTTTGAGGTAAAAAAATGAAATTTAACAAGTTGGCTATCAGCAGTTTGGCAATCGCATCCCTTTTTTCCCTGACTGCCTGTTCCAAGTCGTCATCATCATCCAGCAAGGCAGCTTCCGCTGACAAGCAGAAGCTCAACTGGATGGAAGAAGCCGAGCTGTCCACGATCGACGGCTCCAAGATCTTGGACGACACGTCCTTTAACCAGGTCAACCAGGTGATGGAGGGACTCTACACCTTAGGCAACAACGCCAAGGTCAAGAATGCTTTGGCCACCAAGACCACCGTTTCTAAGGACAAGAAGACCTGGACCTTTACCTTGCGCAAGAACGCCAAATGGTCCAACGGGGATGCCGTAACCGCCAAGGACTTCGTCTTCTCCTGGCGGCGGACGGTCAACCCTAAGACGGCGTCTGAATATTCGTATCTTTTTTCCGGTATTAAAAACGCCGACGCCATTGTCGCTGGTAAAAAGAAACCAGCTGCTTTAGGCGTCAAGGCAGTTGGCAAGTACAAGCTGGTCGTTAGCCTGGAGCAGCCAATCCCTTACTTCAAGTTGCTGATGGCATTCCCGCTCTTCTTCCCGCAAAACGAAAGTGCGGTCAAGGAGTACGGCTCTAAATATGGCACGGCTTCTAAGTACATGGTTTATAACGGACCTTTTGTCCACAAGGGCTGGACGGGGTCTAACCTTTCCTGGAAACTGGTTAAGAACCAAAATTACTGGGACAAAAAGCACGTCAAGCTGCAGACCATCAACTACTCAGTGCAAAAGTCGCCTTCGACTTCTTACAACCTCTACCAGGCAAATAAGCTGGACGGGGCTATCTTAGACGCCCAGGCTTCTAAGCAGCTGCAAAAGTCAACTGGCTACACGGTTCGTAAGCTGGCATCAACTCAGTACCTTCAGTTCAACATCAAGAAGTACAAGAAGTTCAATAATGCCGACCTGCGTCGGGGGATCTCCATGGCCATCAACCGTTCTGCCTTGTCCAAGACCCTGGGGGCCACTTATGAAGCGGCGACAACTTTTACCTCAAGCGGCTTAACGACCGTGGGCGGTCAAGACTTCACCAAATTGGCTACGGGCAAGGCGGGGAAGACTTACACCACTTACAACAAGTCTTTGGCTAAAAAGTACTTTGAAAAGGGGCTAAAAGAAGCTGGGATTTCCAAGCTGTCCTTTACGCTCTTGTCAACGGATGACGATACCTCTAAAAAGCTAGCTGAATTCGTTCAAAGTCAGCTAGAAACCAACCTTGGTAGTAAAGTTTCAGTCAAGGTGCAAAGCATTCCGTCGAAGACTAAGCTGAACCGGGTTTTGGCCGGCAACTTTGAATGTACCCTGTCTGGCTGGATTGCCGACTACGCTGACCCAATCTCCTTCCTGGACTGTGAAACAACCGGGAACTCCTACAACTACGGCAAGTGGAGCAACAAGGAATACGACAAGCTGATTGCCGCTTCGAAGAAGGCCAGCGGGACGGCCCGGATGAAGCTTTTGGCCCAAGCCGAAAAGGTTCTGATGGCTGAACAAGGCGTGACGCCACTGGTGCAATCTAACAAGGCCTGGATGGTCAAGGGCAAGGTTAAGGGAATCATCTACAACAGTGCCGGGGTTTGCTACAACTTCAAGTATGCCTACATTGCTAAGTAAGAATCGATTAAAAAGGATGCCAGTTGGCATCCTTTTTACTTGTCACTAATTGTAATTGCCTTGATCAAATCGTAAAATTAAAATAGGAAAAGTATTTATAGCAATAGACTAGACTTTTTATCAAAGAAAGAAGCATAATTATGAAGATTGCAATGGCCAATGACCACGCCGGCACCCGGATGAAGAACGAAATTAAGAAGTACTTGGAAAGCGAAGGCTACGAAGTCGTTGACTTCGGCACGGACACGGAAGAGTCCTGTGACCTGTCTGACTTTGTCTACCCAGCCTCTTTGGCAGTAGCCAAGGGCGAATGCGACCGCGGCATCTTTGTTGATGGGGTGGGCTACGGCAGCGCCTTGATCGCCAACAAGATTAACGGCATCTACGCCGCTGTGTGCCAGGATCCTTTCTGCGCAAAGCTGGCTCGCCAGCACACGGATTCAAACGTGCTCTGCATCGGCGCCAAGATTATCGGTGATATGATGGCCGAAGAAATCGTGAAGACTTGGCTTCATACCGATCCTTTGACTGAAGAGAAATACGTTCGCCGGGTTAACAAGGTTAAGGCAATTAACGACAAGCATTGCGTCCCAGTTAAGTAATTGAAGCTGCCTTTCGGGGCGGCTTTTTGATCAAAAAATGGTTTAGGAATGTTAGAAAATTGGGAGATTTAGATGGTGAAGATTCATATCAGCAATATTCATAACGCAGCTCTGTCAGATCGTGTAAAACTGCAGCATAAGTTAGCCGAAGCTGGGCATGCCCTGGGGATGTATGAACTGGGTATTTTTTCTTATCCGGTAGATAGTGATACCCCAGAACAATTGAGTACGCGGCTCGACGGTTTGGTGTCATCGCTTGAACACGGTGACCGAGTAATTCTGCAACTGCCAACCGGTAATGGTAGAGAGTTTGAAGAGAAATTGGCTTGGCGGATTCAGACTTATACAGGACATTATCCTTTCTTTTTAGTAAGTACTGAAATAGGTAAGGATTATTTGTCTATGCTTCATAATAGTGAACGAGTTTTGGCCGTAAAACGTTGGCTTTATGAAGATCTAAAAGAGGTAATGGGGCGTGATGCGAGTGAAAAGTTGTTTTTCCATTATGCTGATGAAACTACTAGTGAACTTGATGATCGAGCATGTTTGACTGGCTTCCTAGATGAATTAGGAGATCTAAAAGAAAATAAAGATGCGATCCAGGTTTGCTTTGCTTTGCATGATAATGATGGCACATATTCTAGTAGAGTGGCTGTTGCAATGTTATCAGTTATGCGTAAAACTAAGAGTCCTGTTTGCTTCCATATTTTGCTGGATGAGTCTGTGGATGAGGTCAACCGGAGAAGGCTAAAGAGAGTAGCTAGGAGCAATGGTGCTGAGGTTGAGTTCCACTTGTTGCCTTTAAATTTTGGAAAAGAATATATTTCAAATTATTATTTGAAACTGTTCTCTACTGCAGGACTTTTTAGAATGCTTCTGCCAGACTTATTACTTGAGGTAAAACAAGTTATTTATCTAGATGCAGATATAATGGTTAATTGTGATCTGGTAGAATTATGGAATCAGCATTTATATGGCAAGTCTATAGGGGCTGTTGTTGATAGTGGGATTAAGAAGGGAAGATATACATCTAAGATAATAGGTAGAGGGCTAGTTGAAAAAGACAAGTATTTTAATTCTGGTGTTTTATTAATGAATCTAAACAGAATTAGAGAAAAAGGTAATCTCTGGGAAAAATTTTTATCTTTTATAGAGAAAAATTCTAATGCTTGGCTTATAGATCAAGATGCTTTGAATTGTATCTTTAAAGATGATATTTATTTCTTGAATTCAAAATGGAATACATTGATAATTGATGAACGTGCTGATAATCCTAAACTACAACCTGCGATTTATCATTTTGCAGGGGATAAAAGAATCTATTATTATAATTTCACTGATATAGATCGTGTATACCTAGACTTACGAGAAGAAGTACCTTTTGAAAGAAATATTATTGATAATGTTTTTTTACAGTTGTTGAACTCAAATCTTTTTAAAATTGATGAATTACAGAAATTGATTGGAAAGCTAAGCGAGCGACCTCAAAAAATAATTTTCTATGGTGAGGATCGGTCATCACTGAGGACAATGACGAGGATAATAGGGGCAGAAAATATTGCGTATTTTATTGATGGGAGTTCAAGTAATTCCAATAAAAAACGTTATGATCGACCTGTAAAACCTTTTTCAGAATTAAAAGAGGAAGAAAAGGGAACTTTCGTGGTGATTGTTCTGCCAGATGCTGATCAGAATCGTGCAATTGAAAAAGTCGAAAAAATTAATTTGAAGCGTGATATTGATTACTTTGTTGCGCCAACTATGACTACTAAACCACAAGGTGGTTATGAGGTATGAGAAAGAGTATGGGAGAAAAAATATCAGTAATTGTTCCAGTTTATAACCAAGAAGTTCATCTTAAGCAATGCATTGAAAGTATTCTGAATCAAACATACCAGAATTTAGAATTGATTCTAGTGAATGACGGCTCAACAGACGGTACAGTTCAAATTCTTGAGAATTATCGGCAAAGTGATAGTCGCGTAAGAGTACTCAATAAGGTAAATGGTGACTTAGGAAGTAGTCGCAATGCAGGGTTATCAATGGCGACTGGAGATTATATTGTCTTTGTTGATAGTGATGATTGGATAGATAAACAACAGTTGGAAATTCTGCATCAAAAAATGAATGAATATGATGCGCAGGTGGCTATTGCTAATTTTATGAAATTTAGGCAAGAAGATAGCACTTTTTTAATTCACATAAAAGATAACGACTATTTTGAAAAATTGTACTCTAGAGATGAATGGCTTCAAAAGGGCTATGCTAGCGAATACAACTTAACGTACTGCTTCACCGTAGCTTGGGGTAAGATGTATAGGCGTGAATTGCTTAATAATATTTTTTATCCTGAAGATAAACCAGATGAAGATGATCCAACTACTTGGAAGATATATCTTAATGCTGAAAAGATTATTTATATAAATAAAGCACTTTATTACTGGCGTCAGACTAATTCTAGTAAGAGCAAAGAAATGAATGTTGAGGATTTGTTGTCTGTTGAGGCAGTAGAAGAAAGAATCGCCCTAAAGGCAGCCCTTGGTCTTGATTATAGTCACGAACTATCCGCATATAAGTGGCGCTTGCAGCTTACACGTGATAATGCTTTGAAAGCCGGATCCACTGGCATCTATCGTTATCGAAATGCAGTGTTAAAACTGAAACTTCTGGAAAAATACGGTCGTTAAGCCTTGTGCTGCTTCTTCATTTGAAAAAGCTTTCAATATTTTTGCCCAGAAGGGCTGTTGCTTTGCCGAACTTTTGTTATAATTAGCGTATGACATGCTTCGCAGAGTTCGAAGCCTTTTATCGATAGAAAGATGAGGAAACAAGATGAACAAGACTGAACTTGTATCAGCTGTAAGTGAAAAGACCGAATTTAGCAAGAAGGAATCCGCACAAATCGTTGACGCCCTTTTTGCAGCTATTGAAGAAAAGCTGGCTGAAGGCGAAAAGGTTCAATTGATTGGCTTTGGTACCTTTGAAGTTCGTGACCGCGCTGCTCGCAAGGGCCGCAACCCACAAACTGGTGCAGAAATCGAAATTCCTGCAAGCAAGGTTCCAGCTTTCAAGCCAGGCAAGGCTTTGAAGGACGCTGTTAAGTAATTCAAATTTAGTAAATTAAGTAAAGAGGCTTCAGAATTCTGAAGCCTTTTTCTTTTGCTCAAATTTCAACTTGTAAAAGCAATTTCGTTGTCAAAGTTATTAGTTAATTTTTTTGAAAGAAGTCAAAGAATACCCAATAAAAGGCGAGTGTATACAAAATACTCGCCTTTTTTCTGCATATATCCTTGACTTGAATCAGGAAAATCTATATAGTTAAGAAAACAGAAGAAGAGCCTTTAAAGTTAGTCCCGTGAGGCTAAGAAGGTTTAGCAATTTGCAAACGAGATAGCAGTAATTATTTATTTTTGTTCGGAATATGTGGCTAATGTCGTATTAGATCCTTTTTTCCTTCATAACTTGAAGTCTGTCTCCTTGCCCAAGCAAAGACCATCTTAGCAGCGGACCTGCTAAAGATGGTCTTTTTTGCTGGAGATAAGTTGATTAAGAGACAGCGAGGTTAATTAATGAAACGGTATTTAGTTCTGGAAGACGGCACGGTCTTTGAGGGGACCGCTTTTGGAGCAAAGGCAGAAAAGTTTGGTGAAGTCGTCTTTACGACTGGGATGACCGGCTACCAAGAAGCCATCACCGACCAGTCATACGCCAAGCAAATCCTGGTGTTTACCAACCCCTTGATCGGCAACTACGGGGTAAACGTGGAAGACAACGAATCCATCGATCCCCAAATCAGCGGGGTGGTCTGCCAGGAACTAGCCAGAGTGCCTTCTAACTGGCGGATGGGTGACAGTCTGGACCACTTTTTAGCGGAGAAAGGCATCCCAGGAATTGCCGGCGTTGATACCCGGAAATTGACCAAGATTTTGAGAAACGAAGGTTCCTTAAAAGGCTGCCTGGTTAGCGAACTAGATAAGGAAGCTGACCTAGCTGCCATTGCGGATCATGACTACAGCGGCTTTTTAGCTCCGGCCGTTTCCACCACCAAGCCTTACCCAAACCCGGGCACCAAGCGCAATGTGGTTTTGATTGACTACGGGGTGAAGCACTCTATTCTACGCGAGCTCTCAGCCCGCGGCTGCAACACGGTCGTCTTGCCATATACAGCTACGGCAGAAGACGTTTTGAGCCTGCACCCAGACGGGGTCATGCTGTCAAACGGACCGGGCGACCCAGAAACCATGACCGAAGCGGCCAAGATGGTGGCTGAAGTGGAAAAGCACGTGCCGATTTTTGGCATTTGCATGGGCCACCAAATTTTAGCCCGGGCCAACGGTGCCAAGACCTTCAAAATGAAGTTTGGCCACCGGGGCTTCAACCACCCAGTCAAGGACCTGGAAACTGGCGAAATCGCCTTTACTTCGCAAAACCACGGCTATGCGATCGATCCAGCCTCCCTTGACCCAGAAAAAATCACCGTCACTCACCAAGAAATCAACGACGGCGTAATCGAAGGGATCCAGCTGAAAAAGTACCCAGCCTTTTCAGTTCAATTCCACCCAGATGCAGCGCCAGGGCCTTTAGACGCCGTAAGTCTTTTTGACAAGTTCATGAAACTGATTGATGAAGGGAAGGAAAAGAAGCAAAATGCCTAAGAGAAGCGATATCCACAAGATCATGGTGATTGGGTCTGGCCCCATTATTATCGGCCAAGCTGCCGAATTTGACTATTCTGGCACCCAGGCCTGCCTGGCCTTAAGAGAAGAAGGCTACGAAGTCGTTTTGGTCAACTCTAACCCCGCCACGATCATGACTGATACGGAAATTGCCGACAAGGTTTACATTGAGCCTTTGACGGTCGGATCACTGTCTCGGATCATCCGCCAAGAATACCCAGATGCCATCTTGCCAACCTTGGGCGGGCAGACCGGCTTAAACATGGCCATTGCCCTCCACAAGTCAGGGCTGCTTGACGAACTCGGCATTGAACTGCTCGGCACCAAGCTGGACGCTATCGATCAGGCTGAAGACCGGGAGCGCTTCAAGCAGCTGATGGAAGACTTGGGTGAACCCGTTCCGCCATCAAAAACCGTCCACACGGTAGAAGAAGCAGTGGACTTTGCTAAGGAAATTGGCTACCCGCTGATCGTCCGCCCAGCCTTTACCATGGGCGGCACTGGCGGCGGGATGTGCGACAATGAAGACGAACTCCGGGCCATTACCGCTAACGGCCTGGACCTAAGTCCGGCAACTGAATGCTTGATTGAAAAATCCATTGCCGGCTTCAAGGAAATTGAATATGAAGTCATGCGGGACTCTAAAGACAATGCCATGGTGGTCTGCTCCATGGAAAACTTTGACCCTGTCGGCATCCACACCGGGGATTCCATTGTCTTTTCCCCAACCCAAACCTTGAGTGACCGGGAATACCAGATGCTCCGCAACTGCGCCTTGAAGTTAATCCGGGCCCTCAAGATTGAGGGGGGATGCAACGTCCAGCTAGCTCTTGACCCTGGCAGCTATCAGTACTACGTGATCGAAGTCAACCCTCGGGTGTCTCGCTCATCTGCCTTGGCTTCTAAGGCTACGGGCTACCCAATTGCCAAGCTGGCTGCCAAGATCGCGGTTGGTTTAACCTTGGACGAGATCAAGAATCCTGTTACCAAAAAGACTTTTGCCGAATTTGAGCCAGCTCTTGACTATGTGGTCGCTAAGGTTCCGCGTTGGCCTTTTGACAAGTTCGTCAAGGCTGACCGCCGCCTAGGCACCCAGATGAAGGCGACCGGGGAAGTCATGGCTTTAGGGAGAAATGCTGAAGAAGCCCTGCAAAAGGCCGTCAGTTCTCTAGAAATCGATGAAAAGGACCTTTGCTTCACCAATTTAGGTGATAAGTCTCAAGGAGTACTGGAACAAAAATTGGCTGTTGCTGAAGACGACCGACTTTTTTACATCGCGGAAGCCTTTAGACGGGGTTACAGCTTGGAAGCCGTTCACGACTTGACCAAGATCAACCTCTACTTCTTGGACATCGTCAAGCACATTGTGGAATTAGAAGACGAAATCAAGGCTCAGCCGCAGGATTTGGACGTCTTAAAGGCCGCCAAGTACTATGGCTATGCCGACCAAACCATTGCCAAGCTCTGGGGCGCAAGCGAAGACGAGGTCCGCAACTTGCGCAGGGCAAACGGACTAGTGCCAGTTTATAAGATGGTCGACACCTGCGCCGGCGAATTTGCCTCAAGCACGCCATACTTTTACTCCACTTACGGCCTAGAAAACGAAAGCGTCAAGAGCGGCAAGCCTTCCGTGATCGTGCTGGGCTCTGGTCCAATCAGAATTGGGCAAGGGGTGGAATTTGACTACGCGACCGTGCACTCAGTCAAGGCCCTGCAAAAGCTGGGCTATGAAGCCGTTGTCATCAATTCTAACCCCGAAACGGTCTCAACCGACTTCTCCATTTCCAACAAGCTCTACTTTGAGCCGGTTACTTTAGAAAAAGTTTTGGACGTAATCGACCTGGAGCAGCCAATTGGGGTTATCGTCCAGTTCGGCGGCCAAACCGCTATCAACCTGGCTAAGGGCCTAGAAGACCACGGCGTCAAGGTTCTAGGGACCACGGTTAAAGACATTGACCGGGCCGAAGACCGGGAGCTTTTTGACGAGATTATTAAAAAGCTAAAGCTTAAGCAGCCAATTGGCAAGACCGCTGAAACGCCAGAAGCCGTGATCGAATACGCCAAGGAACTGGGCTACCCAGTCTTGGTTCGTCCATCCTACGTCTTGGGCGGCCGGGCCATGGAAATCGTCTATAACGAAGCTGAACTCCGCAGCTACCTGAAGGACAATCCGCCTGCAAGCAACGGGCACCCAATCCTGGTTGACACCTACCTGGAAGGCCTGGAAGGTGAAGTCGACGCCATCTGCGACGGCCAGCAAGTCCTCATGCCAGGGATCATGCAGCACATTGAGCGCGCCGGCGTCCACTCTGGGGACTCCATGGCGGTCTACCCTCCGCAAAACTTCCCCGAAGAAGTGAAAAAGCAGATTGTGGATGTGACCGAAAAACTGGCACTTGCCCTTAACTGCGTGGGCATCATGAACGTGCAGTTTATCGTACGCGGCGGGGAAGTCTACATTATTGAAGTCAACCCGCGGGCGTCCCGGACGGTGCCATTTTTGAGCAAGGTAACCGGGATTGAAATGGCCCAAGCCGCAACTCGCTGCATCATGGGCCAGAGCCTGAAAGAGCAAGGCTACACGGAAACGCTGCAGCCAGAAAGCGAGATTATCCACGTGAAGGCGCCAGTCTTCTCCTTCAGTAAATTGGCTAACGTCGACAGCCTCTTGGGGCCAGAAATGAAGTCCACCGGGGAAGTCATGGGGAGCGACCACACCTTCTCCAAGGCCCTCTACAAGGCCTTTGAAGGGACTGGCATCCGCTTGCCAAACAACGGGTCAGTCCTGTTGACGATCGAAGACAAGGATAAGGAAAAAATCCTGCCACTGGCTGACCGCTTTGCCAAGATCGGCTACCGCCTCTTTGCGACGGCCGGGACGGCTGAATTCCTCCGGGAGCAAGGCCTGCACGTCACGCAAGTGGCTAAGATTGGGGAAATAGCTTCAAAGGACCTGCCAATCTTAGACGTCATCAAGAACGGGCAAGTGGACGTGACCATCAACACCATGGGCCATGACCTGACGGCCAGTTCCGACGGCTTCGTGATCCGGGAAACGGCCATCATGCACAATGTGCCAGTCTTGACTTCTCTTGATACGGTTGCAGCTCTTTTGACGAGTCTGGAAAACCGGTCATTTGCTACGGAAGCCTTATAGTATAAAGATTTTGGTCCATATAGGATAAACAATAAAAATCGTCTCTAATTCGCTATTTAGAGGCGATTTTGCTTGTTTTTTTTCCTGATCGGTCTATAATGTCATTATATTTTAAGGAAGCGAGATGAAACGTTGGCTAAATTAGGGAAGAAGATATTGGTGCTGCTGGCTCTGGTGATTTTGTGCCTGGGGATGCTGCCAGCCCACCAGGTCGGCAAGGACCAGGCCAAGGCCGCGGACATGCAGGCTTTTGTCAAAAAGCTGATGAAGAAGAAGCACATCGCTGGCTCCATCGCCGTGGTTCATAACGCCACCGTGCAAGTTGTCTCATATGGCCGGGCCAAAAAGGGCTTGAAAAACGGCGCTAAGAACGTGGTCTACCCAGTAGCGTCCTTGCAAAAGCAGGTGACGGCTGCCATGGTCATGCAGCTCATGGCCGAAAAGCAGGGGTCAAGCAAGTTTTTTAGCCAAGACACCAAGATTTCTCGCTGGTACCCTGGCTTAAGAGGGGCAAGCAAGATCACGGTAGGCAACTTATTGACCCACACCTCCGGCTTGCAGATTCCAGAAATTGAAGTTGACCGCGGGGTTACATATTCTGAAGCTGGCTCCGTGAACTGGGTCGTTAACCGCCTGAACCAGGCAAGCCAAGATGCAGTTGGGACTTACCACTACAGCGACGTCAACTATATCTTGCTGGCCGGCATTATTCGAAAAGTAACGGGCAAGTCATATGCTACTAATTTTAAAAAGCGGATCGTGAACCGGCTGGGCCTGCGTCACACCTTTTTAATAGGAAAGGTGCCGGCCAAGTACCAAGTAGCGGCTTCTTATGACTACCAAAACGGCAAGAACTACCAAAATCGGCGTTACCTGTCAAAGACCCGCTTGTCGCAGTTGATTGGGGCGGCCCAGCTGATAACGACGCCAAGCGACTATTACGAGTTCGTGTCAGCCCTTGGGACCGGACAGCTGCTAGCGCCGTCAACCTACCGTTTGATGACTCATTTAAAGAGCAAGAAGACGCGGTATTGCAGTGGCTTTTACATCAAGAAGGGCGGCAAGGTTAAGCTGGCTTACGGGGCCTTGGGCGGCGCCCACTATGCTGGCTACTACCAGTTGACCAGCGACAACCAAAATGGGATCGTGATGATGATCAACCAGCGTAGTTGCGGCGAAAACAAGCTGAAGGGCATCGGCTACCAAATCTTGCAAAAATTAGAGTTGAATACTTTTTCTCAGACGTAAAAAGGAAGACCTTAGGGTCTTCCTTTTTTGCATAGTGGTTCAATGGCTTTTTGCTCAAAAAATAGGTCAACTACGGTTGGGTGTGCTCAAAACCTTACTCAAGTATGGTTGGGTGTGCTCAAAACCTTACTCAAGTATGGTTGGGTGTGCTCAAAACCTTACTCAAGTGCGGCAAAAGCTGCTCAAAAACTTACTCAAGTATGGCAAAAGCTGCTCAAAACCTTACTCAAGTATGGAAAATACTGCTCAAAACCTTACTCAACTGTGGTAAATGCTGCTCAAAACCTTACTCAACTATGGTAAAAGCTGCTCAAAATCTTACTCAATTGGCCCTTGATCGCTTTTGGTTGAGTAAGTTTTGGGCCGTCACTTTGCTTACTTGAGTATGTTTTTGTGCACATTTTTTCTAAAAAACACCGTGGTTGAGTAAGTTTTGGGTCGTCACCTTGCTTACTTGAGTATGTTTTTGTGAAGCTATTTCTAAAAAAGCACCTTAGTTGAGTCAACTTTGGGCCACTACTTTGCTTACTTGAGTATGTTTTTGTGCACATTTTTTCTAAAAAATACCTTAGTTGAGTAAGGTTTGGGCCACCCTCTTGCTTACTTGAGTATGTTTTTGTGAAGCTATTTCTAAAAAAGCACCTTAGTTGAGTCAACTTTGGGCCACCATCTTGCTTACTTGAGTATGTTTTTGTGCAGATTTTTTCCAAAAACACCTTAGTTGAGTCAGTTATTGTGCAATTTACCGATAAACAAATTCCCTTAAAGCCTGAAGCCGGTCAAGAGAAGCGTCAATCTGCCCTTCGCTAACCAATCTATTTTCCATAGCCTGGACCAGGCGTGGCAGGGTGGCCAAGTCGCCGCCTAGCAGGAGGTCGTTGCCAGCTTCTAAAGCCAACAGTTCAGCCGGTTCATTTTCACTGCCGGCCAGCTTGGCAGCCGCCATGGCTAAGTCGTCGGTTAAAATGACGCCGTTATAGCCAAGATCTTGCCGCAAGTACTTGTGCACCTTTTTAGACAAAGAAGCAGGCTGGTCGTCAAAAATGGTCACGGCCAGGTGGGCCACCATGATGGAGGGGACGCCGGCAGCGATCGCCGCCTTAAAGGGGAGCAGGTCGTTTTCCGCTTCGGCACGGGTTCGGTCATCTCTCGCAAAAGCCGTGTGGGTATCGCCAGCATCTCCGTAGCCAGGGAAGTGCTTGGCGGTAGAGATCAGGCCCAGGTCTTGGTAAAGCTTGATGAAGGAAGTAGTGGCCTTGCTAGTTTTTTCCAGGCCGCTCTGAAAGGTCCGTCCGTAAATGAAGCTGGACCGATTTTGGGCAAAGTCGGCGACTGGTGCAAAGTTCCAGTTGAAGCCTAGGTCCTTTAATTCTAGCGCGGTTTCTTTACTCTTTTGCAAAAAAGCATCCAGTCCTTGCCTTAAAAGTTGGCCTTGGCTCGGATAAAAGTTAGATGAGAGGGCCGACAAGCGGCTGACCAGTCCGCCTTCTTGGTCGATGCCAATCAACAGCTTGGGGCGGGCTTGCTTGTATACCGCCAGTTCTTGCTTGACTTGTGTTCGGCTTTTTCCTTCCAAGTCTTTGGCAAAAAGGATGATGCCGCTAGGCTGGTATTTTTGCAAGATTTGCAGATTTTTTTGAAAGTCGCCAAGGCTATCGATGAAAAATAGCTGACTGAGTTTGGATGATAATGAATGATTCATATATTTTATTAACATTTTGCTTATCGAAATGATCTTTTTCTAAAAATTACCAAACGTTAGTAAGAGCAACTATAAGTAACAAGACAATTTTGTTACAAGTTTAAAAGTATTTAAACAAAGTTCTTGAAAACGGTATAATACATTATGATACAAGTTCATTGTGAAAAAGGTTGGAAAAGCAAAATGAAGAAAAAAATCAGACACTTCAAGACTAACAAGAAATTAGTTGCCGCTGAATTGGCATTGCTGGCAACGGGGCTGGCTTATAACCCGGCTACGGTTAAGGCTGACACGATTGCTAATGACCAAGCAGCCAAGACTGCGACGGCTACCCAAGCTGCTACGGCAGCAACCACTACTGCTGACCAGACTGCAGCTAATGACCAAGCAGCGGCAGATACGACTAAAACTGCTGATGTTGCTAAGTCCGTTGCTACGGCCGCAACCGTAGCAAGCGACAGCACTAAGGCGGCAACTACTGACAGCACTAAGGCTGCTCAAGCCGCAGCTCCAGCAGCTAAGTCAACTGTTGCCAAGACTGCCACTGCAACTAAGGCAGTGACAGCTACTAAGGAAACGATGACCACTGTTGCAACCAACAAGAATACTTTTAAGACTACTAATGGCACCACCCAATACTACGATGCCAATGGCAAGGTCGTGAAGGCTCAAGTTTTCAAGGTTAACGACAAAGAGTACTACGCTGACAAGAACGGCAAGATTGCTAAAAATACCACTAAAAAGGTTAACGGCATTACTGTTTCCTTTAATGCTGACGGCTCAGTTAAGAACAACCTGGACTTTAGCCAGCTTTTAAGAGACCAAGTTGAATTTGCGACTGCCATTAAGCTGAAGCAAAACGTCAAGTACGACTGGACCGAAAAGAAGAACGATTACCAAGAATCAGCTGTTCACGAAATGGCGCAACTTTTGGCGCAAGGCGATGTCAAAAATGACAACAGCATTATTTCTTCATTGATGGAAAAGAACTCTTCAATGTCCGGTCAAGTCTTGGCAGCCTTGACTTTGAACGTTGGTCAAAACGGCTACAATGCTAACCAAATTGCTAGTGCCTTGGTTGCCAAGCTGGGTACGACTGCCGCTACTGGCAGCGTAATCGGTGCCGGCTACTACAACGGTACTGCTGCCGCGCTTTTATATAAGGTTGAATCTGTTAAAAAGGCTGAACAAGCTGCTTCGAAGATTTCAACCAGCGTAAAGACTGTCTACAGTGATGCTGGCAAGGTCAAGAACCCAGTCACTAACAAGATGAGTGCTGCTGACGAAAAGCAAGTAACTGATGGCGTTTCTAGCTCCCTTTTGACCGGGGACAAGGGCACGGCGATCAATGAACAAGTTTTAAAGACAATTTTTGCCGGATTAGCAGGCGATACAACTGCCCTTGAAGGCCAAGCCAGCTACTATGACGATAACGGCAAGGTTTACCACTACCAATTCTGGCTTGATGGCAAAGACAGCGCTGAAAAATTGGCCAACTTCTTGAAGGCTAACGCCGGCGCTAAGTACGGCGATGCCATCAAGGCTATTTACACGGCAACTTTGGTGGCTGGCGCTAACGACAAGACTGCGGCAACTGACGAAACGCCAACCAGCAAGAAGACTAGTGATGAAATCACTGTTGCCTTCCAAACTGGCGATGAAACTGGCTTGAAGTACGAAAGCGTCAAGGTGGAAAAGATTGCGGGCATGACCAAGGACATGATCCGCGGGGTCGACATTTCAACCTACCAATCCTTGATCAACGCTGGCGTTAAGTTCTACGACTTTGAAGGCAAGGAAGCCAGCCTGATCAAGGTGTTGTCTGATGCAGGCGTCAACTGGATCCGGCTGAGAATCTGGAATGACCCATATAACGCTGATGGCTTAGGCTACGGCGGCGGTAACACCGACGAAGAAAGCGTCATTAAGATGGCTGCTGAAGCCAAGAAGTACGGTATGAAGGTTCTTTTGGACTTCCACTACTCCGACTTTTGGGCTGACCCAGCCAAGCAGGTTTTACCAAAGGCTTGGAAGAGTCTGTCAGTTAATGCTTTGAATAAATCGATCCAGCTTTATACTGAAAAAGTCTTGCATGACTTAAGAGATGCCGGCGCTAGCGCGGACATGGTCCAAGTCGGCAACGAAATCACTAACGGGGCCTTTGGTCTGTATACTGACCGGGACCACGGCGGCAACTGGGAAGACCTGTGGAAGAGCGCCAAGGGTACTCAGGTTGCCCAATACCTGAAGACGGCCGCTAAGGCAGTAAGAAACGCTGCTCCGCAAGCTAAGATTGCCTTGCAGCTGGAAACGCCAAACATCGACAAGTACCGGACGATCATGACGGTCTTCAAGAACAACGGCATTGACTATGACTATCTTGGGACTTCTTACTACCCATTCTGGTCAACTGGCAACAGCAACGGGACATACAAGGGCCAAGATCTGGGCCAGGGTGCCAACACTCCTAAGAACCTTTTAGCAGTTGAACAAATGGCTAAGGAAGAATTCGGCAAGTCTACGGTTGTTTTGGAAACCGGCTGGTTCAACAACCTGAACGACTCAGACGGTACTGGCGACTCAGTCGGCACCATGCCAGACATGCCAAGCGGCGTTTCCTACACGGCTGACCCACAAGGGCAAGTCAACGAAATGAGCGACATGTACAAGGCCATTATTGCTGGTGGCGGCGTAGGCTCCTTCTACTGGGAACCAGCCCAAATCGCGGTTAAGGCTGGTTGGGACAACTGGTCTTACAACAAGGAAATGTCAAACGTCTACGGTACTGGCTGGGCATCTAAGTACGCTATCGGTTACGCTCCAGACAATGTAATGTACTGGAACGGCAAGGAAACTTGGGGC
>NZ_AZDU01000150.1 GCF_001434815.1 Lactobacillus equicursoris DSM 19284 = JCM 14600 = CIP 110162
AGTTCGGTGGTTCGAATCCACTTTCCTCCATAATAGGGATATAGTTTAAAGGCAGAACTACGGTCTCCAAAACCGTCGGTGTGGGTTCAATTCCTACTATCCCTGTTAACAAAATGGCGGTATTGGTGAAGTGGTTAACACACTGGTTTGTGGATCCAGCATACGTGGGTTCGATTCCCACATACCGCCCTAGCCTCAGGGCAGAAAAGAAAATAAATGTGGCGGTGTAGCCAAGTGGTAAGGCAGAGGTCTGCAAAACCTTAATCGTCGGTTCGACTCCGATCCCCGCCTTATGACTTGTACAAAGTCAC
>NZ_AZDU01000151.1 GCF_001434815.1 Lactobacillus equicursoris DSM 19284 = JCM 14600 = CIP 110162
TACTTGGAAACCCAGTCTCTTAGTTGCTTTTTAGAACGTAATCCAAATTTAAGTGCAACTTCGTTTAAGGAGTATCGTCCAGATAGGTAGGTTACTACTGCTTCTAATTTTAGAGCTTTTGGATAATGGTTATTATGACGTGCTTCTCGTAAACCATCAATACCGTCTCGTTCATATCGATTTAACCAGTGGTTAAACGTATTTCGATCAATGTCATACCCTCTAGAAAAGGTCGCTTTTGATATTCCGGATCGTTTAAATTCTTCGATCAGTGTTAATTTTTTGAATGCTGCGTATTTAGAT
>NZ_AZDU01000152.1 GCF_001434815.1 Lactobacillus equicursoris DSM 19284 = JCM 14600 = CIP 110162
GCCAGTTCCGCAAGAAGAAGCGGTCGCTTCACGAAGCAACTGCAAGAAAAGGCAGAAAGCAGCCAAATACGTCATCCAAGCGTAATGAGAAGAATACGAATCATGCACGTGGCTTGTGGCTAAATGACTACGTTCGTGTGATAGGAAATCATGCCAAGGGCTATGTAAAAGGCTTTAAGTCGAACGGATATTACGTTTATCTGACAAACGGCTTAGGCAATTACGTGCTGAACAATGGCAAGAATTACATCAATGGACAGCAGTGCCGGTTGATCATGCATAACGGCAACTGGCAAAAAGC
>NZ_AZDU01000153.1 GCF_001434815.1 Lactobacillus equicursoris DSM 19284 = JCM 14600 = CIP 110162
CCGGGTGTCTGCCAAAGTGGTTACATCGATAGTTTGAGGAGTACCCCCAACGGCTGGAATGGTCTTAACTTCCGTGATGTCAGTCCATGACGTGCCATCCTTTGAATATGATAACTTAGTGCCGGTACCGGCCAAACCTTCGCTAGCATCTACCGCCGCAAATTGTTGCAACTTAAAATCTTGCATGTTGTAATATCCTTCCTATTTCTGGTAAACGTGTTTCATTTTGTTGTCTACCACGCCATAAAACGTAATAGCCACGCGAGAAACGCCGTTTAAATCTTGGTCAACTGCCG
>NZ_AZDU01000154.1 GCF_001434815.1 Lactobacillus equicursoris DSM 19284 = JCM 14600 = CIP 110162
CTTACTCAACTGCAGAAAAAGCTGCTCATAATCTTACTCAACTGCGGAAAAAGCTGCTCATAATCTTACTCAACTAGCCTAAATCAGCAACCAGTTGAGTAAGCTTTGTGCCAGGGTTTTGGCTACTTGAGTAAGTTTGTGTGAGGCTGTTTTAAAAAATAGGCCACAGTTGAGTAAATTTTGGGACGCTGATTCAAACAGTTGAGTAAAGTTCTGTGCTCCCTACCCCAAGTTGACTCAACCAAGCTCAATTTCCCAGTTTTTTGCCCCCAAGTTGACTCAACCAAGC
>NZ_AZDU01000155.1 GCF_001434815.1 Lactobacillus equicursoris DSM 19284 = JCM 14600 = CIP 110162
GCCAGTTCCGCAAGAAGAAGCGGTCGCTTCATGAAGCAACCGCGAGGAAAGGCAGAAAGCAGCCGAACAAGGCGGCCAAGCGGAACGCGAAGAACACGAAATATGCCCGCGGCATATGGCTGAATGACTACGTTCGCATAATTGAAAATAATGCCAAGGGCTACGTTCAAGGCTTTAAGTCGAATGGATATGCTGTGTATCTGACAGATGGCTTAGGCAATTACGTACTGAACAATGGCAAGAAAAATATTAATAGAAAGCAGTGCCGGCTGATCATGCATAACG
>NZ_AZDU01000156.1 GCF_001434815.1 Lactobacillus equicursoris DSM 19284 = JCM 14600 = CIP 110162
AAGGCCAGTTGCTACCTCTATCCTTCTTCACCAACAACAGAGCTTTACGATCCGAAAACCTTCTTCACTCACGCGGCGTTGCTCCATCAGACTTGCGTCCATTGTGGAAGATTCCCTACTGCTGCCTCCCGTAGGAGTTTGGGCCGTGTCTCAGTCCCAATGTGGCCGATCAGTCTCTCAACTCGGCTATGCATCATCGCCTTGGTGAGCCGTTACCTCACCAACTAGCTAATGCACCGCGGGCTCATCCTAAAGTGACAGCTTGCGCCGCCTTTCAAATAA
>NZ_AZDU01000157.1 GCF_001434815.1 Lactobacillus equicursoris DSM 19284 = JCM 14600 = CIP 110162
TGAGTGCAAGTTGGACGGCCGGGCGATTTTGCAAGTGGAAAAGCGCCTGAAGAAGTCAATTTTGACGCTGTTTATTGGGCCTGAAGGCCAGGTTCAATTCCCACCAATTAACGAAATTTTGGTGGTTTTGCAAGGCTCAAACAAAACCCACGGCGTAAGTGATGAAGACATCATTAACGCCTTTGAAGATTACATTGATAACGGCGGTACTACCACGGACCTTTATACCGCGGTTAATGACTTGCTCGCTCAATCTGGTTTTTTCGGCAAGC
>NZ_AZDU01000158.1 GCF_001434815.1 Lactobacillus equicursoris DSM 19284 = JCM 14600 = CIP 110162
AGGTGATGTTCTACCACTGAACTACTTCCGCGATACGTTTTTTAGTATAGCAGATGGAGAAGATTTTTCAAGCCTTTTTAGCAAAAAAAATTTTCCAAGCTAATTTTACAAAAAGAAAAAAGCACTACTTAAACAAGTAATGCTTTGATCACACATTGGCTATCGGGAATGCAGGATTTGAACCTGTGACCTCTACGTCCCGAACGTAGCGCTCTACCAAACTGAGCTAATTCCCGAACTGAAGCGGAAGACGGGATTCGAACCCGCGACCC
>NZ_AZDU01000159.1 GCF_001434815.1 Lactobacillus equicursoris DSM 19284 = JCM 14600 = CIP 110162
TTGCGTCTTAAATAAACCAGACGTAAATTTTTATTTACCAGTCTCAAAACGGCACCACCTTTGCGAGTCGATAGCGCTTTAAGCCTTGCTTGATCTCAGTAGGAATGCCAACTTCAAAGTCAGCTTTGATTCCACCTTCTGTTCTGGAACTTTCCCCTTCTGCCCCCTGACGATTAAAAGCAATTACTGTTAATTGTTTAACGTACATTGCCATATTACCGATTAATGCAGTTCGATTAGTGTAGTCAAGGACCTTAGCCAGTGATTC
>NZ_AZDU01000016.1 GCF_001434815.1 Lactobacillus equicursoris DSM 19284 = JCM 14600 = CIP 110162
ACTTAAGACATTATCACTTGTTAAACACAGAAAGAAGTTATTTTTTTAATGGAGACTTGTTAAAAAGTTCATTTTGGGCTATTCTAGAATTATTAGAATAAAATTTGAGATTATACTTGGATTAAGCAGACCCAAAATAATCATTGGATATGAGGGGATTTAAGAATGCCGAAGATTTTGATTGTTGAAGACGAAAAGAACTTGGCCCGTTTCGTCGAACTTGAACTGCAGCACGAAGGCTACGAAACCGTTGTTGAAAACAACGGCCGCAAGGCCTTAGACCGAGCCTTGGCTGAAGACTTTGACGCCATCTTGCTGGACCTGATGCTGCCAGACCTGAATGGGTTGGAAATTGCCCGCCGGGTTCGGCAAACTAAGACGACGCCAATTATCATGATGACCGCCCGTGATTCAGTTATCGACCGGGTGTCAGGCTTAGACCACGGGGCAGACGACTATATCGTGAAGCCTTTTGCTATTGAAGAACTCTTGGCCCGTTTACGTGCAGTACTTCGCCGGGTCAAGATCGAAAAGGATGCTTCTAAAGACAAGCTTCCTCGCCAAAAGGTAGTTAAGTTTAAGGACTTGACCATTGAAACTGCTAATCGGATCGTCCACCGCGGTGATGGCAAGACGGTTGACCTGACCAAGCGGGAATACAACCTCTTGATGACTTTGATTGAAAATAAGAATAACGTTGTTGGCCGTGATCAGCTTTTGAACAAGATCTGGGGACCTGAATCCAACATTGAAACCAACGTTGTGGAAGTGTACGTTCGTTACCTTCGCAACAAGATCGACATTCCAGGTCAGCCATCTTACATTAAGACCGTTCGCGGAACTGGCTACATGGTAAGAGATGAGGACGACAATGTTTAAAAATCGCTCTAATAGCGGCAAAGAAGGGACCAGACGCGTTTCACTGATTGTGAGATGGGTCAGCATCGTCGCCATGACGATTGCGGTCTCTTTTCTTGTTTTTTCAGCAGTGGTCTATAACACCGTAAGACAGGAATCGCTGAATCAGCAACAAGACACCGCTGATGAAATCGTCCAGGTCCTGAGAAAGCGGCTGGTGGGGATTGACAGCGAGCTAGAAATCGCCAACGTGGTCCAGCAGCTCTCGCCCAATACCCGGCGGATTTTGAAGGGTGGACCAACTTTTTCTGACAACAATAATACGACCAGCACTTTTAACGACTCGGTCTTGAGTACGGTGACAAATCCAGATGTAACGGTGGCCATTTACAATTTGCGTAACGAGATCGTTTTTCATAACGGGGAAAGCACGCCGAAGCTGGTCAAGTTTTCAGATGAGCAAAAGTCGGTTGTCAAGGAAAATTCTAAGGGGCAGAGCATTCTCTACGTTTACCGCAAGGTAAGGAGCCGCAAGACCGGCAAGCTGACTGGGTACATCGTGGTCAAAAACGCCATGACGGCCCATAATCGCTTGATTCGCCGGACTTTGAGCATCATGCTTTGGCTGTCGATCCTAGCGGTAGTCTTGGCCATCATTGTCTCTTACCTGGTGGTTCGCAGCGTCGTTAAGCCGATCAAGACCATGTCCAAGGTGGCCCGGGAAGTCAATGATGACCCGAACAGTACTGCCAGAATTCCGGAACTTAACCGGAATGATGAACTGGAAGAACTGGCACTGTCTTTTAACATGATGCTGGACCGGATGCAAAAGTACATCGAGCAGCAAAAGCAGTTCGTCAGTGACGTGTCGCATGAGTTGCGGACGCCGGTGGCGGTTATCGAAGGCCACCTCAGCATGCTGAAGCGGTGGGGGAAAGACGATCCGCAGATTTTGGAAGAATCTATCGATGCTTCAATTTCAGAAGCTGAGCGGATGAAGCACCTAATTCAGGAAATGCTGGATCTGACCCGGGCTGAGCAGATCAGCGTCCACTATCCAAACGCTATCTCTGAGCCAATGGAAGTCCTGACCAGAGTGGTCGGCGACATGGGGATGGTCCACCCCGACTTTAAGATTGGACTAGAAGTGGAAGACTTGGACCCTGACACCAAGATCCAGATCTACCAGGGGCACCTGGAACAGATTTTGATCATCTTGATCGACAACGGGATTAAGTATTCTACCGACCGGAAGGAAATCCTGGTATCGGCTGGTCAATCAGGCCAGGAGATGCAGATCGTGGTCCAAGACTACGGTGAAGGGATTTCAGATGAAGACAAGAAGAAGATCTTCAACCGCTTCTACCGGGTCGACAAGGCCAGAACGAGAGAAAAGGGCGGTAACGGTTTAGGCCTGTCCATCGCCCAAAAGCTGGTTGAATCCTACCATGGCACCATCGACGTTGAGTCGGTTCTGGGCCAAGGCAGTCAGTTCCGGATCACCTTCCCGGTTTTGACCGATGAAGACGTGAAGCGCCTGGAAAAACGGCAAGAGGAGAAGGAAGCTGAAGGCAATGGTGAAAAGCCAGCAGCCTTGCCGGAAGGAATTAGTAAAGATTAGTAAAGAGCCGCATGTGCGGCTCTTTTTTTGGTGGTTGATGTGGGTGCTGCGGCGTGCCCCCAAGTTGACTCAACCGGCCTCATTTTGTCGCTTTTTTGCCCCCGAAATGCCTCAACCGTTCTCGATTTTCCGTTTTTTTGCCCCCGAAATGCCTCAACCGGTCCCGATTTTGTGCTTTTTCGCCCCCAAGTTGACTCAACCAGTCCCGATTTTCCGTTTTTTTGCCCCCGAAATGCCTCAACCGTTCTCGATTTTGTGCTTTTTCGCCCCCAAGTTGCCTCAACCGGTCCCGATTTTCCGTTTTTTCGCCCCCGAAATGCCTCAACCGGTCCTAATTTTGTGCTTTTTCGCCCCCAAGTTAACTCAACCGTTCTCGATTTTGTGCTTTTTCGCCCCCAAGTTGACTCAACCAGTCTCGATTTTCCGTTTTTTTGCCCCCGAAATGCCTCAACCGTTCTCGATTTTGTGCTTTTTCGCCCCCAAGTTGCCTCAACCAGTCCCGATTTTCCGTTTTTTCGCCCCCGAAATGCCTCAACCGGTCCTAATTTTGTGCTTTTTCGCCCCCAAGTTAACTCAACCGTTCTCGATTTTGTGCTTTTTCGCCCCCAAGTTGACTCAACCAGTCTCGATTTTCCGTTTTTCTGCCCCCGAAATGCCTCAACCGGTCCCGATTTTCCGTTTTTTCGCCCCCGAGTTGACTCAACCAAACTTGGTTGACATACATCGGGGGCAATTTTCGGCAAAAATCGATCCGGTTGACATACATCGAGGGCAATTTTCGGCAAAAAACGATCCGGTTGACATACATCGGGGGCAATTATTGGCAAAAATCGATCCGGTTGACATAAATTGGGGGCGATTTTCGGTAAAACTTGATCCGGTTGACATACTTCGGGGGCGTTTTTCGACAAAAAACGATCCGGTTGACATACATCGGGGGCAATTATTGGCAAAAAACGATCCGGTTGACATACATCGGGGGCAATTTTCGGCAAAAATCGATCCGGTTGACATACATCGAGGGCGATTTTCGGTAAAAATCTATCCGGTTGCTATACATCGAGGGCGATATTCGCCAAAGTCCACCCCAGTTGACACATTTTGGGGGCGACTCCAACCAAAGTCCATCTCAGTTAACACACTTTGGTGGCGACTCCAACCAAAGTCCACCCCGGCTGACGGCACCACACTGCGACACTACACCGCGCCATCACACAGCAAAAAAACGGATCCGCCGTCCGGCAGATCCGTTTTAATATCTTATTTCTTCCGTTTTTGCTTACCTTGATTACGCTTGCGCAGGTCAGCGTGTTCTTGGCTGATCTTGGCCTTAGCAACTGGTGTAGCGGCACTGTCAGCTGGCTTTAAGATCTCATCGATCTTAGCTTTGGTAACAACTTCCACGATTGGCTTGTCCTTCAGCTCAGTTTCCATCCGCTTTTTAGCATGAGGCTGCACAATGAAGGTGGTGATCACTTGCTGGATGACCATGACCAGGTTGCCGACCGTCCAGTAAAGGGCCAGGGCACCGGAGAAGGACATGGCAAAGAACAGGGTCATGATTGGGTTCATCAGCATGGTTGCCTGCATGGTCTTCTTTTGCTCTTCTGGGATCCCAATCAAGGAAATGTAGCTTTGGATCAAAGCCAAAACGGTGGCGATGATGGCTAAAAGCATGGACTTGCTTGAAAGAGAAATCCCGAAGAAGGTGGACTTAGCCAGGTCGCTAGAGTAGGCAACAGCTTGGTAAATCCCGATCATGATTGGCATTTGAATGAGCAGCGGCAAGCAGCCGATCCCGCCAGTCATGGAGATGTCGTTCTTTGAGTAGATCTCTCTTTGCAGGCCGCTCAAAGCCATTTGCTGCTCTGGCGTCATGCCCTTGGTCTTCATGGCTTCTTGCAAAAGTGCCATCTGTGGCTGCACCCGGCGCATCTTTTCCTGCTGCAGGGTAGCCTTGTGCTGCTGGTTCAGCATCAGCGGCATGATGATCACGCGGACGGCCAAGGTGATGATGACGATCGCCCAGCCGGCGCCGTTGGTCCCGCCGATGGCGTGGGCTAGATTGACGGTGATGTGCTGCAAGGGCAGCCCGATCCATTGGTAGATCAAGTGGTAAGGACCACTAGTTGGTGCCTTTAAGGCACCAGATTTAGTGCTTTGACTAGCGCAGCCAGACAAGAGTACCATCAAGGCAGCTAAACCCGCTGCCGAAAAAAGGTATTTTTTGATTTTTTTCATTTAAAAGTTCTCTCCAAATAACTAGGATACGCTTAATATAATACATGAAAAGAATGCATTTTTTCCATTTTTGGCAGAACTTTTACATCTAAACGGGAAATTTTCGCAAATTGTGACGCGCTTGGGAGCTCTTCTTTAAATTTTCTTAAAGTTTCGGGCTCCCCCTGTAAAACGATCGTGACTGTTCCATCTGGATTGTTTCTAACCGTGCCAGGCAGACCCAACTTTTGGGCTAACAGCTGCACGCTCCAGCGAAAGCCGACCCCCTGCACGATGCCGTGGGCTAAAAATTGCCAAGTTTCCATTTGTAAGACCTTCTTTTCTAAACTTTACTTACTTGTCTTTTTGCTTTTTCAATGAATTCTGATTAAAATAGTATCTCTAAGGAGTATTTTAACATGGAAGAAAGAACATCAGTCAACAATCCCCAAATTAAGGCCATTAGCAAGCTAGAAAAAAAGAAGTACCGGGAAGAGACCGGGTATTACCTGATCGAAGGCTTCCACCTGGTGGAAGAAGCCCTGAAGTCTCACGTTAAGTACCGAGAGATCCTGGCTACGGAAAAGGCACTCGCCCAATTAAGCAGTTTGCCTTTTGACCTAGATGATGACAAGCTGATCAAGATCAGCGACAACGTGGCTAAGCACCTCAGCTCAACCAAGAACTCACAAGACGTCTTCATGACGGTCAAGATGCAGCAGCCTGGCCAATTTACCTTTACTTACGGCAAATGGGTCTTATTGGACGATTTAGCCGATCCAGGCAATGTTGGAACCATTATCCGGACGGCTGACGCAGCCGGCTTTGACGGGGTGATTTTGTCGCCTCAGACGGTTGATTTGTATAACCCCAAGGTGCAGCGGTCCATGCAGGGCAGCCAGTTCCATATCAGCTTGATTAAGCAGGACCTGGCTGATGCCATTGGCCAGCTCCAAAATGCCGACATTCCCGTTTACGCCAGCATGCTGGACCAAAATGCCAAGCAGCTAAACGACTTTGCCCCAGTGCCCCAGCTGGGCCTGATCATCGGCAACGAGGCTCATGGCGTATCTACTGACATCGCGGCCTTGGCTGACGAAAAGCTCTACATCCCCATCAAGGGCCAGGCCGAATCCTTAAATGCTGCCGTTGCTGCCGGCATCATGATCTACCACTTCAGCTAAGTCTTTTTGCTTGTATTTGGTAAGTAAACTATGCTTAAATATAAGACATGGATAATACTGACGAAAGAAGGACGCGGATGATGTTAGAATCAACCCAAGAAGAAACGCCTTGCTGTGAAAAAGCAGAAAACTATGAATTGTGCGTACGCTTTGTCAAGGCTTTTGAGATTATCGGCAAGAAGTGGAACGGTCTGATTATCAGCTCCCTGTGCGACACCAAGGCCATGCGGTTTAAGGATTTAGCGCACGCAGTTGGCGCTTGTTCAGACCGGGTCCTAGTTGAAAGACTAAGAGAACTGGAGGCTGACGGCATTGTCAAGCGGTCAAAGGATGAAGACAGTAAAATCGTCTTGTACACTCTGACTCAAAAAGGGGCCGAACTTAAGCCAGTTTTTAATCAAGTTCATGAATGGGCCGATAAGTGGATCTAAAAATCTGCTTGCAATTAATTAAAATTTGGCCTATCCTATTAATTAATTACTAAGAACAAGACTAGTAGCAAGGCTGAGCTTTAACAGGGAGGTTTCTTGGCAACTGAAAGGAAACTAAGGCAAGGCTTGTGAATTTCATCTTGCGAGTAGGATCTAATCAATTCCGGCTAACCACCGTTACTAGGTCAAGAGTGTAGGTCTTTTTGGCCTAAACTAGGGTGGTACCGCGAAGCTTCGTCCCTTTTGGGGACGGGGCTTTTTTTGTTGAAAGGAAAAAGTACATGGATTTATTTGATCGCTTAAAGGCATTGCGCGAGCAAGGGCTGAACGATATCAAAGAAGCAGAAAATGAAAAGAGCTTAAACGACGTCCGCGTTAAGCTGGTCGGCAAGAAGGGGGAATTGACTGAAATTCTTCACCAAATGAAGGACGTTGCCCCAGAAAAGCGCCGGGAAGTTGGGCAAAAGGTCAACGAACTTCGTGACCTCTTTAACGAAAACCTGTCCCAAGCTAAGGATGCCTTGGTTGAAAAGGCTATCGAAGCCAAGTTTGAAGAAGAAAAAATCGACGTGACCCTGCCAGGCCGGCGCCGCCACATGGGTTCAAAGCACCCAATCCGGATCATTCAAGATGACCTGGAACGCTTCTTCATCGGCATGGGCTACCAAGTGGTGCAGGGGCCTGAAATCGAAAGTGAACACTACAACTTTGAAATGCTGAACCTGCCAAAGGACCACCCAGCCCGGGACATGCAGGCCACCTTCTACGTTGACGATGACCACCTCTTGCGGAGTCAGACTTCCCCTGTTCAAGCCAGAACCATGGAAAAGCACGACTTCTCAAAGGGCGACTTAAAGATGATCTCCCCAGGTAAGGTTTACCGCCGAGACGATGACGACGCTACCCACTCCCACCAATTCATGCAAATGGAAGGGCTAGTAGTCGGCAAGAACATTTCTTTGAGCGACCTGAAGGGGACCTTGGAACTGGTTGCCAAGCACGAATTTGGCCAAGACCGCGAAACCCGTCTGCGTCCAAGCTACTTCCCATTCACCGAACCATCCGTTGAAATGGACGTTTCCTGCTTTGAATGCGGCGGCAAGGGCTGCGCAATCTGCAAGCAAACCGGCTGGATCGAAGTTTTAGGTGCCGGGATCGTCCACCCGAACGTATTAAGCGCAGCCGGCATTGACCCACAAGTCTACAGCGGCTTTGCCTTTGGTTTGGGACTTGACCGCTTCGCAATCTTGAAGTACGGCATCGATGACATCCGTGACTTCTACAGTGATGACGTCCGCTTCTTACAACAATTCCGTCAGGAGGAAGATTAATGTTAGTATCTTACAATTGGTTGAAAGACTTTTTAAAGATGGATGGCGTAGACCCACACGCCTTAGCTGAAAAATTGACCCGGTCCGGCGTCGAAATCGCCTCAACCGTTCACCCAATGGACGGCTTAAGCAAGCTGGTTGTTGGTCACATCCTGACTTGTGAAAAAATCGAAGGCACCCACTTGAACAAGACCACGGTTGACGTGGGCGAAGACGAACCAAGACAAATCGTTTGCGGTGCACCAAACGTGGCAGCCGGCCAAGACGTGATCGTGGCCTTGCCAGGTGCCCACCTGCCAGGTGGCAAGATTAAGAAGGGCAAGATCCGCGGGGTGCAATCAGACGGGATGATCTGCGGCTTGCAAGAACTGGGCTTTGCTGACGGCGTGGTTCCGCCAAAATACGCTGATGGCATCTGGGTCTTCCACGATCCTGACTTAAAAGCAGGCATGCCAGTCTTTGAAGCCTTGGGCATGGATGACTACGTTTTAGACTTTGACATCACGCCAAACCGGGCCGACACTTCTTCCATGGAAGGGGCCGCCTTTGAAGTTGGGGCCTTGATCGACCAAAAGCCAAAAATTGAAGAAGTCAGCGTGCAAGCTGATGGCCCAGACTGGACCGGCGACTTCACTGCTGTGGCTGATGAAAAGATTGCGCCTAAGTATTACCTGAGAAAGGTTACCGGCGTCAAGATCGGCGAAAGTCCACTTTGGCTGCAAAGAAGACTCTGGAACGCCAACATTCGGCCAATCAACAACGTGGTTGACGCGACTAACTACGTGATGCTGCTCACGGGCCAGCCAATGCACGCCTACGATGCCAGAATGTTTGCTGACACTAAGAAGATCGAAGTGCGCTTGGCTAAAGAAGGCGAAAAGCTGGAGCTGCTCAATGAAAAGTTGATCGACTTAGACCCACAAGACATCGTCATCACCGATGGCGAAAAGCCATTTGGCCTGGCCGGCGTCATGGGCGGCTTCAACTCTGAAGTCAAGGATGACACGACTGACGTCATCTTGGAAGCTGCCATCTTTGACCCAGCCTTGACCCGGAAGGCGGCTCTGCGCCACGATAACCGTACTGACGCTTCTGCCTTGTTTGAAAAGGGGATCAACTGGGATGCGACTCAAAAGTCCATCGATATCTGCTCCCTTTTGCTAAAGGAAAACGCTGATGCCACCATTGACGAAGGCACCTTGAAGGCGACTGACACGGTCAAGGCAGAAAAGGTGATCACCACTACCGCTTCTCGGACCAACAAGATCTTGGGTACCGACTTGTCCATGGACCAAATCGTGGAAATCTTCCACAAGCTAAACTTCGGCATTACTACTAATGGCGACGAATACACGGTAACGGTGCCAAACCGCCGCTGGGACATCTTCATCGACGCTGACCTCTTTGAAGAAGTCGGCAGGATCTACGGCTATGACAACATCAAGTCCACCCACCCAGAAACGGGCGAACTGGCTGGCGGCTACACTGAAGAAGAAACCAAGGTGCGGCACCTCCGTAACTTGGTAGAAGGCCAAGGCCTGTCTGAAACCATCAACTACTCCTTGACCAGCGAAGAAATGGCGACGACTTTTGTTAAAAAGCCTCTGGCCAAGGTCATGGTCAACTGGCCACTGAACTCTGCTAGAACCACCATGCGGCAAAACTTGATCTGCAGCCTTTTGGACACGGCAGCTTACAACTTTGCTAGAAAGCAAAACGAGCTGCAAATCTTTGAAAATGGTCGAGTTTACGACATGGAAGGCGGCGACTACCACGAACATGAACACCTGGCTGCCATGTACGTGGGCCTTGCTGGTCAAAGCAACTGGCAACACCAAGACGAAAAGATCGACTTCTACTACGTCAAGGGGCAACTGGAAGACCTTTTGGAAATGGCCGGCGTTAAGGCTGACGTTGAATACAAGGCTGAAGCCATCAAGGGGATGCACCCAACCAGAACCGCTGCCATCTACATTGACGGCAAGTATGTCGGCTTGATTGGCCAAATTGCCCCAATTTTGACCATGACCGACAAGAACTTCTTGGGCAAGGAAATCTACGTTTACGAACTGAACCTGGACGAGATCCTGCCGCTGATGAATAAGGGCGTCAAGTCTAAGCCAGCTCCGAAGTACCCAGCCGTTGAACGGGACTTGTCAATTTTAGTTGACCAAGACGTAACGGACGCTAGCGTTGAAGCCGAAATCAAGGACAATGCCGGTAAGTACCTGGTCCAAGTTGACGTGATCGACGTTTACGAAGGCGCCCACCTGCCAAAGGGCAAGAAGAGCTTGGCTTACCGCCTGACCTTCTTGAACGAAAAGGACACCTTGACCGACGCTGTAGTTACCAAGGCCATGGATCAAGTTCAAGCCGCTCTTGAAGAAAAATTGTCTGCAACCATCCGTTAAAGGTTGACATTCTTGCAATTAAACTCTAATATTTAACATTGCATAAGCGCTAAATAAAGGAGAATTCAAATCATGCCAGAAAAAAAGTATGAAATGACTGCCGAAGGCAAGAAGCAGCTTGAAGAAGAATTACAAAACTTGAAGTTCGTGAAGCGTCCACAAATCGTTGAACGCTTGAAGATTGCACGTTCTTACGGTGACTTGTCTGAAAACTCAGAATACGATGCAGCCAAAGATGAACAAATGCGGCTGGAAGAAAGAATCGATGCCGTTTCTGAACAACTGAAGTACGCTGTTGTCGTTGACACTGACGCTGTTGACCCTGACGAAGTAAGTATCGGTAAGTTTGTCACTGTCACTGAAGTTGGCGACGATGAACCTGAAACCTACGAAATCGTTGGTTCCAGCCAATCAGATCCTTTCAACGGCAAGGTTTCAAACGAATCCCCAATTGGCAAGGCACTTTTGGGCCACAAGAAGGGCGAAACCGTCAAGATCAATGTTGACCAAGCTGGCGTCAGCTACGACGTTGTCATCAACGACGTTCGCACTAGCCAAGACTAGGCATAGTCATCTTTAATAAGGCAAAAGAAAAAGCTCAAGAGCTCCAAACGGAGTTCTTGAGCTTTTTGCATATCAGCAAAAAGGTTAAGGTTAGTAAGCTAATGGCCAGGCCCACCAAGAGGCTGGTTGGCAGGTAGAGCAAAGTCAGCTGGTGGCTGCCCTTGGCCAGGTTAAAGCTTAAGAAGGCGCCAGCAAAGAGCTTGGTCTTGACCAGGCGGCCATGATCAAAGACCAGCCAGTTTTTAGAATATGGAATGGTCGAAACAAAGAGCTTTTTGCTAGTCGTGAACTTTTGACTCTTAATGGTCAAGCCGGACTGGGTTAGCCTCAGCTTGGGACTTTGCAGCTGCTGGATCCCCTGCTCAAAGACCTGGTTGTCAAAGCGCCAGAAGACCAGGCCAGTTAAGTCCAGACTGTCTTTTTCCAAGGTAAAGGTGACCTTGATCGTGGTCTTTTGATTCTTAGCAGCGATATTGACCAGGCGGATTTGATCATCCCGATTTTCAAAATCGTAATAGATGTCGTTGACCGTCAAGCTGGCATTGTCAAAGTTAAAGGCATCTGGCAATTGCAGGTAGTAGGAGTTTTGGTCGCTTGGCTTAAAGGTAAAGGTAACCGAGGCTTCCTTGTTGTCCTTTTTCTTGCTAAAGATCAAGGGGTTGCTCTTGTTGACCGTGAGATTGTTTAACTGGACTTGGGGCAGGCTCACCTGGTTAAAGAGGCGGCCATTGAGGCCAAGGCCGGTCCAAAGGGCCTCTTGGTTAGCCACTGGATCATTTTGGACAAAAGTAATCTTGCTAGATGTGCTCTGGCTGGCAAAAATGAGCGGGAGCGCATTCTGATTTTGCAAGATGCTCAGCTGACTTAATTGCTGACTTGGATAGTAAAGATCGAGGTCAGCTCGGTGGTTTAGGTTGTCATAAGGCATCCGGGCTTTGGCCGTTACCTGGTCGTCAGAATAATTGGGCTCAAGGTAATATTTCACCCCCAAGAAGGCATCGGTAAAGAGGGTGCCGCCTTGGTTGGCGTAGGAGTTGCTGTTATGTACATAGCCCAGGTTAGCCAGCAGGTTGGAGGTCTTGTGGTTGCTGATTGAGTTAAAGGTAGTGATCCCGTTATAGCTGCCGGTAAAAGGATCGTCATCTGACCGGCTGAAAGCTTTTTCCGTCCGGTAAAAGCCGGAGTCCTTCTTGGCCAGGTAGTTGGTGGCAGCGTTGACGTTTTTGGCAAACTTGCTGTAGTTCTGGTTTTCCTGGTAGGAAATGGCATTTAAGGAGAAGAAGAGGTTAAGGGCCAGGTCAAAGGCGACTAAGGCTAGGAAAAAGTGCTGGCCAAAGCGGCTGTAGCCATAGATAAAGCCGATAAAGAGCAGGCTGGCAAGGTTAAACAAGATGGCTGCGATCTGCCCATTTTTGGTCACAAAGTTGAACTTGTTGGGGTTAAAGCCCAGGTACAGGCAGATGATTGCCGACCAGACAGCCGCCAGGATCTTTTGTTTAATGTTGAACTTCTTTTGCCGGTCCATGGCTTCGAGGGCGAGGTTTATGGCGTAAAAGGACACTACAAAACTGAAGCGGCCCGGATACCAGACTGGGAACTGGCCCAGGTGCCAGATTAAGACCAGCGGGGTAAAGGACAAGGACAAGAGCAAAAAGGCCAGTAGGAAGCCTTTAGCTAATTTTTCCCGTTTGGAAAATTCACGGCTTAAGCAAAAAAGAATCGCCAAGAGGGTAAAGGAAGCCCCGATAAAGATATTTGGCATCCCGTCTGACATTTCGTGGAAGGAGTAGGCCCCGTTGACCAATTTGGCTAAAAGCTGGTAGGGCGGGAACTGGAAGTTTAGCGTCCACTTGACGTCAGCATTGGTTTTGCCGGCCAAAAGCTCGATAAAGGTTGGCCAAAGGACTATTCCGCACAAGAAGCTGCCAATAGCACTAGCCTTTAGGTAGGCGAAGAATTTGCTCTTTCTTTTTTCCTGAATAATTGCCAACTGGCACAGGAAATAAAGGAAGCCAAAGAGTAGGGTCATGTAGCCGGTGTAAAAGTTGGTAAGCCAGGTCAAAAAGGTGATGATAAGCAAGTGACTCTTTTTCCCGGCTAAAAGCTGGTCAATGGCGTAAACCAGCCAAGGCAGCAAGATTAGGCTGTCCAGCCACATCAAATTTAAATTATTGGCGATGACAAAGCCGGACAGGGCAAAGGCGGAACTGGCCGCCAGCAGGTATTCGTCACTCAGCGCGAATTTTTTCCGCCAAGCCCAAAAGGCGCTAAGGCCGATCGTCCCGACTTTAGTAGAAATCACCAAGAGAATGGCTTGGGGCAAGAGGGTCTGAGGGAAAAGGAGCAAGAGCAGGTTAAAGGGACTGAGCAGGTAGTAGCTGTCCGTCCCCAGCATGGAGCCGCCCAGGCCGCTTGAGAAGCTGTAAATCAGCTTTAAGGGATGCTTTAGGAAATTTTGCTGGTAGTAGGCTAAGAGGTCCACATACTGCTGGCCCAGGTCCACCGTTAAGACATTGCCCTTTTTGCTTAAAAAGTAGCCCGCAAATAAGAGGGCTGGCAGGGTAAAGGCGATAATGGACAGCAAGACTTGGTTGCCGCTGAATTTTTTAAAAGGATTTTTATTTGAAAAGTACATTAAGAATTAGCTAACTCCCCTTCTTGAAGATAGAATTGTTCCCTGCTTTTTGCTAAAATGACAATAGCTTAGTGAGGATGATTAATCGTGAGTTATTTTAGAAAGAATAGCGGAACTGGCAACAAGAGTCAAACCGCGAACACTCCTTTAAGAATGAAAATTCTTGTCGGGGTCATTTTAATCTTATTTGCGGCGCTGGTCGGGCAACTTGCCTACCTGCAGCTGATCTATGGGACGCGCTTTTCTTCAGAAGTTAATTCGACTGACGAATCGACCATGACCAAATCCGTTCCCCGGGGGGTCATGTACGACTCCCAAGGCCGGGTTTTGGTCGGCAACAAGGCCGAAAACGCCATTACCTACATGAGAAGTCTATCAGCAACTTCTAAAGAAATGTACCAAGTGGCAAACACCTTAAGTAATTATATAAAAATTACGGACGAAAAGCCGACAAAAAGACAGATTGCTGACTACTACCTAGCTGATTCAGCTAGAGCCAAGAAGGTTTATAACGCTTTGCCCAAGTCGCAAAAGAAGAGTTCTTTGTCAACGTCTGAGGTCAACAATTACGAGGTGGCCTATGTTGAGACTAAGATCAAGCCAACTTTGACGACCAAGCAAAAGACGGCTGCGCTTCTTTATAACAAGATGTCGGGGACGTCTACCTTGTCCACCATCAACTTGAAGTCAAATGGCTTGACCAACACGGAAATGGCCCAAGTTGGCGAGCACCTGTCCTCCATGCCAGGCGTTGGCATTGGGACCGACTGGAATCGCTACTATCCAAATGGTTCTTCCATTAAGAGTATCATCGGCTCGGTTTCAACGACCAAGACCGGTCTGCCAAGCGACAACCTCCAGTACTACTTGGTTAATGGCTACTCGCGAAACGACCGGGTCGGGACTTCTTATCTTGAAAAAGAATACGAGGCCCTTTTGAAGGGGACCAAGGCAACCTACAAGGTAACCAGCGACTCCAGCAACAAGATTACCAAGACCGAGCAAGCTTACAAGGGGCAGTCCGGGGCTAGCTTAAAGCTAACCATTGACGCCAAATACCAGGCTGCCGTTACCAAGGCCTTAAAGACCCAGTTTAACGCGGCTTTAAGCGCTGGGGCAGCCAGCCTGTCTAGTGGGGCCTATGCCGTAGCGATAAATCCGAATACCGGGGCCGTTTTGGCTATGTCGGGGATCAGCTATGACCCAACGACCAAGAAGATTACTGACAATGCCTTAGGCACCATCAACCAGTCCTTTGTTATGGGGTCTGTTGTTAAGGGGGCACAGGTGGCTGGTGGTTTGATCAATAAGGTCATTACCCCAACCAACAACACCTTGCCTGATACGACAATTTACCTGCCAGGGTCACCAGTAAAGAAGTCTGTTTACCCAGTTGGGACTTTCGGCTCCTTATCAGCAACCAGTGCCTTGGAAGTTTCTTCCAACATCTACATGATGCAGCTGACCTTGAAGTGGATCAAGGCTAGTTACGTAGCCAAGCAGTATATCTCCATGCCCCAAACTGCCTTCCAGACTTTGAGAAACAACTTCAAGATGTTTGGCTTGGGGCAAAAGACGGGGATCGACCTGCCAGGTGAAAGTTCCGGGATTGAAGGTTCATCTTATGACTCTTCAACGGGGGTCATCCTTTCTGGGTCCGTCCTTGACGAATCCTATGGTAACTACGATGCCTATACCCCAATCCAGTTGGCGCAATACGTGTCTACCATTGCTAATGGCGGCTACCGGATGCAGCCATACGTTGTTCAGTCAATTGGTCATACGAGCAGCGACGGCAAGCACTTCTACGCTTACTACAATAAAAAGCCAACCGTCCAGCTGAAGATTCCATGGACGGCAGATGAACTAGTGGTTATCAAGCAAGGGTTCTACCAGGTTGTCCACGGATCTAACGCCTGGGGGACGGCTCATTCCCTGAAGAATGTCAAGCCGTCGATTTCTGCCAAGACGGGGACGGCCCAGACCTTCTACTACAACACCAAGACGGGCAAGTCAACCGATACGGAATTGATCAACGAAACCATGGTTGGCTGGGCATCCTCGAATAACCCGCAGATTGCCTTTGCCATCGTCTTGGCCGGCATCGACCCTGACTTAGAAGGTTCATACAACAAGAACATGGCCAAGGCCATGGTGACGACTTACTACAAGATGCACAAGGGGCAATTCAGCTCTAAGTAAGTTTGTTTAGAACAAACCTTGCTCTTTTACAAAGTAAATGCTATAATTGTACAGTCAGATATTAAATTGTAGGTGGTGAAAATAATGGCAGAAAACATCATTTTAGAATGCACCGAATGTGGCGACAGAAGTTACTTATCTAAGAAGAACAAGCGTAAGCATCCGGAACGTTTGACCTTGAAGAAGTATTGCCCAGTTGAAAGACAGGTAACTCTTCACCGCGAGACTAAGTAATAAAAGATAGCAGGTCGAAAGACCTGCTTTTTTTATATAGTTTGTTAGTTTTTCCTGATTTCAAAATCAAAATGGAGAAAGTAAGGTCGGCAAGAAGGAAAAAGAGGCAGACCATGGATAAAAAAGCATTTCGGGCTTGGCAAAGAAACAGGCTAATTACTTTTGCTAAAAGCCCAGTGAAAAAAGCAGAAGATCAAGAATTGCTGAATTTGGCGCTAAGCCATCCCTGGGTCAAAAAAGCCCAAAATATTGGCTTAACTTTTTCCCTGCCCCTTGAAGTCAATACTTTGCCCTTGATTGCAAGCCTGCAAAAAATGGGCAAAAAGGTCTACATCGCCCGCTGCTACTCAAATCGGCAGATGGACTTTGTCTTTTATGAGGCGGGCAGCGAGTTAAAAGAGACCAAGTTTGGCGTCTTAGAGGTGGCCAGTCAAGAAGCCCCGATCAAAAATAACTTAGATCTGCTCTTTGTGCCGGGGCTTGGCTTTAGCCCAGAGGGCAAGGCCCGGATTGGCTTTGGCGGGGGCTACTACGACCGCTTTTTGGCTAAGTACCAAAAAGACTATCAGTTTAAGACAGTTTCTCTTGTCAATTCAGGGATGTACTTTGAAGAGCCGCTTTGGCCGCAGGAAAGTTTTGATATTCCGCTTGACGACTTGATCATTGTCAAAGAAATCAAGCGACAAGAAGCAGAAAATAACGAAGAAGTGTAAAATAAAGCCAAAGAAAGGGAGGAAGAACAAATGATGGAAAATGTGAAACGCAATTATATGACCTTCGGGATCGTGGCGGTCTTGTTTTTGGTCTTTATCGCTGAAACCCTGATTGGGGGCTCTGAGAGCACCTCGGTCCTCTTAAAGATGGGGGCCATGTACAATCCGGCAGTCGTCGTTGAGGGGCAGTGGTGGCGTCTGTTTACGGCCCAATTTTTACACATTGGGATCATGCACATCGCGTCAAATGCCATCATGATCTACTATATCGGCCAATACGCTGAGCCGATCTTTGGCCACTGGCGCTTTTTAGTCCTCTACCTTTTGTCAGGTACGGGTGGCAGCCTCTTGACCCTGGCCTTTGGCAGCGACCAAGCAATCAGCGCTGGGGCGTCAACCGCCTTGTTTGGGATCTTGGGGGCCATGGCCTGCGTTGGCTTTAAAAACCGCGAGAGCGACATTTTGAGCTTTTTGGGCCGGCAGGCTTTAGCCCTAGCCATCATCAACATTGTTTTGGACCTCTTTATGCCGGATGTTGACCTCTTGGGGCACCTAGGCGGTTTGATCAGCGGGGGGCTGCTCGCCATTGCCTTAGGCGACCGGACCTACCAAAACTATGGCCGGCTGGGCCGGGTATTGGCCGCAGCCGGCATCGTGATTTACGTTGTAGTTACTTTACGCTTGGGGATGAATGTTAGTCTATGAAAACCTTGAAAACCCTGTATGATGTCCAGCAGCTGTTAAAAAAGTATGGCATCTTGGTTCATGTCGGCAAGCGCAAGTGGGATATTGAGCTGATGGCCATTGAACTAGACAATCTGTATAAAGCCGGCATCTTGGAAAAGAAAGTCTACTTGAATGCCAAGCTGGTTTTAAGACACGAGCATGAATACGAAGAAAAACTAGAAAAAGAAAATCGCTTGGACTAGTAGCCCCAGAAGGCTTTTAGCGGTATCATAAGAAGTGTTACTGAAATCAAAGGAGTTTTTTGAATGAGTAGTTTTTTAATCGTTCTTGACGTCATCTTGGGCGTTATCTTATTGACCATGCTGGGCTTTTGGGCATATACCCGGATCCAGTCCAAGCGTCTTGGCGGCAGCCTCACTAACGAAGAATTCCGGGCCGGCATGCACAAGGCTCAAATCATTGACGTTAGAGAAGCCGATTCTTTCAAGCGTGAGCACATCGATGGAGCCCGCAACATCCCTTACACCATGTTCAAGTATCAATTTAAGGAATTGCGGCCAGACTTGCCTGTATACCTGTATTCAGACTCTTTGACCATGACCTTGCGCTGCGCAAACATCTTGCACAAGAACAACTTTAGCAAGGTCTTTTACCTGAAGGATGGCTACTCTCAGTGGGATGGCCGCAAGAAGAGCTCAAAAAATTAAGACTTCAAGCCTGCTGAGAATTGTCATGCAGGCTTTTTTCATATTTGCTTTTTCTTGATTTTGATCTTTATTTGATTTTGTAGAAAGATGGAAGAACTATGCAGAAAGTACTGGCCATCGTTGGCCCCACCGCCATTGGCAAGACCAGTTTAGCCATTAGCCTGGCCAAGGAGTTAAACGGCGAAATTGTCTCAGGCGACTCCATGCAGGTTTACCAAGAAGTGGCAGTTGGCACGGCCAAGGCCACGCCGGCTGAGCAAGCCGAGATTAAGCATTATTTGGTTGACCAGCACTCCGTTTTTGACGACTACTCGGTTAAAAATTTTGTCGATGAAGCGATAGATGCGATTAGCGAGATTGCCCAAAAGGGTAAGCTGCCGATTTTGGCAGGGGGGACCGGCTTTTACGTCAATGCCTTATTAAACGAAATGCAGCTGGGTGACAAGGAAGATGAAGCTAAAAGCGTGGACCCAGAATGGGAAGCATTTTTGGCCCAAAATGGCCCCCAGGCTCTCTGGGAAGAATTAAACAAGCGTGATCCAGAAGCAGCCAAAAAGGTGCCGGTTGCCAATTCCAGACGGGCTTTGAGAGCCCTCAGCGTCATTAGCCGCACCGGGCAGCTTTTTTCCGGCCAGCAAGCGGAGATTCCACCCCGGTATGACTACTTGATCGTGGGCTTAAACGGCAACCGGAACAAGATTTACCAGAGAATCAACCAAAGAGTTGACCTGATGATGGACCAAGGCTTATTGGACGAAGCTCGCTTTGTTTATGACAACCGGGCCAAAGAGCACCAGGTCTTGCAGGCGATCGGCTACAAGGAATTTTTCCCTTATTTTGCAGGGGAGGCCACGCTAGAAGAGTGCGTGATCAAGCTGAAGACTGCATCACGGCGCTATGCCAAGCGGCAGCTGACTTACTTTAGAAACAAATTGCCGGTAACCTGGTTTGATCCCTTGGATGATCCAGACTGCCAGGAAAAGATTGTTCAAGCAGTTAATGATTGGCTAAAGCAGTAATATAAAAATCTAAAACAAAATATTAATACAGAAAAATATAGAACATCAGAAAAAAGAAACGAGGCAGTAAAATGAAGGAATTACCAGCAGAATTAGCACGGATCGTAAAAGAAGTTGACGAGCAAATCAGAGGTCGCTTAAGAGAAATCGACGACCAGGTCGTATACAACCAGGCCAAGGTCTTGCAGGCTTTTACCGACAACCAAGTGGCAGAAGCCGACTTAAAGGGGACCAACGGCTACGGCGATGACGACATCGGCAGAGAAAAGCTGGAAAGAATCTACGCTCAAGTCTTCCAAACTGAAGATGCCTTGGTTCGTCCGCAATTTGTCTCTGGCACCCACACCCTGGCAGTGGCCTTAGACGGCAACCTCTTGCCAGGCGAAACCCTGACTTACCTGACAGGGATGCCGTATGATACCATGCAGCAAGTGATTGGTCTCGCGCCAAAAAAGCGCGGTACCCTGATGCAAAAGGGCGTCAACTTCTCTTACGTTCCCTTAACTAAAGAGGGTGGGGTGGATTACGCCGAAGCCGAAAAGGTCTTAAAGCGCGACAACCCGCACATCGTGGTCATCCAGCGCTCCCGCGGCTATGACACCCGGCAAAGCTACACGGTTGACCAGATCAAGGAAATGACCGCTTTTGTGAAAAAGACCTCTCCAGACAGTTTGGTCTTTGTCGACAACTGCTATGGGGAATTTTCTGAAAAGCATGAGCCAACTGAATACGGCGTTGACTTTATGGCAGGGTCTTTGATCAAGAACGCCGGCGGCGGGATTGCCCAAACCGGTGGCTACATTGTCGGTAAAGAAGAACTGGTTGAAAATGCGGCAATCCGCTTGACGGCTCCAGGTATTGGCAAAGAAGAAGGGGCTACTTTGACCAACATGCACGAATTCTACGAAGGCTTCTTCTTGGCACCGCACACGACCGGGGAAGCCATCAAGGGGATGATTTATGCAGCAGCTCTTTTAGAAAAGATGGGCTACGATGTCACTCCTAAGTGGAACGATCCGCGGACTGACCTGATTCAGACGATTATCTTCGGAGATCCGGAAAAGATGATCGATTTCACTAAGGAAGTACAGAAAAATTCGCCTATTGACTCCTTCGTTGAACCAATCCCAAGTGAGATGCCAGGCTATGAAGACAAGGTCATTATGGCCGCGGGTAATTTCGTCTCTGGTTCAACCATGGAATTCTCTGCTGATGGCCCCCTGCGCCCACCTTACGCCCTTTACATGCAAGGTGGTCTAACTTTTGCTCACGATAAGATAGCGATTACAAATGCTGTAAAAGATACTTTTTTTAAGTAAAATGGCAAAAATACCTTTTTTTATTAAAAGTTTTTAGACCAATTTGACCTGAGCCGCTTTGAGTGGTATCTTTAAAGCATCGATTAGCACAGAGCCAATTGATTAGTTGATCACAATTTATTCTTGATTTTTTAAAGGTGAGAACATGAGCAAAGTAATTACTGAAGAAGAAATTCGTAAAGAAGTAGAAGAAAAGAACGTTCGCTTTTTGCGCTTGGCATTCACTGACATCAACGGCACTTTGAAGAACTTGGAAGTGCCAGTAAGTCAATTGGACGACGTTTTGGGCAACCAAACTAGATTTGACGGCTCATCAATCGATGGCTTCGTACGCTTGGAAGAAAGCGACATGGTTTTGTACCCAGACTTGTCAACTTGGACTGTTTTGCCTTGGACTAGCGTTGAAGAAGGCACGATCGGCCGCTTGGTTTGCTCAGTTCACAACGTTGACGGCACCCCATTTGCTGGTGACCCACGCAACAACCTGAAGAAGGTTATCGCCGAAATGAATGACATGGGCTTTGACCGTTTCAACATCGGTTTTGAAGCTGAATTCTTCCTCTTCAAGGAAGGCGCAAACGGCGAAGAAACTACTAAGGTTTCAGACCACAGCTCATACTTTGACATGGCTTCAGAAGACGAGGGTGCTAAGTGCCGCCGCGAAATCGTTGAAACCTTGGAAAAGATCGGCTTCCGTGTAGAAGCTGCCCACCACGAAGTTGGTGATGGCCAACAAGAAATCGACTTCCGCTTCGATGATGCTTTGGCAACTGCCGACAAGCTGCAAACCTTCAAGATGGTGGTTAAGACCATTGCCCGCAAGTACCACTTGTACGCAAGCTTCATGGCTAAGCCAGTTGAAGGCTTGGCTGGTAACGGGATGCACACCAACATGTCTTTGTTCAAGGATGGCAAGAACGCCTTCTACGACAAGGATGGTCAATACCACCTGTCAACCACTGCTTTGACCTTCTTGAACGGGATCTTGGAACACGCCCGTGCAATTACCTGCGTTGCCAACCCAACTGTTAACTCATACAAGCGCTTGATCCCAGGCTTTGAAGCTCCTGTATACATCTCATGGGCAAGCCGCAACCGTTCACCAATGGTTAGAATTCCAAACGCCAACGAAATTGGTACCCGTTTGGAAATGCGCTCAGCTGACCCAACTGCCAACCCATACCTGCTTTTGGCTGCCTGCCTTAAGGCTGGTTTGACTGGCATCAAGGAAGGCAAGCTGCCAATGGCACCTGTAACTTCCAACCTGTTTGAAATGACTGACGATGAAAGAGCCAAGCTTGGCATCAAGCCATTGCCATCAACTTTGCACAACGCCATCAAGGCCTTCAAGGAAGACGACGTTATCAAGTCAGCCTTCAGCGAACACATCGTTGACAGCTTTGTTGAAATGAAGGAAACTGAATGGTCCTTGTACACCCAATCAGTATCTGAATGGGAAGTTAAGCGCTACTTCAACTACTAAAATTAAGAATTTGACAACTAATTAAGACTGAAGATCCGCCTTTGGCGGATCTTTTTTACGTCATAATTTACCAGTAATTATTGGACTTAAAAAATTAAAGTTAGACCTAAACAGAAAGCGGTTTATATTAGGAAGAAAGCATTTAAAACAAGGGAAAAAGGGAGTTGCGATTTTTAAAGGCTAAAATGTGATAAACTTTAATTTGTTTTTAAGTATCATTTTTTAGATAAGAAAAAGATTCAGAAGATTACAGTAAGAAGGTTTGTGCATGGCAAGTAATAGTGAAACAGTTGCCGCCCCCCAAGGACGGATGGAAAAGGAAAAGAGCAGGTCAATTTATTCTAAAGACGTGGTCTTGGTCATGATTGCCTCATTCCTCTTTTTGTTTGGGACCATGTTTAACAACCCCCTGATTAACGGCTACGCCGAAAGCCTAGGGGCCAGCTCGGTTTTAGCTGGGGTGATCGTCGGGATCATGAGCTTTGCGGCCATGTTCCTGCGGCCAATCGCTGGGAACTTGACTGACAAGTTTTCTAAGTACCAATTGTCCTTTATTGGCGGGGTCTTGATCTTTATTGGGATTGTCGGCTACATTATTTCACCAAACGGCGGCTTTTTGCTGTTATTTAGAATCATCAACGGGACCGGCTTTGTCCTGTGCACCGTCTGCATGACTACCTGGATTGCCTTCTTGGTGCCGCGCCAGCACGTCGGCGCTGCCATGGGCCTGTACGGCTTGATGAACGCCCTGGCCATGTCCATTGCGCCGGCGATTTCCATTAACCTCTATAAGGTGATCGGCTACCGGCAAACCATGATGCTGCCAGCGGCTGCAACTTTGATCATGATCATCATCATCCAGTTTGTGGGCAACCGGGCCGTTCCCAAAAAGCGGACTGGTGAAAAGAAGAAGTTCAAGCTGATCTCAGTCAACGCCTTGCCAGTAGCTCTGTTAACGACTTGCTTTGGCCTGCCTTACTTCATTACCCAGGCCGATATCGTCACCTATGTAGCCAAGATGCATATGTCGGTAGCGGTGGGGAGCTTCTTCTTCATCTACGCCATCGTCTTGTTGATTATCAGAACGGTCTTGAAGAACTACTTTGACACGGTTCGCTTTGGCGTTTGGTTCTGGATGAGCCTCATTGCTACGGTCCTTTACCTGGTTGTTTTGGCTTATATGAATAACAACCTAATGATGGCCTTAGGGGCAGCCGGCATGGCGGTCGGCTATGGCCTGATTTACTCAGTCCTGCAGTCAACGGCCTTGCTTTTATCGCCAGCTGACGAGCAAGGCTTGGGCTCCAGCACCTTCTACCTGGGTCTAGACATCTCCATGGCCTTTGGGCCCATGCTGGCCGGGGTGGTCGTCAAGGCCCTGCCGATCCAGTACCTCTATTTGGTACAACTGGTGGTGGTGCCACTGGCCTTGCTTGTCTACTTCATCTGGCACAAGCGGCTGAACAGTGCTATTGACAACCATTAAGAAATAATCGCTATTAATATTTAAGCCAATCCATTACTGGGTTGGCTTTTACTTTTGCCAAAAGTCTCTTATAATAGATAGTTAGAATCTGCACAAGGCAGATTAATCATCGTGAATAATAACGAGAGAAGGGAGAACCATGAAACTCGAGAAAATCAAAGAAAACTATGTCAATTGGTTGGCTGACCAGTTAAAGTTCAACCAGTGGTCAGACAGCGTCCTTCAAGTCGAAAACGAACTGGTCGATGCCTATGGCCGCAAGCCTTTTGTCCTAGTCGAAGAAACAGCTGATGGCTATGTCGTAACTGATGATGGCTTTTTAATGTACAAATATAACCCAATAGGGGAAAACGAAGATCTGAACGAATACCTGGCAGGCATGGTGATCGACGCTGGCTTTGATTTTGATGAAGAGCACGGCGTGATTTCTAGAAAAAGTTCCGAAGAGAACTTGCCGGCGGTGATTACCGGACTGATTCAGCTGGAAATCATGGTTTCCTTTATCGCTTAATTAAATAATAAAAGACTAGAAAAGAGAAAGAAATAAAAAGTGGATTCTTTAGATCAAACCGATAAGAGAAAATACATCTCTTGGCCAGTCATTGCCTTGATGGACTTCGTAACCGTCATCGGCTTTGACGACATTATCTACAACTTCCAAAACCAGGGCCTCGCCGTGGTCAGCGACTGGGTCATGCTCTTAGTCCTCTTCGTTATTCCTTACGAAATGATGGTGGGGCACCTGGGCAGCGTCTTTGCCAAAGAAGGGGGTGGCTTGTCTTCTTGGATCCGCCACACCTCTGGCGACAAGATGGGCTACATTGCTGCCTGGTGCTACTGGGTAGTGTCTCTGCCATACCTGGTTGACGTGGCTAACTCAACCGTCATTTCCTTTGCCTGGCTGATCAAGGGGCGGGCGCTGGATGATTCAGAAATGTCCAACTGGGCCTTTGCCCTCTTTACGGCAATCCTATTTGTCTTATTCATCTTCTTCCAGCACAAGTTCGCCAATTCCCTCCAGTGGCTGTCCATCATTGGGGGCGGGGCCATGTTTGTTATGACGATTCTTTTTGTCATCATGACCTTCGCCTACCTAGGCGAAGGGCGGCCAATTGCCACCCAGCCTTTCCATTTCAAGAATTTCATGCCAACCTTTGACATGAAATTCCTGACTTCCCTGGGTCTGTTGATCTTTGCTATGAACGGGAGTGAGTTCGTTGCTCCTTATGTCAACGAAATGAAGGATGGTCCACGGGACTTCCCGAAGGCCATGTACATGCTGGCGGCCATGACTGGCTTTTTGACCATCTTTGGCTCCTTCAGCTTGGGCGTCTTCTTTAACGCTCATAAGCTGCCAAACGACCTGAAGATGAACGGGTCCTACTACGCCTTCAAGGCCATGGGAGACAAGTTCGGCATGGGCAACTTTTTCCTCTATGCCTTTATCGTCACCCAGGCTCTGTACATGCTGGCCCAATTAGCCGTCTTGGTCGATGGGGGTGCCCGGATCTTCTTGTCAGACACGGCTAAACGCTACTTGCCAAAGCAATTAACCAAGACTGATAAAAATGGCCTGCCAATCAACGGCTACTGGCTGACCACCTTTATCTGCTCAGTCTTGCTCTTCCTCAGTTCAACCCTGCCAAGCGTGAACGACATCTTCAACCAGCTCTTGAACTTGAACGGGATTGTCTCACCATACGTAACGGGTCTGCTCTTCTGGGCCTTTATCAAGGTGCGGGTGCACCAAGAAGACTATCCATCTGAATATGTCTACATCAAGAACCGGAAATTCGCCATCTTCGTTGGTTGGTGGTGCTTGATCGTGACCTTGACGGGTGCTACCTTCGGGATTTTGCCAATCGATGCCAAGTTTGGGACTAGCAAGTGGACCCATATGCTGATCTTGAATATCGTCGAGCCCCTCTTCATGATTGGCTTAGGCATCATCTTACCTCTCATTGCCAAGTGGCAGAGAAAACGGGATGGGGAAGAAGCCTAGTACATAATATAGCTTTGCTATTAATAGAGAGATCAAAAAAGAGATTTGCTTTAGCAAATCTCTTTTTGTTTTATCAGTTATTCTTGTTAAAAAAATTTAGAGCTACTCAATGAGCTTAGCATTCTTCAACAGCTCTTCCAGCCAAGTGCCTTGGACCTTCTTCAAAGCGCCTTTCAGGGCAAATTTTGGAATTGGCAGGTCCATCTGGTCTAATGGCTTCTTGTCGTTTAAGTAGTAGGTTGCCTTGAGCAGTTCCCGGATGTCGTAAACCGAGTCAAAGACCTCTGGCACCCCGCGGTCTACGTTAAGCAGGGTGTAGACGGCTTCCATAGCAGTTCTGACCGAGTATTCAGTGGTGAAGACGGTGTCGCGAGTCGGGGATTCAGCGAAGTTGCCGAGGAAGGCCAGGTTGACTGAACCTGCTGGCACAACTGCTGGGCGGTCGCCCTTCTTGCGGAGCTGGAAGTAGGCAGTAACGTATGGCATGTAAACTGGAACGGTGTTGACATAGTCCTTTGAAGCGTACTTCTTGATCAGGTCGTCTGGAACGCCCAGGTGGTAGAGGAGCTCTTCCGTGATCTCTTCACCACTGCAGTCAACAACGCGCTTCTTAATGTAGTTGCCTAAGGTGTCGGAGTAAAGGGCATAGATCCAAACCACGGTCTCGTTTTCCTTTTGGTCCTTGAAGTGGGGCTGTCTGTGGATGGTGAAGCTAAGCATCCAGTTAGAGTCGGTGACGGTGATGATCCCGCCCGTGTTGACCCGGTGCTGGTGGATGTCGCGCTTGGTCAGCCGTTCAAAGTATGGTTCAAGAGTGGCATCTTTCATAGTCATGGTTGCGGAAATGAACCAAGCTCGGTCCGGGATATTTTCGCAGAAGACCTCAGGGTGACCAAAGGCTGGGTCTTGCTTAGCCAGGTTTTGCCACAATTTCCAGCTGCCGCCAAGGGCATGGGTGATTGGGGCTGGGGTGTCATGGGTCCCATAAGTTGAGCTTTCAACGATGGAGCCGTTAGTGACATATACCAGGTCGTCTGGAGTCAGTTCGATTTCTTCTTGCTCGCCATCTCTAGTCAAGATAATCTTCTTGGCTAATTTTTCCCCATTGCTGGTGTCCACTTCGATATTTTGCACTTGGCAGTTGTAGACGATATCTACGCCGTGGTCCTTGAGGTAAGCCAACAGAGGCTTAGTCATGGACTCGTATTGGTTGTACTTGTTGAACTTCAAAGCTGACAAGTTTGGCAAGCCATCGATGTGGTGGATAAAGCGCATTGCATAGCGGCGCATTTCAATGACTGAGTGCCACTTTTCAAAGGCAAACATGGTTGCCCAGTAGGTCCAGAAGTTGGTCTTGAAGAAGTCTTCTGAGAAGTAGTCTTCAATGGTAATTCCTTCTAGGTCATCTTCTGGGGTCATGATCAGCTTGACAATTTCATTAGCACACTTGCCTAGACCGTATTGGCCGTCGGTTGGTACTTGGTCCCCTCTGTGGTGGATCAAGCGGCAGTTTGAGGAGTTTGGGTCATCCTTGTCCAGCCAGGCATACTCGTCCAGGTAGGAGGCACCTGGAATTTCCAGGGATGGAATGGACCGGTACATGTCCCAGAGACATTCAAAGTGGTTTTCCATTTCCCGGCCGCCCCGGATAATGTAGCCGTATTCTGGGCGGTTGATCCCGTCAAGAGAACCCCCAGCTAGGGCTTCTTCTTCAAGCAAGTGGATCTTCTTGCCGTCCATGTGGGCATCCCGCACCATGAAGACGCAGGCTGCTAGGCCGGCCAGACCGCCGCCAACAACGTATGCACTCTTTTTATCAGCATCTTTTGGTTTTCTAGCGTCAGTAAATGCTTCATAATTACCGTTTGAATAATACATGTCATTCACCTCGTAAAAAATACTTATTGCTTTTCTTTGTTATCTATTTCACCTCAAATTGTAGCATTGGATAAAAGCGCTTTCAAGTTTTGCTGGAGATTTTTAGATATTTTAATAATATTTGTAATGAAGAATGAAAAATGTCAAAAAATCAAATGTAGAGAAATTTGCTATAATGGATTCAATTAAGAATATAACAGGAGCGACTGAAACTTGAAACGATTAAAAGGCATTGCCTTCTTCTATGCCAGCTTGGTCAGCATCTTGATTGGCCTGGGGGCGGGGCTCTTTTTAACGGTAACCAGCTAATTAATCAACCTGGTCTGGTCAAGGCCCGTATTGAGCAGGCCGGTCTGGATGCTGGCTTTAGCAGTTATTTTTGGCTTGATTATTGGTGTTTTGCAGGCCAAAATTGGCCAGTATCCGAAAACGATCAAGCAGATCCTGGCTGAATTTAAGGCTAGCGGCAAGGTCGAGAGTCAGAGCTGGAAGACCTGGATCAACGGCGCCGTGATCTTAGCCAGCGGGGCCAGCGTGGGGCCAGAAGCGTCCATGACCGGGATCATTGCCCGCCAGTCCAGTTGGCTGGGGCAGAAATTGACTAATTTTGTGACTGATGCTGATCTAGCTGGTGCCAGTTTTTGGCAGCAAAATCAGGGCTTTTTTAAGGCAAAAAGTGAAGCAGACCAGCCGCTAAAGAGCGTCTTTGCTAGCCAAAAGCGGCAAAAGGCGGCCTATGCGATCTGGATTGCACTAGGCATAGTTGCCTTTATCTGCTGGTTGAAGGTCTTCCCAGAAAGCAAGGTCTTTGGCATCAGCTGGAAGGCAGTAAATTGGACCTGGCAGGGATTGGCTTTAAGCCCGGTAGCCTTAGTTATCGGCCTTTTATTTGGCTACTTTTTCTTAAAAATGGAACAAGCCGGCGCCTGGCTGAGTAAAAAAATCAAGAGCTCAGTCTTGAAAGGTGCCTTAGGAGGCCTGCTCTTAGGGATTTTTGGCATCTTTTCGACTTACTTCCTCTGGTCGGGGGCCTTTACCATGTGGAAGCTGGTTAAAGAGGCTGCAGTTTTAGGACCGGTCCTGCTTTTGTTTTTAGCCTTTGGCAAGGCGATCTTAACCAATCTGGGCTTTGGGTTAGGCTGGCGGGGCGGAACGATCTTCCCGGCGATCTTTTGCTCGGTCTCCTTGGGGATTGCCTTTGCTCTGGTCTTGCCTTGGTCGCAGAACCTGCTGGTTGCCATTATTACGGCGGCCAGCGTCAGCTTGATTGTGGGCCGGCCCAAACTGGTTGCCGTCTTGCTGATTTTTCTATTTACTTTGAAACTAGCCCCAGTCATTTTGGCTGTTTGCTGGTTGTGCGAGCAGCTGCTGAATACCAAGTGGCTCTTAGATAAATTGCAGTAAAAAATGGACTCTGCTTGAGTCCATTTTTGCTTTTATTAATGTAAATCTTCTGGATTAAAGCTCATCCCCTTGTGGTAGTACTTACGGTCGTCTGGGTTATAGATTTTCCCTGCCTTGAAATCATGGTAGTTGGACATTTGTTGCCTCGCTTACGCAGAGAAAAAGTAAATTATTTTTTTAAAGACAGTTGACAAGCTTAAAAGTTAGCCGTAAGATAATGATAAATAAATTAATGCTTGCTTAGAAAAGATGAGTAGCTATTCTAAACTTTTTACAGAGAGCCAGGGCAGGTGAAAGCTGGCAATTGCGAAGGTAGTGAAGATGGTCTTTGAGCAATCAAGGAGTGAATCCTTAGCCCCTTGCAGGAGACGCCTGTTATCGCGTCAAGGTTTAAGAATGAACCTATTGAGGGCTGGGCCGTGAGGCACAGCCGAAGTAAGAGTGGTATCACGCAAGTGCGTCTCTTGGCTAGAAATAGCTAAGGGCGCACTTTTTATTTACCAGTTTTTTAATAAAAGATTTGAGAGGCAGAAACATGACTTCAGCACCATACCGTTATGACATCGTCGGCAGCTTCTTGCGTCCAGCAGAATTGAAGGAAGCTAGAGAAGAATTGAAGGAAGGCAAGATCAGTCAAACAGACTTGACCAAGGTCGAAGACAAGTGGATCAAGGACCTGGTTGACAAGGAAAAGGCAGTTGGCCTACATGCCGTAACCGACGGTGAATTCCGCCGCTCCTGGTGGCACCTGGACTTCTTGTGGGGCTTAAAGGGCGTTACTAAATATGACTACCAACACAGCTACAAGTTCCACGGCGAAAAGACCAGAACTGATAACGCTGAATTGGGCGGTAAGGTGGAATACAACCCAGACCACCCATTCTTCAAGCACTTCTTGTTCACCAAAGAAGCAGCTGGGGATGCGGTAGCCAAGCAAACTATCCCATCACCAACCATGCTCTTTAGAGACGACCGTTCTGACAAGTGGCCAGACTTTTACGCAAGCTGGGATGAATATTTAGCAGACTTAGCCAAGGCTTATAACGAAACGATCAAGCACTTCTACGATCTTGGCTGCCGCTACTTGCAAATTGACGATACCACTTGGGCCTTTTTGATCAGCAAGCTTAACGAAACTAAGGACCAAGCAGAAGAACATGCTAAATACGTTCAACTGGCTGAAAGTGCTGTTAAGGTGATCAACGGGGCCCTTGAAGGCTTGCCAGCAGACTTGACGGTAACGACCCACATCTGCCGGGGCAACTTCAAGTCAACCTTCCTCTTCTCAGGCGGCTATGAACCAGTTGCGCCATACTTGGCAAAGTTGAACTACGATGGCTTTTTCCTGGAATATGACTCAGACAGATCTGGCGACTTAGCGCCAATCAAGACTATCTGGAATGACCGCAAGGATGTCAAGATTGTCTTGGGCTTGGTAACGTCCAAGTTTGGTGAACTGGAAGATAAGGACGACTTGTTGGCCCGGATTAAGGAAGCAAGCGGCTACGTGCCACTAGAAAACTTAGCCCTCAGCCCACAATGTGGCTTTGCGTCAACTGAAGAAGGCAACAAGCTGACTGAAGCAGAAGAATGGAACAAGCTGAAGCTGATCAAGGAAGTCGCCGACGAAGTTTGGGGCGAAGAATAACCATTAACTATCTCTATCAAAAAAGATCTGTGATAAATTCACAGATCTTTTTGCTTTTCTTCTATCTCATTGCTTATGCAAATTTTTCGCCAACTTCAGCTGAGTTGATGCCGGTTATCGGCTTGCCGTCTTGGTCAAAGTAGCTGTCTAGGTTGCGACACCAGATGATGGCGATGGTGTTTTTCCCGCAGTGGACGCCGACGACCGGGCCGATGATTGACCGGTCAAAGTCGTCTTGCGGGAATTTTTCCTGATAGTCCTTGAACCATTCATCGCCCCTTTTGGGATTGTCCGCGTCAAAAATGGTCGCGTGGATCGGATAATCCTTGTCCTTGGTCAAGCGGTCAAAGTCTTCTTGGATATGGCGATAAGCCCGTTTATACTGTCTTTCCTTGGCAATGGCGGAAATGTGGCCAGTCTTTTGGACATCCATGGCCAAGATTGGCGTGATGTGAAGCAGGGTCCCGATGAAGGTGGCGGCGTTAGACAGGCGGCCAGTCCGCTTCAAGTGGGCCAGGTTGTCGACTAAGAAGCGGACCCCGATCGTTTTTCTCAAATCTTCCAGGTCATGCATGATTAAGTCCACGTCAGCGCCAGCGGCAACCAGGCGGGCTGCCAAGATAGCGCAATCAGCCAAGCCAGCGCAGGTGGTGTGGCAGTCAAAAGGATGGATCTTGATCCGATCTTCTTCTTGGGCATAGGCTACGAGGTTTTGGTAGGAGCTAGAAATCCCGCTTGAAAGGGGCAAGATGATCACGTCGGTATAGCCATTTGCCACGTAGTCATCGACGAATTCAGTAATTTGGCCAAGCGATGGCTGAGAGGTCGTTGGCAGGTCAGTTGCGGTCTCGATTTTTTGGTAAAAATCTTCATAGCTGATGTCGACCAGGTCATAGTAGGTTTTGTCGCCCCAGATCAGGGGGATGGGGACAACATCAATGTGATATTGTTCTTGCTGTTCCTTGGTGAGGTAGGCGGAGCTATCGGTTAAAACTGCAATCTTCATTTTCTTCTCCTTGCTTGATATCTTTTCTTGCAAATCATTCCGTTGAGAATGTTTAATATGTTTAGAAGTTAATCACTTTTCTACCTTTATTGTAAATTATTGCGAAAACGATAACAAGAAAAGTAGATTAAGATTTATCTGCTAAGTTATTTAAATAGTGCTACAATTTTATCTGAAAAGACCATAGAAATTTGATCAGATTATTGGGTCAAGCTATTTTATTAAAATAAGGGAGGGACTACTATGGCAGATATCTTTTTCACCATTACTGGCACTAGCCACTATTTTGGAAATAAGATTTTTGAACGCAAGATAAAGGTGAAGCTGGTTAAAGAACCTGATAACGACTACGACAAAGAGGCGATTCGCGTTGAACTACGGGGCCTAGGCAAGGTGGGTTATGTTGCCAATAGTCCTTACACTGTTTTAGGTGAGAGCATCAGCGCTGGGCGATTATACGACCTCTTTGGCAAGGAAGCTGAAGGACGGGTTTTGTACGTGCTTGACCGCGGTATTGTCTGCGAATTGCTGGTGCCAAAGGACTGGCATGATCCGCGCTCATTCAGCTTTGACAAGCTGAAGAAGCTGCGCCGCCGGGACAATGGGAATCAGCAGCAACAGAATTGAAAAAAGCATAGAAAAACACAATTATTTTTTAGCGGAAAAAGCCTGGTTTGAGGACAAAATGTTGTTCTTAGACTAGCTTTTTCTTTTAGCCTAAATTACGAACAAGGTAAAAGCCGAACAATTCCTGAATCTGCGATTAATTAGGCAATTGTTGAATAATTTTTACTGAGAAAAAGCTCTTTAAATCTCAATTGAAAGTGATAGAATAGAAAAAATTTACAACTATTTTTCATGATTTCAGCAATTATTGAGGACTTAAAGATGCAGAATTTGATTGACCTCCACTTACATTTAGACGGCTCCTTGCCAGTTTTATCCGTGAAAAAGATATTAGCCAAAGAGGGCAAGACCATGTCCGATCAAGAACTAAAGGAGCGCTTGTCAGTCGGGGAGGACTGTCAAAATTTAGCTGAATATCTGGATAAGTTCAACTTCCCACTGGAATTGATGCAAAGCGCTGAAAACTTGCACCTGTTAACTTGCGACCTCTTAAAGGATTTAAGAAGCCAGGGCCTGGTTTATGCTGAAATCCGCTTTGCCCCGCAGCAGCATACCAAGACTTTGACTCAGGCTGAAGCCGTACAAGCTGTGATCGCTGGTCTAGAAGATTTTTACGCTTGGTAAAAAGAGCAGGCAGATGACCGAACAGATCTCCATGCCCAGATCCTGTTGTGCTTAATGCGCCTTGAGGGCGTTAGCGACAAAAACTGGGAAACGGTTAAGGTTGCTAAAGAATTTTTAGGCCAAGGCGTAGCCGGGATCGACCTGGCGGGACCTGAAAATGAAGAGGTGGCTAACCGCAAGTTTGCGCCATTTTTTGCCAAGGCAAAGGAGCTCGGCATCCCTTACACTATCCATGCCGGGGAAGCCATGGGCCCTGAATCAGTCAAAGAAGCTCTAGCCATGGGGACCAAGCGGATCGGCCACGGCATCCGTTCTATGGAAGATCCTGAGCTGATTAAAAAATTAGTCCAAGACCAAATTACCTTGGAATGCTGCGCCAGCTCCAACTTGAACACCAAGATTTTTGACGACCTTTCTCAGTATCCCTTAAGAAAGCTGCTGGCTAAAAAAGTTCAGGCCACGGTCAATACCGACAACATGACGGTATCTCAGACCAACCTGCCAAGAGAATACAAACTATTAGAATCTATTGGCTTAACATCAGCTGAAGAAAAGCAAGTCTATTTAAACGTGGTTAACGCCGCTTTTTGTGACCAGGCTGAAAAAGAGCGGCTGTTAGATCTAGTTAGGTAAGAGATAAATCATTACCAAAAAGGACATCCATTCGGATGTCCTTTTTTAGATAGTATCGATGTTAGTTTTTGTAATTAATTTCGCTGTTTTGTAATTGAGGATTATTACTGATATTAATGTTATTTTTATATTCGTTCTTACTTGTACAAAGCCGTTGACAAGTAGCGTTCGCCATTGTCTGGGGCAACGGTGATAACCTTCTTGCCCTTGCCCAGCTTCTTAGCTAATTCAATGGCGCCGTGGATGTTGGCCCCAGCTGAGATCCCTGGCAAAAAGCCTTCCAAACGTGCCACTTCTCTAGCCGTTTCAAAAGCATCGTCGCTTGAAACTTCTACGATCCCGTCGAAGATTTCTTGGTCCAGGGTCTTAGGAATAAAGCCGGCAGAGATTCCTTGAATCTTGTGTGGCCCCTTCTTGCCTTCCTTTAAAAGTGGTGATTCAGCTGGTTCTAAGGCGTAAACCTTGACGTCGCCCGCCTTCTTGAGGGCCCGGCCGATCCCAGTCAAGGTGCCGCCAGTCCCGACGCCAGCTACAAAGGCATCTGGCAAATCGCCTTCAAAGGCTTCAACGATTTCCTTACCAGTCGTCAATTCATGGATTTCTGGGTTGGCTGGGTTTTCAAACTGCATTGGCATGAAGTAGCCTTCGTTTTCAACTAATTCCTTAGCCTTAGCAATGGAAGCAGCCATGCCGCCCTTGCCATCAGTCAAGATCAGTTCAGCGCCGTAAGCACGAATAATCTTTTTTCTTTCATCGCTCATAGTTTCAGGCATGATGATGGTGAGTTGGTAGCCCTTGGCGGAAGCCACGGCAGCCAGACCGATCCCGGTGTTGCCGGAAGTTGGCTCAACGATCTTGCTGCCAGGCTTCAGCTTGCCTTCCTTTTCTGCCTTTTCAATCATGGCCAGAGCAATCCGGTCCTTAATGGAGCCGCCAGGGTTAAAGAATTCCAGCTTAACGTAAACATCTGCAGCGTCTTTTGGGACGACCCGGTTGAGCTTTACGATTGGGGTGTTGCCGATAGTTTCCAAAATGTTGTTGTAGATCCGATTAGTAGACATAGTATTGTGCTCCTTTTGCATTTTTTACAGTAGTCATCCAGTTGTTAAAAAAGTGTTTCTGCGTGCTCCGCCAGGTGAACAGGGGCAGAGCCATCGCGTCTTCATCTGCAAAATAATTTTCAGGCTTAGCCAGGCCTTGGTCATCACCTCCTCTAGCGGTTAGTTCTCTTTGATATTCCTTTTGAAAGGCACTTGGTCCATACTCCAGGTGGGTAAAGAGGAAGCTTTGCTCGCCCTGGCTAGCCAAGGTCAGGTGGCCGCTTTCTGTGACCGCGTTGACCGTTAAGGGACTAGCCAAGACTTCGTCCACGTTCATCTCGGCGTAGCGGGCATGCGGGGCCTTGAAGCCTGCGGTTAAGCCTTTTAAAAGGGGTGTTTTGTTGAGGATCTCTTGCGGGTAAATGCCAAAAAGCTTCTCTGGCAATTCATGCTTCTCAATTCCGTAAAAGTACTTCATCGCCGCCATTGCCCCCCAGCAGACGTAGAGCTGGGGGATGCGCATGTCCTTTAACAGATCAAAAAGCTGAGTAAGCTCTTGCCAGTAGTCGACTTCCTCAAAAGGGATGCGCTCGATTGGGGCCCCGGTAATGATGAAGCCATCGAGTTTCTTGACTTGCTCGAAATCAAGCGAGGAAGCCTGCCAGCCAGCTGGTATCGGCTGCTTCATGTGGTGGCTTTTGGGGTAGAAGTAGCGAATTTCGACCTCGGGGTTGGCTCTTTTTAAGACATGAGTAAATCTTTTTTGCGTATCAACCTTGTCATGCATGATGTTGAGAACGCCGATTTTTAATTTCATGGTCAAGCTGATGGTCCTTTCTAAAAAAGTAAAAATGGTAACAAAAAAGACACGCATCTATTTCGGATACGTGTCTTCAACAATCTGTGCTATTTATCTAGGCCAGTCATTTTCGCTAATTAACTCAGCCCACGCCAAATAGTGGATTGTCCAAGACACAATCCACAACAACAAGTTTCTTGATTAGCGTTAAAAATTGACTTGCTGCTCATTTGGCGAACCTCCTAAAGAATTTATACTGAAAGTATACAGCTCTTTTCTTAAAACGACAAGTGCAAACTTATCATTTTTTATTTATTTTGCTGAAGTATCAGTCTAATAGTTGCTTACTATTCGTTAGTACTCCTTGCTTGCAGGTGGAAGTTGTGCCAGATCAGACAGATAGCGATTAGGCCTAAAAGGGCAAAGAGGCAAAAGTCTAGTTTCCCGCCTTGGTAGCTTCGCGTCGCCAGTCTGCCTTGACCATACTTTTGATTAAGGGAAATCAGGGCTGTGGCGATGCTGACACCCAGAGAGCCGGCGAATTGCTGGATCATGTTAAAGGCCGAGTTGACGTCAGAAACGGTCTTTTTATCAACTAAGGTTGAAGCATTAGAAATAGAGTTGGCAAAAGCCAGGTTAAGGCCGGCCCGAAAAGCCACGTGACAAAGGATGATTAAGGCCGGAGTCAAGACCGGCTGCAGGAGGGCAAAGCCTAGGTTGCCCAGGAAAAAGAGGATACCACCAATACTGATCGGCTGCTTAAAGCCATACTTGTCGGCTAATTTACCTGCCCAAGGGGAGATGATGGCGCCCACAAAGGAGCCTGGCAAAAGGCATAGCCCCGCAATTAGGCTGGAAGCGGACAAAACATATTCGGCATAAGTCGGGATGGTGACTGACAGGCCGATATTGGCAAATTGCAGGATAAAGTAGGTTAAGGCCGCTAAAACAATGGTTAGCTTTTTAAAAATCGTCAGGTTGAGGAGCTGACTTTTGCCATGATCGTTGACGTAAACAAAGGCAGCAAAGAAGACCAAACCGATTAATAGGTTGATTAAGAAAGCAACGGAAAGACCCTGGCTGCCGATGACGGACATGGCGTAAACGACGAAGAAGAGTGAGATCCCGAGCAATAGCAAGGCAGCGTAGCTAAAGGATGTCTGGTTGCCCATCGGCCGGTTGCGAACGTAAAGCTGTCCGCCCAAAATGCTAATGAGGGCTAAAGGCAAGAGCAGCCAGAAGATCATCCGCCAGCTGGCAAATGATAGGACGATCCCGCCGTAAGTTGGCCCCAGAGCCGGAGCCAAAGAAATGATCATCCCGGCGACACCGGTCATCAGGCCTAGTTTTTCCTTAGGAACCTGGGTGAAAATCAACTGAAACATGATTGGCGTGGAGAAGCCGGTAGCGATCCCTTGAATGATTCTCCCAATTAAGAGGAGGCTAAAATTATTGCTTAAGGCTGCCAGACAGCTGCCCAGGATAAAGGCGACCCCCGCCCCTAAATGGAGCCATCTAGCCGGAATTTGCCGCAAGAGATAGGCGGTCGTCCCCATGATGATGGTGACGGTGAGCAAGTAGCCGGTCGTAATCCACTGGATGGTGGACAAGGGTGCACCAAATTGCTTGACCAAGATGGGGTAGGTGACGTTCATTGAGGTCTCATTTAAGATCCCGATGAAGGTTAAGAGCCCGACACTGAGGATGGCCAATGTCGTGTTTTTACTATCAGATTGTTTCATAAAAGTGAAAGTTCCTCCTAAAAAGACAAAAAGACTGTTAGCGGAACTCCGCCACAGTCTTTGGATAAGTCGTATTAAATTATTTTCAACAGTATTTTAGCATAACTTTTTGAAAAAAACTGACAATCATTGCTGATTTACCAGCTAAAAGTTGAATAACAAACGTTGGCTATCAGAGCAAGGGGGCTAAGCAATTTTTCTGAGCCACTTGATCAAGGCTTGGGCAATCAGCCTTTGCTGTTTTTGGTTAGAAATCGTTGCCTTTTTATCTCCCCTTTGATCGCCATAAGAACCAAAGCCAGCATGATTGCCGCCTTTAATGGAGACAAAAGTGGTGCTTTTTGGAAGGTATTTTTTGCCCTTTTGATAGTTTTTCCAGTTTAAGACCCCATCCTGGCTGGCCGTAATGGAGAGGGCTGGAAAAGTCTTATCGTCAAGTCTGCCTTTTTGATCGGCATAAGCTGCTAAGAAAAAGATCCCTTTTAATTTTTTCTTGGTGCTTTGATTGGCATAGCGGGCGGCCATAGCCCCACCCATGGAATGGCCACCGATTACGAATTTCTCTTTCTTTCCAGTCATGGAGTCAGCCGCTTTTGCTTTTAAGACTGCCATGTTAAGAGGAAAGTGGGCAATTTTGACGGTGTAGCCGGCGTTCGCCAGCTTTTTAGCCCAAATGCTGTAGGCATCTGGATCGACTAAGGCGCCGGGATAAAAGACTACAGTCATTTTAGATTGGCCCTTGCTCTTAAAAGTTGTCTCTTGCTTGCTAGTTACCGCAACTTTGGCGGCTTCCTTGGCTGCTGGACTGGCCTGGTAGTGGCTAGCCTCCCAATAGCCACTAGCAGCTAAGAAGATTAAAAGGATGGCAGAAAGGGTGATTAATAATCTCTTTTTGCCTTTAGCCTGTTTTTTGCTTTTACTATTCTTTTGTTTATTGGTCACTTTCTTCCCTCATCATTAAATAAATACTCTATATATTCCTAACGAACTTTTTATGGCTTATTTCCGGTATAAAAGCAAAGCCGTCTTTTCCAGGTCGATCGTGTAGTCTTCGCTAGACAGTGGCCGCTTGGTCATGCCCTGGTCGGTTGAATAGATGATCAGCCCCAGCTTGCTGCCGGCTGGCAGGGTGTAGTAGGTTGGCTGGAGTTCAAATTCCAGGTCCACGAACTGGCCTGGTTCCAGCTTGCTTGGCTTTTTCATGTCCTCGTAATTTTGCAAGTTCATGTGGGCCTTGGTGATCAGCTTAGCATCAGTTTCTTTGTCAGGCACGAATTCTTGCAAAGAGTCTGCCCCAAAGCGGAAGCCAAATGGCTGGTTGCCCCGGGCCAAAATCTTTGGCGTCGCCGTCAGCCGCTTGCGCTTGCCCAGGTCAACCAAGGCAACGGACAATTGGCCAACATTCTTGCTTGCAGCGACGCGTACGTGAACCTTTGGCCGGCCGACTAAAGTAACGGGGTGGATGAAGTCTTCCGTTTCAAAGCGGAGGCTGGCCTTGGCCCACTTTTCCTTACCGGAGATAAATTGGTATTCCCAGGCTGTTTCGCTGATCCCGCTGTCTTTAAATTCGCTGCCGCCGACATCGGTGAAGGTCAATTGGCCTTGTCCCGCTTGACTGGTTGACAAATCGCCGTCAGCTGTTGGCTGGTAAACTACAACTTGCCCCAAGTCATTGGACCAGTCGTTTTCACTGTGCCACTTGTCGGCTTCCAGGTTGTCTTGAATCATGACCTTTGGCCATTGTTCATAGGCACCATTTTCAACGCCTAAAAGTTCATGTACAAACCAAAGGTTCATTAGGTCGGTAAAGTCGATGGAAACCAGGTTATTCATGTTGTAGTGGGGCCCTTGGTGGAGGAAGAGGTGGGATTCAACTGGTAATTCCTTGACCTTTTGCCAGATCTTATAAACGTTCTTTGGCTTAACGTTCCAGTCGTTCAAGCCGTGAACGGAGATCCAGGAGCACTTGATGCCATCAGCGTGGTGGCGGTAGTTTCTGGCTTCCCAGAAGTCTGAATATTGGCCAGTTGCCCGATCTTGCTTTGCTTCCAGCTCTTTTTGCTCAGCTTCATAGGCCTTTTTAGCAGTGAAATTGCCCCCGTCCCAGAGGTTGGACTGGCAGACTTCAGCTAATTTATCTAGATCTTCGCCTTGGCATTCGCCAGGAGCAACTACTAGACCGTGCTCGCGGTAGTAGTCATACCATGAAGAGATAGCAGCTTCTGAAACTACCGTCTTTAAGCCTTTGACGCCGGTCGTAGCGATGGCAATTTGCAATGTGCCTAGGTATGACCGGCCTGTCATGCCGATATTGCCCGTGCACCAGGATGCCTTGGTTTCAAAACGGCGGGTGCGGTCGGTATAAGCCACCCGGTCACCGGTCAGCCATTCGATGACTTCCTTTTGAGAAATGGTTTCTTCCGGTGCTCCCGTGATCCGGATGCCGTCGCCGTGCCGATTGCCAATAGCGCCAGAGAAGACAGAGGCAAAGCCGCGGGCTAAGAGGTATTCGTTTAGGCCATATGAGGACTTGCCGGTTGCCAGTTCCGTAGCAGGCACGTCTTCGTCCGTTGGCTTTGGTGCAGGAATTAATGGCTTAGCTACGTACTTAGGATTGGTCCAGGTGGTGGAGTCAGTCAGGTCTTCGTCAACATTGTGGTTGGTCTTGACATTGTCGATGATGCCGCCAAAATAAGGGGATGCAGTGTAAAGGGCTGGCACCTGGATTTCCTGGCTTTCAAAAGGCCGGAAGATGGTAACGGGAAGCAGGTCGCCCTGGCCATCGCCGTCAGTGTCCAGATCACTTTGCACGTAAACAACTTCCCGGATCACCTTGCTAGTGTCAAAAACTGGGAGGGACTTGCCGTTAAAGAAGAGGAATTTGTTCTTGCCCCAGAACTGGGTAAAGTAGCCCTTGCCGGCCATGACGTCTAAGAGGATCTGCCCATTTTTAGTCCGGGTATTCAGCAAGCGGTAAAAGGCAAAGATGAGGTCGTCCTTGCTGTTCAAGCTGGGGATAGCTGGCAAAGCATGCTTTTTTACACAGGTAAAGGGATCAGCAAGTTGGTAGTCATAATTTGGGTGGTAGCCGAGAAGCTGCAAGGCGACATTAGCAAACTCGCTGGCGGTCATGGCTTGGGGGCTGGCTAGCAAAAAGCTCTTTAGGTCCTCATTTTCACTGACCGCAAATTCGCAAAGGCGGGCGTCCTTAGCTTGACGCGTAGTGGCTTCAGCAAGCACGTTGCCAGTTAAGACGGCAAAGAGCTCACTAAAGGAGAGAGTTTGGTAATTTTCCGGTAAAAAGTTGATCTCAAGCAGTTCTTTTTCGGCTTGCTCAGGACTGGTTTCAACATATGCATATTGGTTGTATTTCATAATCTACCTCATTAATAAAGAGTTCTATCTTTTCTATTTATTGATGATTTGTCTACTTCTAATTTTAGCTTAATCGGGGCTTGGCGGGTAGAGGGAGAGGCTTGGTAACAAAAAAGTAAATTTTTTTGCAAAATAGAA
>NZ_AZDU01000160.1 GCF_001434815.1 Lactobacillus equicursoris DSM 19284 = JCM 14600 = CIP 110162
CTACTTCAGAATAGAGCTTTAAATTTTCTGCCTTCTCAGTAGCCCCAGCCGCTTTAGCGGAAATATAAGCTTTAAACTTCCACTCGTCAAGCCGGGTTATACGGCTCTTTGCTGCAAGTTGACTAAGATAATCGTTTATAGCTTTCTTGCTTTCTCTGTCCTTAACCGTACTCGCTAATGACTTCAAAGCAACCATTTCAGCTTCGGAAATGGTAGAATTTAATATTTTATTTGCATCATCTTCACTAACCTGGCCATTAAAATAGC
>NZ_AZDU01000161.1 GCF_001434815.1 Lactobacillus equicursoris DSM 19284 = JCM 14600 = CIP 110162
CTACTTCAGAATAGAGCTTTAAATTTTCTGCTTTTTCAGTAGCCCCAGCTGCTTTAGCAGAAATATATGCTTTAAATTTCCACTCATCCAGCCGAGTTATCCGGTTCTTTGCTGCAAGTTGACTAAGATAATCGCGTATAGCTTTCTTGCTTTCTCTGTCCTGAACAGTACTCGCTAATGACTTCAAAGCGACCATTTCCGAAGCCGAAATGGTGGAATTCAAAATTTTATTTGCGTCATCTTCACTAACCTGGCCATTAAAATAGC
>NZ_AZDU01000162.1 GCF_001434815.1 Lactobacillus equicursoris DSM 19284 = JCM 14600 = CIP 110162
TGCTTAGCTTTGGTCAAGTCCTCGACTGATTAGTACCGGTCCGCTCCAAGCCTCGCGGCTCTTCCACTCCCGGCCTATCTACCTCATCGTCTCTGAGGTGTCTTACTTTCTTGAAGAAATGGGAAATCTCATCTTGAGGGGGGCTTCGCACTTAGATGCTTTCAGCGCTTATCCCTTCCGCACATAGCTACCCAGCGATGCCTTTGGCAAGACAACTGGTACACCAGCGGTGCGTCCATCCCGGTCCTCTCGTACTAAGGACAG
>NZ_AZDU01000163.1 GCF_001434815.1 Lactobacillus equicursoris DSM 19284 = JCM 14600 = CIP 110162
ACAAACGAGTCTTGAATGGCAGGTTTTGTACAGATACGCTGACCTTCTTACCAAAGGTTGATTCAAAGTTTGATTGCAGAGATTCGGTAGTCTTGTTGCCGGCATCAGTGTCGTCTGACAAGATCTTGAAGCTGATCTTGCTCTTGCCCAGTTCCTTCAAGCCCTTGTTGAAGTACTTAACGGCTTCGCTCTTGTCAGGAGTTGCTGGATATAAAGTTTCAGCTGACTTAGAGATGCGCTTAGTGTAGTCTTCACCATTAA
>NZ_AZDU01000164.1 GCF_001434815.1 Lactobacillus equicursoris DSM 19284 = JCM 14600 = CIP 110162
ATTTGGCCGGTTGAGTAAGATTATGAGCAGCTTTTTTCCCATTTGAGTCAAATATTGTGCTGCGACTCCCTTGTTCCAAATCAACTAATAGCTTTTTACCAAAAAAAGCAAAAAAGTTAACAAATCCTCTTGAAATCCATTCTACTTCCTGTATAATAAATAAATGTCGGTTGACACAAGTCAGCCGCAACCTACTTGGGTCGTTAGCTCAGCTGGCAGAGCACCTGACTCTTAATCCGGGTGTCCAGGGTTCGATC
>NZ_AZDU01000165.1 GCF_001434815.1 Lactobacillus equicursoris DSM 19284 = JCM 14600 = CIP 110162
GCTCAACCTGGCAGCGATTGGCGACTTGAACCTCGCGCAAATTTTGCCCAAATTCCCGGCTGCTTATGTCGGGAAATACTACCACTTTAAGGGCGTCCACCATGGCCAGGGCCAGCAGATTCATATTGAACTGAGTCAGCCGCTCTGGGTCCATACCGACGGCGAGGTAACACGGAAGAGCCAGGCGGTAACGATTAGCTGCCTCCCCCACTGCTTAAATTTGATCATGTAAAAAGACTATTTCCCAGGAAAT
>NZ_AZDU01000166.1 GCF_001434815.1 Lactobacillus equicursoris DSM 19284 = JCM 14600 = CIP 110162
TCCACTTGCGATTGGCTACTTTTTCAACGTAGTCTGCCGGAATTTCTTTCACTTCTTTGATAGGTTGGTCTTTTTGTGCCTTAACATTAATAACTTTTTCGCCTTTTGAATTGGTTAAAGGCAGTTCAAGCTCTTCACTAATGTTTTTATCATTTTCATTTTTAGGCAGTTCAAACTCTTTACCGGTTTGATAGGCTATGCCTTCTTTATCTGCCTGCTTCCAAGCTTGTTTAACTACTTCAGAATAGAGC
>NZ_AZDU01000167.1 GCF_001434815.1 Lactobacillus equicursoris DSM 19284 = JCM 14600 = CIP 110162
TCCACTTGCGATTGGCTACTTTTTCAACGTAATCTGCCGGAATTTCTTTCACTTCTTTGATTGGTTGGTCCTTTTGTGCCTTAACATTAGTAACTTTTTCGCCCTTTGAATTGGTTAAAGACAGTTCAAGCTCTTTACTAATGCTTTTGCCATTTTTGGGCAGTTCAAGCTCTTTACCGGTTTGATAGACTATACCTTCTTTGTCTGCCTGCTCCCAAGCTTGTTTAACTACTTCAGAATAGAGC
>NZ_AZDU01000168.1 GCF_001434815.1 Lactobacillus equicursoris DSM 19284 = JCM 14600 = CIP 110162
ATCTTCATCTAATACTACACCAAAGCAAGCGAGTTGTTCACAAATGGCGGCCCGTAATTCACTGCCGTTCTCACCACTGCCGGCAGTAAAGACCAGCGTATCTACGCCATTCATTAAAGCCACGTAAGAACCAACATACTTCACAACCCGATTGACAAAAATATCAAGCGCCAATTGAGATTGTGGCCGTGATTCAGCGGTTTCTTCTAAATCACGCATATCAGGCGACAATTCAGAAAGTCCTA
>NZ_AZDU01000169.1 GCF_001434815.1 Lactobacillus equicursoris DSM 19284 = JCM 14600 = CIP 110162
CAGGAGTTCGCTTGTCTGCAAAGGCTGGATTTGTTCCCACGATCAAAAAGATCAAAATCATGGAAACAATGCCTGGATGCCAACCCCAGTGCAAAAAGATCATGTTAGCAGCACCTACAAAGAAACCGATCGTGATGGAGTAGGCAAAGGCGTTTTCGGTGTTTCCTTTCCAAAACTTAGGCTCTTTCTTTTCTTCAGGCTTATTTTCTTCCGGTTTAGTTGGAGTAGTTTTCT
>NZ_AZDU01000017.1 GCF_001434815.1 Lactobacillus equicursoris DSM 19284 = JCM 14600 = CIP 110162
TTAAGAATTTGTCAACAAGTTTTTGGATTTATTTTTTCGTGTCTCCGGAGAGCTACTTGCTCGCCGCGACAACAAGTATTAGTATACTCGTAATTTTTCTTTCGTCAAATTTGGATTTTCATTCGGTTTAGCATATAAACGCACGGATGCGTTGTGATAAAGAGCCTTTTTTCTTTCCAGACTTTTAGCAAGCTAAATCCCCGTAGCCACTTTATTTGCTCGTAATAGTTCGGGATTTGCTTAAAAATACTATGATTTTTTCTAAAACTTTTTTGATTTTTTCTTTTCTTAACGAAGACTGCTTGATCTTATCCTCTTCGTAATCCAGAGACGTGTTCTTATGGTTCACCAGTATCAAATCTGCTTTTCCAAGTTATCAAAAAAAGACGGCATCAGCCGTCTTTTTTACTGTTCAGCTTACTCAGCTGCCTTAGCTCAATTCTTTGATGATTCCCTGCAAGGTTTCCTTAGCCTCGTTTGGCAATGGATTTTCCGGATTCTCGTCGTTGTAGTCGTTGACCCAGTCAAGCCGGTCTTGCATTCTGGCCACCAAAGTCTTCTTGTAGTCAGGATCATCCAGCTTGACTTCAAAGCCTTCAAGCGGCATGTAGGAAACGCCCTTGAAGTCGCCAAACGGCTTCCATTCATCGGTGTCGTCAGCCAGGTATTCCAGGATCTTCATGGTCAATTCCTTTGGAATATCCTTGCCCATAAAGGCATCCGTGTTCAAAACGTAGCAAGCAGCATGGCGCTCAGTAAATAATTCCTTAAAGTCACCATAGTCGCCAGCTACTGGGTAGGCTCTAAACGGATCCGCGAACGGCTCAATCACCAAAGTGTTCATGTCAAAGCCTTTTGGCAGGTTTTCCGCGGAAGTCCGCTTGGTAGCCAAGGTCAATCCCATGGTCGTGGCCAGGACCGGATCGTCAATCTTCAAGACTGGCGGTAAGGAGTTGTCCTTCATGATCCAGAACAGAGCTGTAATCGGATCCTTTTCCACATCCACCCGGTTGGCGGAAGTATAGCGGCTCTTGATTACCCGGCCATTATGGTTGCGCAGGTCCTCAGTCACCAGGAACTTTCTGCCAGCTTCATCCTGGGTCACCGCACAGTTCATGACCACCGTGTAGTACTCGGTTTCGTGGTGACCAGCTGGATAATCGTGGGTCTTGTCGAAGTAGGCTGGCTCAAGGGCAACGGATGAGCCGTCTTCTCTTGAAATAATGAAGGCATCGTCATGCAGCACCGTAATGTCGTACTTGCCGCCGTGCGTCGCGTGCGTCAGAGTCGACTTGCCGGAGCCTGACAAGCCGTAAAAGGCAAAGACCTTGTCGTCCTTGTCCTTGAAGTGGAAGGCCTTCTCGCCGCCGTGGCAGGCAGCATAGCCATGCCGGTGAGCCATGGCCCAAGCCAAGGTCAAGGTCCCCTTCTTCAGTTCCCCGAAGTAGCGCAGTCCAAAGACGGCGGCCGCATTATGGGGTGCATCAAAGACGCCGAAGCCCTTCGGGTAGTCAGGGTCTGTCACGTTCGGATCAAAATAGAAGTAGATGTCGCCTTCATCATAGGCTTTAGAGTTCTTGTACATCTTAGCTGCTGCTTCATCAAAGAATTGGAAGTTCAAAATGTAGCTCAACAGGTTGAAGGCTTGGTCTTCAGGCATCATCACGTGCGCCTTGACCGTAAATGATTCATCAAGTCCAACCAAGACCGTGGCCTTCAAATACTGTTGCTCATGGCCGGCATAGATGTCTTCATACAGGTTGCTGACCAAAGCCGCCGGGTCTTCCTTTGGGTCGTCAACAAAGTGACGGGCACTGGCCGTCCGGCCCAAGATCTTACCATGATTGTAGACTAGCTGAGTCGCCCCCATTGGCAAGCCCAATTCCTTGGTGTGCAGAATTGGCAGGTCTGTCACGATGACGCCGGGCTGTCTCTTGGCCAATTCATAGGCTTCAGCTACACTGGCAACTTCATGAACATTATTGCCATAAAAGGCACTTTCGATTGTCGCGCGCACGCGGCTGAATACTGGATTGGATCTTTTCAGTTCATTTTGCTTAAAACGCTCTTGTGTACTCATCTCTATGATTCCTTCCATAATTCTTCCAAAAGCGGTTTCATTTTTTCTCACCTTAATCATAGCAAGTTGTTTGTGATGAATCAAACATTAAATGATAATCTATAAGAATTATTATGAAGGTGTTTTAATTGCGCAAAAAAACGTAAAAAGTTTGCAAAAACGCAAAAGAAAAAGCTATACATGAAAATGTCTTGTAAATAACTACTTGCCGCGAACGTACTTAACGGCCTGGATGCCGGCTTGGCGGCCAAAGACTACCGTTTCAGCGATCGAGTTGCCACCGATCCGGTTGTTGCCGTGCAGGCCCCCAGAAACTTCACCAGCGGCGTACAAGCCCTTGATGACATTGCCATTAGTATCCAATACTTCAGTTTCAGCGTCAATGTGGATCCCGCCCATGGTGTAGTGGATGGCTGGGTGGACATGGATGGCAAAGAATGGGCCAACTTCCACGCCGCGGTCCATCCCCGTGGTCCGGCCAAAGGCCGTGTCGTCACCAGTTGCCAAGTCACTGTTCCACTTAGCAACCGTTGCCTCCAAGCCGCTGGCGTCAACGCCGATCTTGTCAGCCAGTTCTGCCAAAGAATCACCGTGTTCGACTAAGCCAATGTGGTCGTAGAATTCTACAGCCTTGACGTGGTCCCGGATGCCTTGGTCAAAAATGAGGTAGGCCCCATCTTCGTTTAAGCCGGTAATTGCAGCCGAAACGATCTTTCGAGTTGCCAGTTCGTTGACAAAGCGCTTGCCGGCTTGGTTAACCAAAATGGCACCTTCGCCGCGGACAGCTTCACCAATCAAGAAGGTCCGGTCACCGTCGGTTTGAGCAGTTGGGTGAACTTGGATGAAGTCCATTTGGATCAGCTGAGCGTCAATGTCTTCTGCCAAAAGCAGACCGTCGCCAGTTGCACCGGCTTGGTTAGTGGTCTTGTAGTCTGCTAGGTCAGGCCGATACTTCTTAATGATGGACTTAGAAGCACCAAAGCCGCCAGTTGCCAGGATGACAGTCTTAGCCTTAACGGTGCGGTGGCCATCTGGCCCCAGAATAACTACGCCGTTAACCTTGCCAGTTTCGTCTTGCAAGAGCTTAACAACCTTGGTTTGGTTAAAGACGGAAATGCGGGCCTTTTCTATGGCCTTGAGCAAGCCCGTTACCAAAAAGCCGCCAACTGGAGCCATGGAAGCTGGACGGTGGGCCCGCTTCTTGCTCATCCCACCGGTGATGGTCAGGTCAGACAATTCAACGTCGTGCTCTTTCAGCCAGTCAATAGCCAAGGCAGCGTGGTCAACAAAGTAGCTCAGCATTTCTGGATCGTTCAAGAAACCGCCGCCTTTAAGGGTTTCCTTGTAAAAGTCAGCCTTGTTGTCGATAATCCCGTGGTCGTATTGGACCAGAGATTCAGCTGCGTTCATCCCGGATGAAGCCTTGCTGGTGTTGCCGCCAAGGGCAGCGTTTTTTTCAAAAACAGCAACGCTAGCGTCTAATTCGTGAGCCTGCAAGGCTGCAGACAAGCCGGTACCACCGGCACCAATTACAATTACGTCATAGCTAGGGTTGACCAAGTCAATGGGACTTGGCTTAAATTCGTATTTAGCCATTTTCTTCCTCTACTCATGAAAAAATTACTTACTCCCATATTATAAACCACATTTTAGCAATTTTAAATTAAAAGATGATTTTTTAAAAAAGTTAAAAAGAATTCCCATCTATCGAAAACAGAGAAAACAGAACAAAAAAGGAAAAACAAAAAGACCGACTTCCAAGGAAGTCGGTCTTACTGATTACCGGTGCTGGTGGTTCAATTTCTTTGCCAAGAAGTCGCCCACGATTTGCACGATAAAGATCATGATCACTACCAAAATCGTTGCGAGGAAGGTAACGTCATTGGCGAAGTCGCGGTAGCCGTACTGGATCGCAGTGGTACCCAGACCGCCGGCCCCAACGGCCCCAGCCATCGCCGTCAAGCCGATCAAACTGATGATTGAAACGGTTGACACCCTCACGATTTCAGAGCGTGTTTCTTTCAGGTATACGTCAAAAATGATATCCCAGTTAGAAGCCCCAAGGCTTTGCGCTGCTTCCACCTTGCCGGGGTCCAAGCTTTCAAGAGCAACCTGCACTTGGCGGGCATAGAATGGGAAGATCCCCAAGGTCAGCGGTACTAGGGCAGCCGTATCGCCGATTTCCGTCCCCACAATGGCGCGAGTCAAAGGAGAAACGAAAGCCAGCAAGATGATGAAAGGAATCGCCCGAAGAATGGAGATCAGCTTGTCGCTGACGTTAAACCAGAACTTATTTTCCAGGATCCCGCCTGGTTCGGTCAAAACCAGGACGATCCCAAAGAAGATCCCTAAGACCCCGCCAAAGATGGATGGCCAGAAGGTCATGTAGATAATCTGCAAGATGGAGGTGCCCCAGCCAGTGTCGCCACTCCAGCCTAGGTTATAGATATTCGGAAAGTTTTGGGCGATCCAATGCACAATTCCATTAATCATAAACGATTACCTCTTTCATCAAGCTCTGTTACCGTAACCCCTTCTTTTGCCAAAAAGTCGAGGGTTTCTTTTTGCTTCTCTTGGTCACCCTTGACCGTGATCAAGAGCGTCCCTACCGGCTCATCAGCCAAGACTTCCACGTTCCCATAGAGCATGGAGGCTTCCACGCCCACTTCTCGGTACAGCTCGATAATAATGGACTTAGCCACATTGTTCAAGCTGTAAACCAATTGGTAGAGGGATTCGTTTTCGGCCAAGTTAATGTCAAGGCTCTTCAAGGTATCCACTACCTGCAAGGAGCCACCGACAAACTTTTGCGTCAGTTCAGCCTTCGGGTTCAAAAAGACATCCTTCAAGTTGCCCTTTTCAATGACCCGGCCTTCTTCCATGACTGCCACCTTGTTGGCCACCTTCTTAACCGCGTCCATTTCGTGGGTGATCAAGACGATGGTCAATCCCAGTTCCCGGTTCAATTTCTTGAGCAGATCCAAAATTTGGATGGTCGTTTGCGGGTCCAAGGCACTGGTTGCTTCGTCAGACAGCAGGATTTCTGGGTCATTGGCCAAGGCCCGGGCAATCGCCACTCTTTGCTGCTGACCGCCAGAGAGCTGGGCTGGGTAAGCGTTGGCCTTGTCTTCCAGGTCAACCAGCTTCAAGAGCTTATGGCATTTTTCCTCCAGTTCATCGTCGCTTAACTTGGAGTGCTTTAAGGCAAAGGCGATGTTTTCGATGACAGTCGTTTCATTCAGCAGGTTGAATTGCTGAAAAATCATCCCGATCCGGCGTCTTTGCGTTTGCAAGTCCTTGTTGGAAATGACCTGCTTGCCATCTTTGACGAATTCCACTCCTTCAACCACGACATCGCCAGCCGTAGGCTTTTGCAAAAGGTTAATCGTTCTGACCAAGGTTGACTTGCCCGCGCCGGAAAAACCGACAATCCCGTAGATGTCGCCCTTTTCCACGTGCAGGGTCACATCTTTGACAGCCTCAACATCAGGCGCTTTTTTTCTTTTAAAAGTTACGTTGACATGATCCAGTTGAATAATGCTCATAATTATCGAAGCTTCTTTCTAAGTTAATTAATCTGAAAGCTTTGCATCCCAAGCAGCCACTTGCTTAGTGCCGTAGTACTTCTTGTAGAGCTGCTTAGTCTTAGCGGTTTGGTAAGCCTTAACGACTTCCTTGTAAGCCTTCTTGTTCTTGTCCTTCTTGCGGGCAACGATGATGTTGATCCATTGCTTGGAGTCCTTGTTGATTGGTTCAACGTAGATGGTTTGCTTGTCGCCTAAACCAGCTGGGTTGGCGTAGTCGTTGTTGACAACAGCGGCGTCAACTGACTTAAGCACACGGGCAGCTTGTTCAGTTGCAACTTCCTTGATCTTGAAGTTCTTAGGGTTCTTGGCGATGTCAGCAATCGTGTAAAGCTTAGTTGGGCTATTCCCCTTCAGGGTAATCAAGCCGGCGTTCTTTAAAACTAAAAGGGCACGCGCTTCGTTAGTAGCGTCATTAGGAATAGCAATGGTTGAACCCTTTGGCAAAGCCTTCAATGACTTGTACTTCAAAGAGTAAAGACGGATTGGAGCGATGTAAGTTTCGCCGATCGCCGTCAAGTTAGACTTGTTAGACTTGTTCCAGTTGTTCAAGAAGTTGTAGTGCTGGAAAGCGTTCAAGTCTAAGTCGCCAGACTTCAAAGCGCTGTTTGGCTGGTTGTAGTCAGAGAAGTTCTTTGTCTTGACAATGATACCATACTTCTTCTTGGCAGTTGCGGCAACGCTCTTCCAGATGGCCCGTTCTGCCTTAGTAGCCCCAACCGTACCGACCGTAACCGTGGTGGTCTTGGCAGTTTGACTGCCCTTCTTGCCGAAGCTGAAGAAGGCCACAATTGCAACCAAGGCAACTACAACAACCGCAATAATAATGTTTCTTTGTTTCTTTTTTCTCATGATAATACCTCCAGAAACACATGATGATCATCGTTATCTAAAAAAGCAGGGCAACTAAAGCAATTGATCAAATTAGTTATTTGTGAAAATAAAAAGCGTCCGCCCTAGTTAAAGGACGAACGCTCGTGATACCACCTTTAGTTCACCTATTACTTTCATAATAGGTCTCGCTAACTGTCTGCCAAAAATTGGGAAACAGCTTGCTTTGTTAACGAGAGCAACCCCGGCAAGAGCTAAATATCACCCTTGCATATCATTCCAAGCCCATGTTCACTAGAGCATTTCTGACACCTTTCACCAAACGATGCCTCTCTTTGAAGAAGTACTTCCAGCTACTCTGCTTTTCGAGATAACTTTTCTTAAATTTGATATTTATAATTTATCATTTTTCTTTAAGCGAGTCAACCGTCTTTTGCAACTTTTTTAAAAAATTGCTTAAAGTTCATCCCGATCCTTGCCATAGGCGGCAATGATGTCTCTTAAGCGGGCATCCTTCCCCTTTTCCGTCAAGACCGTTGACACTTCCTTAAAGCCATCGCAGATCCGGGACATGATTCTAAACAAGGTCATGCCAGCAAAGAAGAGGACGACAATGGCAAAGATTGCCCGGCCTGACAGGGGGCTCAGTTTGAAGAAGCCTGGAATAAAGGCAATGGACAAGATGATGCAAATCGCCGACAGGGCCATCACGCCCAGCTTGTACTTGTTAAGAGGACGGGAAATCCAGAAGAGGACCATCATCCCAACCAAAACCAGCAAGATGGTTGACGCCGTCCCCACTTCTTTTGAACCGATGTTGATAAATTGGTCGGTCAAAACCAGAATGCTGACGGCCAGCCAGTCGGTAATCCCGCCGGGGATGGACTTAGACAAGATGTTGATCGTAAAGTTGCCCCGGATCCGGTTGTGGTTCTTTTCTAAGGCCAAAAGGAAGGATGGCAAACCGATGGTAAAGCCGGAAATCAGGGTGATCTGGGCCGGCTTTAGCGGGTAGTTGATAGTCAAGATTAAAGACATTAAGGCCATCAGCAAGGAGAAGATATTTTTGACCAAAAAAAGTCCAGCTGAGCGCTCGATATTATTGACCACCTGCCGGCCTTCATTGACGACTTCCGGCATCTTGGCAAAGTTGGAGTCAAGCAAGACCACTTGAGAAGCCTGAACGGCGGCGCTATTGCCTGAACCCATGGCGATGGAGCAGTCTGCCTCCTTCATGGCCAGGATGTCGTTGACCCCGTCGCCGGTCATGGCCACGGTTTGCCCATTTCGCTGGAGAGCCTGGACAAATTCCTTTTTCTGCTCAGGCTTGACCCGGCCAAAAACATTGTAGTCCAGGACGGCTTGGTCATATTCGCCGTCCTTGATACTTTGGGCATCGACATAGCGGTCAGACCCAACGATGCCAGCTTGCTGAGCAACGCGGGCAACTGTAACTGGGTTGTCCCCTGAAATGACCTTGATGTTGACGCCTTGCCTTGCGAAGTATTCAAAAGTACTCTTGGCTTCTTTCCGGATTGGGTTAGACAAAAGGACATAGCCTAAGACTTCTACCGGTTGGGTCAATTTTTCCTTTTCATCGGCCAGTTCGCCTGGGTACTTGGCAAAGGCCAAGACCCGGTAACCTTCTTCTGGGTACTTGGCAAATTCGGCCTGGTGGTCAGCCAGTTGCCCTCTTAAGACCATTTCTGGAGCCCCTAAAATCAAGCTGTAACCGGCAAAAACGGCAGCGGAATACTTGTTGACCGAGGTAAAGGCAATAATCCTTTTAGCATTGCCAGCCCCTGCTTGGCCGTACTTTTCCTTCAAGGCTTCCGCCGTAATGTTGTCAGCCGGCATGCTGGAAACATAGCTGGTCAAAAGTTCTTCTAAATCAGCTGCAGAATTGTTACCAGCCGGAACGGCTTTTTCCACGGCCATCTTTGGCTCAGTGATGGTCCCAGTCTTGTCCACGCATAAAACGTTAACCCGAGCCAGGGTTTCCACGCTCTTCATATCGTGCAGCATGACCTTGTTCTTGGCCAGCCGCATGGCGGCTAGAGCCAAAGCCACAGTCGTCAGCAGATAAAGTCCTTCTGGAATCATGCCGATAATGGCCGCTTCCATCGAGCTGATGGATTCAGCAAAGCTTTGCTTGTTGACAAAGTAGGCCTGGCTAAAAAGGGCGATCCCCAAGGGGATAATGATGATGCCGACCCACTTAATCAAATGGTTGATGGCCCGAATCATCTTGGATTCTTCCCCGCCGCCCATGGCCTTGGCTTCAGCGGTCAATTTGGCGATGTAGGATTCCTTGCCGACCTTGACAAGCTGCGCCGTCACTTCACCAGATACGATGAAAGAGCCGGATAAAAGCCGGTCGCCAATATTTTTGGCAATTTCGTCACTTTCCCCGGTTAGCAGGGCCTCGTTGACCCGGGCGCTGCCTTCAGCGACGACGGCATCGGCCGGGATTTGGTCACCGGTTTTTAAGAGAACCAGGTCCCCTTCCACCAGCTGGTCGATGGGCACCTGGACCCTTTTTTGGTCGCGAATGGCCACGACATTGACCTGGTTTAGCACCTGCAGCTTGCTTAAAACCGACTTGGCCCGGATTTCTTGGACGATCCCGACGATCGTGTTCAAGATGATCACCGGTAAAAAGGTCAGGTCTCGGATGTCGCCGGCGATCAAGAGCAGGATAGTCAAAACCAGGAAGATCATGTTGAAGTAGGTTAAGGTGTTTTCCTTAATGATCTGCCCGTTGGTCTTGAACTCGTCGTCTAAGGCCACGTTGACCTTGCCGGCAGCAATTTTTTGGTCAACCTCAGCCTTAGACAAACCCGTTTCTAAATTCGTCTTTACCACAAAAACTCATCTCACTTTTTCTATTTTCTATTTTTTCCGCAGCCAGCGCTGAAAGACGTAGTCATACTTGTTCTTAGCATCAGCTTGATGCTTTTCTTCTTTGTCTAGGGAAAAAGCGGCCCAGTTCAAATCTGGCATGTAGGTATCGGCTGGAAAAGTCCCCTTGATCTTGGTCACTTCTAGGCAGTCCACCCGGTCTTTTAAAAGCTCAAACAAGCTGGCGCCGCCAATCACGCAGACTTCTTCTGCCTCATGGTCTTTCAGCCATTTTTTCAGGTCAGCTTCCCCGTGCAAGACCTCTACTTTTGGATTAGCGATCTCATGGTGGGTCAAGACCACGTGCTTTCTGCCTGGCAAGAGACCTGGGAAGGAATCAAAAGTCTTTTTCCCCATTAACATGGCATGGCCCATGGTTACTTCTTTAAAGTGCTTGAGGTCAGCCGGCAAATGCCAGGGCAGGATGCCATCTTTACCGATTGCCCCTGCTTCATCTTGGGCCCAAACGTAAATCAGCATTTTGTAACCAGCCCTTTCTTAAACGGCTACTGGCGCCTTGATAGCCGGCGCGTGCTGGTAGCCTTCCAGCTTGATATCGCTCATTTCAAATTCGCTGACCTTGGTCTTGTCAGGGTTCAGCCACAGTTTTGGCGCATCGTAAACCGGTGCGGCCAGCTGCTTTTTGACCTGGTCAAAGTGGTTTTTGTAAATGTGGGCATCCCCCAAGGTGTGAACAAACTCGCCCACTTCCAGTCCAGTTTCTCTGGCGATCAAGGACAAGAGCAAAGAGTAGCTGGCAATGTTAAAAGGCACGCCCAAGAACATGTCGCCAGAGCGCTGGTAAAGCTGCAAACTCAATTTGCCATCTGCCACGTAGAACTGGAAGAGGACATGGCAAGGCGGAAGTGCACTCATTGGCACGTCTTCTGGGTTCCAGGCCGTCACGATCAAGCGGCGAGAGTTGGGATTGGTCTTGATTTGCTCAATCACGTCAGCGATCTGGTCGATAAAGCCGCCGCCTCTCTTGCCCCAATGCCGCCACTGGGCTCCGTAGACGTCGCCCAGGTTGCCGTATTTGTGGGCAAAGTCGTCATCGTCTAGGATTCTTTGACAAAAAGCGGCCATTTCTTCATCGTAGATCTGCTTAAACTCTGGATCTTTTTGACTCCGCAGGCCAAAGTCGGTCATGTCAGGGCCTTGGTATTCTGGGCTAGTCACCCAGTTCTTAAAGGCCCATTCATCCCAAATATGGTTCTTGTGCTCTAGCAAAAAGCGGATGTTGGTATCGCCCCGCAAGAACCACAAGAGCTCGCTTTTGATAAGGCCAAAAGGCACCTTTTTACTGGTCAAAATGGGAAAGCCTTGACTGAGATCAAAGCGCATCTGGGCGCCAAAAAGGCTCCTAGTACCTGTCCCCGTTCGGTCATCCTTATCATGGCCTTCTTCCATAATCTTTTTCAGTAAATCCAAATATGCTTGATCTTGAATTGCCATTTTCCTGTCCTTTACTAAATCTTTTTCTCTTTTAGTCTAACAGAAAAAGCTTAAGCATTGTTTAAATTACCCACGCAAAAAATCCCCAGCTAGGCTGAGGAATTTTTTAGATAAAATATTACTAATGTTCTTTAATTCACCTTGAAAAAGGCTCTCTGCCCCTTGGTCGTCCGCTCCATGTCGGTCAGGCTTTGGAAGAACATGTTCTTGACCGCCATCTTAGTGTAGTAGGCAGAGTGAGGAGACATGACCACGTTGGGCATGCTGATCAATTCTTTATATTCGTCAGGGACAGAGTCAACGTCTTCAAACTTTTGCCCAAAGACCTTTTCTTCGCCTTCCAAGACGTCCAAGGCGGCACCGCCAATTTCATGGTACTTCAAGGCTACGATCAAGGCTTCGGTATCAACCAATTCGCCTCGCGATTGGTTGACCAAGATTGCATCGTCTTTCATCATCGCGAATTCATTGGTACTCAGCATCCCCTTGTTTTCGCTGGTTAAAGGAATGTGCAGCTGGACGATGTCGCTTTCTTTCAGCAAGGTCTCCAGATCCACATAGTCCAAAAAGGGCTCTAAAGAGGCATTGTAGAAAGGATCGTAACCGATGACGCGAGCACCCAAGGCCTGGTACATTTCAGCAGCTGCGGCGCCGATCCGGCCCAAGCCCACGATCCCGACCGTTTGGTTAAAAATTTCGTCGCTCATTAGCCCGCTGGGCCGTGTAAAGTTGCCCCGCCGCATCTGCCGGTGGTAGTAGCCCCACTTTCTCAAGAGGTACATGGCCCCGGTCAAGCCGTTTTCGGCAATGGCACGGGGAGAATAAGCTGGAACGTTGGATACGGCGATTCCAGCATCTTTAGCAGCTGCTAAGTCCACGTGGTCGACGCCCACCTTGCGCAAGGCCACGTGCTTGACCCCGTTTGAGGCCAATTTTTTAAATAAGTCTGCACTCAGTCGCTCTGGCTGGGTGGAAACCGCATCATAGCCCTTGGCTAAATCTGCAGTTTCTAAAGTCAAGGCTTGGTGGGTCACGGTTAAGACATCATCAGGGTGCTGGTCTTGCCAATCTTTGGCAAAGGCTTCTTCAACCGGCGCTAGGCTAAATACGTATGCCTTCATGGCATTCTCCTCTTTCTTTTCTCAATCTCAATTTTAGTTGGTATTATTGACAATGGTTCATGTTTTCAGGAAGGATCTGCTTGACCTAGGATGGTCATCTTGATCTTTCTCTATTATGACAAAAAAATTAGAAAAGCGCTAGCACTTTTTAGATTTATCAGGAACTTTTTAGTTCTCTCGATTTATTTAACCAAAATTTAAAAATATCAACCGTGCTATAATAGGCCTAAAAAAACCAAAACAGAAAGTGAGACAGATCAGCAAGATGTCAAAAGACCGCTACCTTCAGCCCCAATCAGGATTAGAAGCCATGGAAATCATCCAAAAGCTCTTTAACCAGTACCGAAAAGCCGAGTTAACTAGAGACCTCCTCTGCTACCATCAAAATCTCGTCAGCCGTCTCCAAGGCGACATTAAAGACGCAGTCGTGCAAGAAGGTAACCCTGACCTAATCAAAGATCTGGAAACCATGACCAAGATTATGCAGGACTGGACCGCTATTCGCTTGTCGGGCAAGCCCTACCCGGCCAAGATGCGGCACTTCCGCTTGATGCAAGAAGGCGGCCGGGTCAAGATCAAGCGCAAGACGCACAAAATCAAAGCTTCAGGCAATCACCGGGCAGTCCGCCACTAAAAATTATTAGAAAATAAAAGATAAAAAGTAAAAAAGAGGACCTTTGGTCCTCTTTTTTCGATAAAAATTACTTGATGTAGGCGAACTTGTAGCTCCACTGAGTACCAGCAGTGTTGTGGATGATCCCCCTTACCTTAGACTTTTGCAGGTAAGCAGTAGTTTGCTCGTAGATTGGCGTTACGGCTTGCTCGCTGTTAGCCAGCTTCAAGGCGTCCACCAGGTCTTGCCAGCGCTTAGTAGTGTTGTTGGCGTCGGTGGTCAAAGCCTTTTGGACTAAAGCATTGTACTGCTTGTTGTTCCACTTACCGTAGTTGTAAGAAGTGCCCTTTTGCAGGATCTGCATGAAAGTCATTGGGTCGCTGAAGTCCCCGCCCCAGCCGGAAACGTAAATGTCGAAGTCGCCGCTTGAAGCCTTGGTGTAGGCATTTTTGCTTGGGATGGCGTTAACCTTGACGCTGATGCCAGCCAGCACCTTGGTCCATTGCGACTGCAGGTACTGGGTCAAGGCGTCAGCGTTAGTGCTTTCGTTTGAAGCTAAAAGGGTCAGGCTCAGCTTGCTTAAGCCAATTTCCTTTAAGCCTTGCTTCCAGTACTTCTTGGCTAAATTTTCGCTGTAGTCAACCGTGTTCTTGATCTTGCCTTGGCTGGCAAAATCAGCACCAGTACTTGGATCGTAGGCTAAGCCTGATGCCACAAAGCCCTTTGGGACGCTGGAACCATCGCCAAAGACCTTCTTGGTCAAGACCTGACGGTCCAGAGCAAGCGATAAAGCCAGACGAATCTTCTTATTGCTTAGAGCCTTTTTAACGGTTTGATCCTTGTCGTTAAAGTTGTAAGCCAGGAAGGATACGTAGGAGTATGGGTAAGTCTTAAAGTCCTTGTTATTCTTTAAGTTCTTAACCTGCTCACTAGACAAAGGCGTCATGTCCAGCTTGCCTTGCTGGTAGAGCTGGTAGCCGGTGTTAGTGGTCTTAACCACTTGGTAGTTGATCTTCTTCAGCTTGACAACCTTCTTGTCCCAGTAATAGTTGTTCTTGACAAAGGACCAGGTGTCGTTAGTCCCCTTCCAGCCAGTGATCTTGAAAGGACCAGAATAGAGCATGTACTTGGAGCTGGTTGCGTACTTTTTGCCAGTCTTTTTAATAAAGGCTTCATTTTGTGGCCCAAAGAGTGGGTAAGCCATCAAGACCTTGAAGTAGGCAATTGGCCGCTCCAATTTTACAACAACCGTATTGTCGCCCTTGGCTGAGATGCCCAAGCTGCTTGGCGCCTTCTTGCCGGCGATAATCTGGTCGACATTCTTCACGCCAGAAAACAGGTAGGCATAAGGGGATGCGGTCTTAGGGTTAATGCTCCGCCGCCAAGAATAAACAAAGTCTTGGGCGGTAATCTTTTCACCATTGGACCACTTGGCATTAGAACGGATGACAAAGGTCCAGGTTTTCCCGTCCTTAGATACTGAACCGGACTTAGCTAGACCTGGAGTGGTCTTGCCCTTTTTACCCAAGCGGTAAAAACTTTCAAAGACATTGCCCGTTTGGCCATAGCCAGTTGCCTTGCTGATGTCGATGGTGTCCAATGCTGCCGCAGCGCTCAAGTTCAGGACCTGCTTTTCCTGGCTTTGGCTGCTTGACTTGCTTTGCCCGCAAGCAGCCAAGAGCAAAGCAGCACTTACGCCGACAGCACCGATCGCAAATTTCTTAATTCCCGTCATTTGACAAAACCTCCATTAGACAAAAAAGCAGCTGCTCCCCAAAAAGGAAACAGCTGCTAGAAATGCCTATTACATAAGAATAATTATAAATTGATTGGCAAATCTCTTGGTCTAAGCTAAATCCGTTTTAGGCAACACAAAATGGTTGTATGACATTGGCATACAACATACACACATGGATTGGCATTCTTGTGCTGCATAAAACATAGATTCAGCTCCTTTCTCAAAATGATTTAATTTCATCTTACCGACTTGCTTACTAAAAGTCAACATTTTTGGGATGAAATCTACTGCTTATTTTTTCGCTACTTGTCCCGAATGGTCAAAAAGTCGTCCAGTTCCCGGTGCGGTGCTTGGTAGCCATTGACATAGTGGTCTTTAGCATAGCCCAAAGCAATCCCCATGGCCAGGTCTTGATCATCAGGGATTCCCATCATTTCTTTGACCGAGCTTGGGTACTTGACGATCTCATAAGCTGGCATGCTGTCGATGCCCTTGGCCTTTGCTGCCAGCATCAGGTTCTCTGCAAAAGAACCCAGGTCATAGATGGACCACTTGTTAGAGTGCTTAGGGATTGTCAAATAAACGATCACTGGGGCATAGTAGAGATTCTTCTGCAAAATGTTCCGCCTTAAATCCAGCAATTCTGGCGTATTCAGGTATTCGGCACTCTGGTCGTTGTGCCGGGCCATGTTTTCCCGAGGATATGAGTCCCACTCGTCCCGGTGCCAAGTTTCCCAATCGGGGTTGGCTGCTTTGCCGGCTTCAACGTTTTCCAGGTGTCTTTGGTGAACCTTTTGGGCCATGGCCCCCATGGCCACGTAGGCCCGCCAAGGCTGGGAGTCAACCCAAGATGGGGCTAGCCCAGCTAGAGAAATAATCTCTTTGACGTCAGCTTCTGAGACATCCTTTGCTGCATCAAAATAGCGTACGCTGTGACGACTTTTAATTGCTTCGATTGCATCCATGCTTTTGCTTCTTTCTTTGGAACTTCGTTTTAGTAAGTATAGCCTTTAATTGGCTTTTTGGCAAAAAATCGCTATAATTGGCTTAATACTAACGACTATCAAAAAGCGAGGAAAAAGAAAATGGGCTTAACCTTTAAGAGACAAGACGACTTAGAAAAGATGTTTGACAAATTTGCCAGCATCCCTGATCCCAAGAAAGATGCCGGCAAGGGCAAAGGCGATGAAGAAGAAAAGCAAGAAAAGGGCAAGCAAAAGCCTAAGAAATAATTAAGCTTTTTGAAACCAGTGTCATCACTGGTTTCTTTTTTTGCCAAAAATAAGTTCTAAGACTCTCTAAATTTCGAGTTTTTCACCGCTCAAGAAAGGCAAATTTAGGCTAAAATTAACTTGTAAATATCTTATTTTTACTAAGGAAGTGAGTGACTTGGACAACAGCAACTTGCTGACTTATTTGGAATGGCGGGGTGACATTCCACTTGAAAAGTCGCCTTTTAATGAAATCGATGCGCTAGTCTTGGCCATCTTTTCCTACCTCAATTTGGAAAAATACATCCCTAGCGGCAACAAGGAAGTGACCGTTGCAGAAATCGCGGAGAAGTACTTTGCCTCTTCCTTTGAGGGCATTGATGCCAGTCAATACCAAGAACTGTTTAAGCTAATGAGCGAGGCTGACCGCTTTAAAAATGCCCGCCTGTCGCACTTTAATTCAACCCTGACAGCCCAGTGCCAATTTAGCGCCGTGAAGATCGTTCTGGAAGATGGCACCCACTACGTGGCCTTCAGAGGAACCGACGACACCTTGGTTGGCTGGCGGGAAGACTTTGAAATTTCTTTTAAAGAAACCAAGGCTCAGCGCCTCGGTGCCCGCTACTTAAAAGAAATTTTGGCTAGCGACGAACATGACTTTATCCTGGGTGGCCACTCTAAGGGCGGCAACTTGGCTGAATACGCCGCCTTGCACCTGCCTGCTGACTACCAAAGGCGGATCAAGGCTGTCTATACCTTCGACAGTCCTGGCTTAGCTGACGAAGTTGAGGGGGCGTATGGGCAAGTCAACGATGAATTTTTAAAGCAGGTCCTGCACCGCTACGTGCCTGACTATTCCATCGTTGGCCGCCTGTTTGAACCCAAAGACATTGAGCCAACCATTGTTTATTCCACCAATTCCAACATTACCCAGCATGACACCTATTCTTGGCAGATCAAGGGCAGCCAGTTTGTGACCCACAAGCGGCCAAATTCAGAGTCCCGAATCTACAACCAGCTGATCAACCAGTGGATCGGGCAAGCCACCCTAGAAGAGCGAGAATCGCTCACTAAGGACTTGTTTGAAGCTTTAGAGGCAAGTGGCTCAACCAAGATTAATCAGCTGGCTAAAAACGGTTTTGGGGGCTTTGGCGCCATCCTGCTTTCGGTTACCAACTCATCTAGACGGACCAAATTTATCCTAGGCAGCCTTTTTGACTCCATCTGGCAGATGATTAAAAGCCAGCAGATTGGGTCTGCGCTTTTTTCAAAAGGCAGCTTGACCGGCTGGCTCTTGATCCTGCTAGGGGTTGTCAGCTTAACTGCGCCAGGATACGCCTTTAAGGCTTTTGGCATCCTTTCCTCTTTAGGCGGGATCATCTTTAGCGTTAAACATATCTTGTCAGTTTCGGTGACCTCTTTTAAACCGCAGCAGAAGCACTTTTTCCTGATCACCTACTTGGCCTTATTCGCCATTTCGGTGGCACTGCTTTCCAACAATCAATTGCTGATCTTCTTGGCCCACTACTTCTTGGGGATCTTTCTCCTCTTTTATGCCTACGGGCGAACCAGAAAGATTATCATGCGAGAGCAAACCGGGATTTTCCGAATCATCATTACGGCGCTAGAAGCGATTGTGGCCTTTGCTCTGGGCATCATCGTGATCATCAACCCAGAATACTTCAACCGGCAATCGATCGTCGAAATCGGCATCCTTTTAATCGTTTATGGTGCCTTCAAGCTAATCGCTGAGCTCTTCAGCCACCGGCCACCAATGCCCAAAAAACACCGGTAATATCTTGATAATTTAGCAAAAAATAAGCACTCTTTCGAGCAATGCCTTAACTTAATGACATTGTTCTTTCGAGTGCTTATTTTTTATTGTTTTTAGTCTTTATTCTTCATCCAGCCGGTCTTGGATCCAGTCCTTGACCTTTTCCACGTTCAGCTTGGTTTCTGAAGAAAATGGAATGAAGGTAACATTGTCCTTGTTCATGTCCAGATGTTTGCGGAAGGTCGCCTCTGTCTTGTTAAAGGCATTCTTCTTGATCTTGTCCATCTTAGTAGCCACCACCAGAATTGGCAAGTTCAGGTATTGGGCATAGTCATACATGGCAATGTCATCAGCCGTCGGCTCATGGCGGCCATCAATTAAGAGGATCAAGCCCTTGAGATAGGCCCGAGTTTCCAGGTAGTCCTGGATCATCTCGCCGAACTCTTCACGCTGCTTCTTAGACACCTTAGCATAGCCATAGCCAGGAACGTCAACTAGGTAAAAGTTATCATTGACCCGGTAGAAGTTCAAGGTTTGGGTCTTGCCTGGAGAAGATGACGTTCTTGCCAGATTCTTTCTTTGCAAGATCGTGTTGATCAGGCTGGACTTGCCTACGTTGGAGCGGCCTGCCAGGGCAATTTCATCTAGGCCGTCTTGGGGGTACTGACTAGCCTTCACGGCGCTAACGGCAAAGTCTGATTGCTTAATGATCATCGGCGGCACTTTCCTCTAACTCTTGACGAATCACCTTCGGCTGACCCGTACCATCAATAGTTTCCTTGGTAATGATGACCTTTTCGATGTCGTCTTCACTAGGAGTCCGGTACATGATGTCCATCATGGCATTTTCAATGATGGTCCGCAGGCCTCTGGCCCCCATCTTGCGTTCAATTGCCAGGTCCGCAATTTCCTTGACAGCAGCTGGTTCAAATTCCAGGTCAACGCCGTCTAAGGACAAGAGCTTCTTGTATTGCTTGATCAAGGCGTTCTTTGGCTCAGTCAAGATTCTGACTAAGTCATCGCTGTCCAGCTTGTCCAAAGTAGTGATGATTGGAATCCGACCGATAAATTCTGGAATCAAGCCGAACTTAACCAGATCTCCAGTCGTCAGGAAGTGGTTCCAGTTGTCGTCGTCCACCTTCCCTGATTCTTGTTCTGCACCAAAACCGATGGTCTTCTTGCCCAAGCGGTTCTTAACGATTTCTTCAATCCCGTCAAAGGCCCCGCCAACGATGAAGAGGATGTTGGTCGTGTCCATCCGGATCATTTCTTGCTGTGGGTGCTTGCGGCCGCCCTGCGGCGGAATAGAGGCAATGGTGCCTTCCAAGATCTTTAAGAGCGCCTGCTGAACACCTTCACCGGACACGTCCCGGGTGATGGAGACATTTTCTGACTTCTTGGAAATCTTATCAATTTCGTCGATGTAAATGATCCCGCGCTGCGCCCGTTCCAGGTCGTAGTCAGCATTTTGCAAAAGCTTCAACAAGATATTTTCAACGTCTTCACCAACATAACCGGCTTCCGTCAAGGTCGTGGCATCGGCAATAGCGAAAGGCACGTTCAAGATTCTAGCCAGAGTTTGGGCCAGGTAGGTCTTACCTGAACCGGTTGGCCCGATCAAAGCGATGTTGGATTTCTGTAATTCAGTAGAAGAGTCAGCATCCATTTGACTGATCCGCTTGTAGTGGTTGTAGACAGCCACAGATAATACCCGCTTAGCCCGATCTTGGCCAATCACGTATTGGTCAAGTTCTTCTTTGATTTGCATTGGCTTTGGCAATTCGCGGGCTTCTTTTAATGAATCCAGACGAAGCTCATCATCAATAATTCTCTTGGCAAGTTCAATGTCTTCGTTACAGATGTAAACGCCGTTGCCAGCGATCATCTTCTTAACTTGGCTGGCTGACTTGCCGCAGAAAGAGCATTTCACTTCTTCTGGATCTGAAAACTTTGTAGCCATGTAATTCCTCCTATTTTTGCTAAGTTCTAGATTAGCATAAATACTGCCAATATGGGCGAAATTAGCCTTGAATTAGTGGACTTTTTTCGAAAAAAATAACCCCCGAACAGGCAGTGCCATATCGGGAGTTATTTGGAATCAGGACGATTAGTCTTCGCTGTTTTCGTCTTCTGAGCCTTCAAGCTTAGCCTTAGCTACTTGCTTGGCAGAGTCAGTGATCAGGTCCATCGCCTTACGTACGTTGATGTCGTGAGCCAGCATTTCGTCGCTCAAAGCGTTGCGAACAGCCTTTTCGCTCATGTTGTAAGTGTCGGCCAAGTCCTTGATTTCAGCGTCAACTTCTTCCTTGCTTGCTTCAAAGCCTTCCTTGGCAACGATCGCTTCAAGTACCAAGTTAGTCTTAACGCGTTCTGCAGCGTTAGCTGACAATTGCTTGCGCAATTGGTCTTCAGTGGTGTTAGTCAACTTGAAGTAAGTTTGTGGATCAATCCCTTGACGTTGCATGTCGCCCAAGTATTGGTTCAGTTGGTTGTCAACGTCTTCTTGGATCATCACGTCTGGAATTTCTTCAACAGTTGCGTTCTTAACAGCAGTTGAGATTGCAGCTTCTTGGATAGCAGCCTTAGCAGCTTCTTCCTTTTCGCTCTTCAAGTCAGCCTTGATCTTTTCCTTCAATTCGTCAAGGGTTTCAACTGAGTCGTCTACGTCCTTAGCAAATTCGTCGTCAAGTTCTGGCAATTGCTTTGACTTAACTTCGTGGATCTTAGTAGCGAAGTGAGCTTCCTTGCCTGCCAAGTCCTTTGCGCCGTAGTCTTCTGGGAAGGTTACAACAACGTCAACGTCTTCGCCAGCTTCGTGACCTACCAATTGGTCTTCAAAGCCTGGGATAAAGGTGTTTGAGCCAAGTTCCAGTGAGTAGTTTTGAGCTGAGCCGCCGTCGAATTCAACGCCGTCAACAGTACCTACGTAGTCGATAGTTACAGTGTCGCCGTTTTCAGCCTTGCCGTCCTTCAAAACCATTTCTGCGTTTTGTTCTTGGCGCTTAGCAAGTTCAGCGTCAATGTCCTTTTGGTAAACGCGAGTGTTTTGCTTTGGAACTTCGATTTCCTTGTATTGACCAAGTTCAACTTCTGGTTCAACAGTTACAACTGCCTTCATTTCCCAGTCCTTGCCCTTGTCCATGGATACAGGAACGATTTGTGGTTGGCCAACAGCCTTGATGCCAGTTTCCTTAACAGCAGCGGTGTAAGCAGCTGGCAAAGCGATGTTCAAAGCGTCTTCGTAAAGTGCTTCTTCACCGTAGTATTGGTTAAAGATAACCCGTGATACGTGACCCTTACGGAAGCCTGGTACACGCAAGCTCTTCTTTACACGGTTAAATGCTTGGTCAAGACTCTTCTTGACTTCGTCTTGAGAAATTTCGAAAGAAAGTTCACCAGTAGTCTTACCGGTAGTTTTCCAGTTTGCAGACATTAATAAAATACCTCCAATGTCTATTTTGAGTTTGAGTTGCTACTCTGCATACTTAAATATCTTACCTTAAAGATGGGCAAAAAACAATCATCAGGCCCCATAAAATAAGGATTTTTTCAATAAAAAAAGGCGCCCTTCATAGAAGGAGCACCTTTTCTACTTGTTAGAACTAAAATTCAGAACTAAATTAGTCGTCGATTTCAGTAACAGTACCGGCACCAACAGTTCTACCACCTTCACGGATAGTGAACTTAGTACCAACTTCAATAGCGGCTGGCTTGATCAAAGTAACTGAGAATTCAGTGTTGTCACCAGGCATAACCATTTCAGTACCTTCTGGCAATTCGATTTCACCAGTGATGTCAGTGGTGTGGAAGTAGAATTGTGGACGGTAGTCTGAGAAGAATGGAGTGTGACGGCCACCTTCGTCCTTGCTCAAGATGTAGACTTGACCCTTGAAAGTTTCGTGAGTCTTGATTGAGCCTGGAGCTGCCAAAACTTGACCACGAACGATTTGGTCACGGTCGATACCACGAAGCAATACACCAACGTTGTCGCCGGCTTCACCAAGGTCAAGAGTCTTGTGGAACATTTCCAAACCAGTTACAACTGAGCTCAGAACCTTTTCTACCAAACCAACGATTTCAACGCTGTCGCCAACCTTAACAGTACCACGGTCGATACGGCCTGAAGCAACAGTACCACGACCAGTGATAGTGAAGACGTCTTCAACTGGCATCAAGAATGGCTTGTCAGTTTCACGTTCTGGAGTTGGGATGTATTCGTCAACAACGTCCATCAGTTCTTCGATCTTCTTTTGAGCTTCTTCGTCGCCTTCAAGAGCCTTAAGAGCTGAACCACGAACTACAGGAACATCGTCACCTGGGTAACCGTATTCTGAAAGCAAGTCTCTTACTTCCATTTCAACAAGGTCGATCAATTCTGGGTCGTCAACCAAGTCGCACTTGTTCAAGAATACTACGATGTATTGAACACCAACTTGACGAGCCAACAAAATGTGTTCACGAGTTTGTGGCATAGGACCGTCAGTTGCGGCAACAACCAAGATAGCACCGTCCATTTGGGCAGCACCGGTGATCATGTTCTTGATGTAGTCGGCGTGGCCTGGGGCGTCCATGTGGGCGTAGTGGCGCTTTTCAGTTTCGTATTCAACGTGGGCAGTGTTGATAGTGATACCACGTTCCTTTTCTTCTGGAGCTGCGTCGATTTGTGAGTAATCTTCAGCTTGTGCCAAACCCTTCTTAGCCAACACAGTAGTGATAGCTGCGGTTAAAGTAGTCTTACCGTGGTCAACGTGGCCAATAGTACCAATGTTAACGTGTGGCTTAGTTCTAACGTAATGTTCTTTTTCTGCCATTAAAATGACCCTCCTGAAATTTTACAAGAAGTCCGTTGAGACAAAACTAACGGATGATTCTCTGTTGAATATTGTACTACTTTCCTAAGAAGTACGCTAGTATCTAAGCGCATCTTCTTGAAAATATCCAAAAATGATTATACTAAATGTTGCCAAAAAGTAAAGCCTTTTGCTTCAAGATTAACCAGCATTTTTAGAATAAATTTTTTCCAGCAGTTTTTGGTAGGAATATGCCGGCTTTTTCTGTAAAAAATTAAGCAGATCCTTGGCAAAGGCATCGGGATTAGAGATAAAAGTTTTTTGACAGGGATATAGCTTTCCTAGTGCAAAATTAGCTTCTGCTAGATAAAGCGGCAATTCGCTAGGCCGGTTATGAAATTTGCCGGCAATCGCCGTAATCACCTCTTTGTAAACCGTATCTTGGTTGAGCATTGGCACTTCTTTAGGTACAAAGACGTGATTTTGCCCCAAGATGGTGATGGTAAACTCTTCTTCCCTGCCTAATTTCACCAGATCTTCTGTCAAAGCCACCTTGACGGTCGAATCTTCTAGAGGATCAATCAAGACGCTTTGGGCAAAGGCCAGATAGGTTGGCAAATCCAGCTTAAAGAGTTCTTGATACTGGCTTAAAGTGACCGCCTTGCTTGATCGAAACTGCTGCATGATTGTCCTTTGCTCAGAGGGCTTGGCTGGTTCTACCAAAAATTCCAGCTCACCCTGCGTTAAATTTCTGACTTGCAGGGCCTCGATTAAATAGTGGTTGGCAGCTAATACTTTTTCATATTCATCTAAAACCTGCTCGATAGAAAAAAGATCAGGCACCGTCTTGATGACGGCATATGCCTGATCTTCTTGACCTGTTTGCCGGTAAAGCTTGGAAAGTTCCAAGGCGATCTTGAGATCAAAGCCCATTCTCAGGGCTTCTTCCAAGCTGTCAATCGCCTTTTGCTTTTGTCCTTGTTGGGCAAAGTCCTTGGCCAGGTCCAGCAGGTTGTCCTGACTGTGATTAGTCATTCTTTACCTTACTTTCGCTTTTACTTTCTTTTGCATTTTTAGTGTTTGACTTCTTAGCAGCACTTGCTGGCTTTTTGCCGGCAGGCTTCTTCTTGCCATTAGTCTTCCCCTTTGGTGCTGCCTTCTTAGCAGGATTCTTGCTTTGACGCTTGCGCTTATTTGGCGCCTTCTTAGCGTCTTGCGCCTTGCCGCCTTCTTGGTCTTCGGCGCGCTTTTGCATGGCCCGGTGGCGGTTTTGGTTGACTTCCATGACCACTGGCAAGACTACTGGGTGGCGGTTAGTCTGCTTGTAGAGGAACTTCTCTAGGCTAGAGCGCATGTCCTGCTTTAATTCGGTCCAGTCAAACTTCTTGTGTTCGAAGTTGGCTTGGATGGAATTCTTGATGACTTCAATAGCGTCGTTCATCAGCTGGTGGTTGGCCTTGATGTAGACAAAGCCCCGGCTGGTTACTTGCGGTTCAGCAATGATCTTCTTTTTCTTGCGGTCGATCGTCACCACGGCGATAAAGATCCCGTCATCTGACAGAACTTCCCGGTCACGGAGAACAATGTTGCCGACATCGCCGACGCCAGAACCGTCGATCATGGTGTCTTCACCGGGAACGGCATCGGTCTTAAAGAAGCTGCCGCGCTTGGCATCATAAGCAAGGCAGTCGCCATTTTGGGTGATGAAGACGTCATCCGGGTCCATGCCCGCTTCCACAGCCAAGTTCTTAACGGCTTCCATTAAGCGGTAGTCACCGATCACTGGAATGAGAATCCGCGGCTTCAAGAGGTCAACCAGGGTTTGGATGTCCCGGCCAGTAGCGTGGCCACTCGTATGCATGTTCCGGCCCAGTTCCACCACTGTACCGCCGGCCCGGTAAACCATGTCGCTAGTTACGGCAACCGTCGTTTCGACTGAGTGTGATGGAGTCGTCGCAATAAAGACCAAGTCCCCTTCGTGGATGCGGATCATCCGGTGACGGTTGTTGGCCATCTTTTGCAAGGATTGAAGGGGTTCGCCCATCCGGCCCGTTTCAAGGATAACGGTCTGCTTGTCTGGCATATCCTTCAGCTCTTTAAACTTCATCAAGAGGCCATCTGGTACTTCTAAATAGCCTAGCTTCATGGCGGTATGAACAATCTTATTTACGTCCCGGCCGGTCAACAGTACCCGGCGGCCCGTTGCTGCAGCAGCGTTAATTACCTGCTGTACCCGGTTTAAGTTTGAAGCCTTGCCGGCAACGATGATCCGGCCCTTTGCATTGCGGAAGACGTCGGTAATATAGCTCCCCACCTCGTTTTCACTGGCATTTGGGAAATGCGCTTCGGCGTTTGAAGAGTCACTCAAGAGGGCTAAAACGCCCCCTTCAGCAATCTCTGCCAAGCGGGTCATATCGGTCCGGTAGGCAGGACTGGCGGATGGATCAAACTTAAAGTCCCCCGTATAAACGATCTGCCCTTGCGGAGCGTGGATAACGATCCCTAAAGAGTCAGGCACGGAGTGAGTCGTGTGGAAGAAAGAGATGCTGGCATTCTTAAAGTCGATTTCGGTGTCGGCATCGATCACGTTAAATAGGCGGTTATTTCGCTTCTTGTTTTCTCTTTGGACGTCGATTTTGGCCAGTTCAATGGTTAGTTTTGACCCAAAGACTGGAATGTCCCACTTGCGCAAGATGTATGGCAAGGCCCCGATTGAGTCGGCGTGGCCTTGGGTTAGGAAAATCCCGGCAACTTTATCGCCATATTGTTCAAAAAATTCCATATCTGGGATGACCACGTCAATCCCGAATAGTGAGCTGTCTGGGTACTTGAGCCCAGCATCTAAAACGTAAATTTCATCATTGACTTGAACGGCAAACATGTCCTTGCCTTGTTCGCGGACCCCGCTCAAGATCATAATTTTTAACTGATCTGACATAGATTCCTCCTTTGCATTGTCTCAATCAAATTAGTTTTCGAATGTTTATTTTCTATGGATCATGCGATCACAACGTTTTAAATCCTTTTAATTCTATCATAAAGAATCAAGGCTTGATAGTCGATAAGCTTAGAAGAAAAAGAAAAAGGCTTGGAGAAAATTCTCCAAGCCCTGAAAGTCTTTATTAGATTAACGACGCAGACCAAGACGAGCGATCAATGCACGGTAGCGTTCCAAGTCGTTTTCTTGCAAGTAACGAAGCAAGTTACGACGGTGACCGATCTTCTTCAGCAAACCAACGTATGAGTGGTGGTCGTGTGAGTGTTCACGCATGTGTTCAGTTAAGTTGTTGATGTCTTCAGTCAAAACTGCAACTTGAACTTCTACTGAACCAGTGTCACCTTCGTGAGTTGCGTATTCCTTGATGATTTCGTTCTTTCTTTCTTTTGAAACTGCCATTTTAAAAGCACCTTTCTATTAAATAATTGCCTCAAACAGCGTAAACCGCTAGGTGGAGCGAGTGAACAACGTTTGAGGTTCACATGACATATATAATCATACATGATTTTTTTGAAAAAGCAAGCAAATTTTTGCTTGCATCTAGGCCAATCATTCAGTATAATAATTGAGTGAATTTTAATCAGTTATTGGAGGTGAATCTAATGCCACAAATCAAATCTGCTATCAAGCGTGTTAAGACTCAAGCTGTTGCTAACGAACGCAACGCTGCTCAACTCAGCACGATGAGAACTGCTGTTAAGAAGTTCAAGGCTGCTCAAGCAGCTGGTGCGGACAACGCCTCCGAATTACACGTAGCTGCTGTTCGTGAATTGGACAAGGCCGCTTCAAAGGGCTTGATCCACAAGAACAAGGCTAACCGTGACAAGAGTCGTTTGGCTAAGCTTGCTAAGTAATTAAATTAGCAATCAAAAGGCGAGAAACAATGTTTCTCGCCTTTTTTATTTTCTCTTTTTTAATCTAACAAACAATTTCTTCTGAATTAGCAATTCAGCAAAAAAATCTCCAAAAAGCGCTCATCCCGGTATGACCCATTCTTGTAGCCATAATCCAATTGGATCAGTTTGCCCAGCATCTGCTGCAATTTTTCCAACCTGATGGGATTTTTCATTGCTAGCTTGACCCGGTATGGGTGGGCACCGAGTTCTTGGGCGATGTCTTTTTCACTCCGCCTTCTCCTGGCCAAAGTCTTGACGCAGAGCAAGAATTCAACCTGGCTGATAAAGACGGCCAGGATTTGAACGGGATAGCTCCCCTCCCTGATTTGGCCATTCAAGCGTTCAACCGCTTCTGGATAATTGCCCTTTAAGGCTGTTTCTAAAATGGCAAAAACATTCTGGGCCAGACTGCGATCCACGTTGCGGTCAACTAAATCCCGGCTAAAGTCCTTATCTGGGCTGATCATCTTCAGCTTCAAATAGTTGCTAAGAGCGGTATCTAACACCTGATCGCTCCGCTCCATCAAGAGGGTAAAGGCATCTGGGTAAAACTGGTAGCCTTCGGCCTTAACCAATTTTCTCATAAAACGGTCGCTGTCATAGCTCTTGACTTCTGCGGTGACCGTATTAAACTTCTTTTCTGCCAGCTTAGTAATCTTCTTGCGCCGGTCCAGCTTTTCATAGCTGGCCACCATGACGACCACGTCGTCTAGCTGGTCTAAGTGGTCTAAAATTTCCTGCAGCTGCTCTAACTGCTTTTTTATTTTGGCCTGGTTCTTCTTAGGAATCGCCTTGCCGGTTAAAAAGTAGGGATTTTTGACCAAGACCAGCTTGCTCTGGCTAAAAAGACTAGCCTCAGTTAGATCGGCAATCAAGTCATCTAAAGAATCCGTTTCGCAGTCCACCGTCACCTTTTCCAGGTCCTGAAAGGCAGCTTGGGCGACATAGCTTCTTACCAAATAATCATTTAAGAAGTCATCTGCCCCCTGCAAGAGCAAGTTGGGATTATTAGGCTGACTGTTGGGAAAAAGCGACACTAGATTGGCCATGTTTGCACCTCTTACGTAGTTTATTAACTAGTTAATGATAACACAGCTTGCCCCCCTGCAAAAAGCTGGTAAAGTAGCTTAACCCAAAGCCGTAATGCCAAGTGATCATCCCTGAGTCTTGGGTCGACAGGTAGGGAATCCCTAAACTCTTTAATTTTTCCAAGGTAGCCGGCTTAGGATGGTGGTAGCGATTGTTGCGGCCAGCCGAGATAAAAACCAGCTGCGGCTTGATCGTCTCCAAAAATTTTAAAGACGATGAAGTATCGCTGCCGTGGTGACCCAACTTAAAATAGTCAATCCTAAGATCGGGATGCTCACTAACAATTTTTTCTTCCCCAGCCTGGTCCAAATCCCCAGTAAAGCCCCAGGTCTTGCCGGCCAAACAGCAGACCAAGGACAGGGAATCCTTGTTTTCCCCTAGGCCGGGTTCGTCTGGGTGGAGGACCTGAAAAAGAATTTTTTCTTTGACGGTCATCCCGGCCCGCAATTCCACCAGCTGGGTACGGTCCACCCGCCCCGCCAGCTTTTTGGCAAAGCTGGGATTTTGGATCAGGCCAATCCCCATGTAAAGGCGCTTGATCGGCATTTTCTCTAGCAGGGTGGCGAGGTCGCCCACGTGGTCAGCATCCTGGTGGCTGACAAACACGCCGTCCAGGTGGTCAATCCCCTGAGCCTTCAGCATGGGCAGGGTGATTTGAGTAAGCTGTGCCCGGCTTTTCTGATGGCCAAAAGCCAGCTTGCCGCCCGTGTCAATCAGGTAGCATTTGCGCAAAATTGGCGTAGTCAGCAAGATGCTGTCACCTTGCCCCACGTCGATAAAGCTGACCTGCCCCATCAAGGGGAAGTGGATGCTGACAAAAAAGAGGCTATAGGCTAAGGCCAAGAGCCTTAAGCACTTCCGCCTTTTTTCTTTAACAAAGAGCAAGGCTAAGACAGTTAGACTTAGCAGCAAGAGGAGCTGCCAAGCCTTAATCTGGCCAAAAATTACCTGACCAAGCCGCTGCCCGGCAAGCCAGTCAATCCCCCACTCTGCTGCTTCTAAGATTTTTTCTAAAAATTGCCACAGAGCCAAATTTGGAACAAAGACTGCAAAAAAGGTTACTGGCATGACCACAAAATTAAAGTATGGCACAAGCAGCAGATTGTAAAAGATCGTTGCCACGTTAACCTGGTAAAAGAAAAAGAGCAAAAACGGAGTTAATAGCAAATTTAACCAGGCCGATTGACTTAGACCCTGCATTTTCTGGGTTAAGACTAACCCCGCTGCCAAAACATAAGTCAGCATCCCCCCGGTTTGGAGGAGCAGGCGCGGGTTAAAGAGCAGCTGCAGACTAAAGACCAAGCCCAAGAGGTCGGCTGACGTGATTTTCAGCCCTCTATAGGCTAAAAAGCGACCCAGGCAGTACATTAAGCTGGCCCGGATAAAGCCCGGCTGAAAGCCACTTAAAAAGACTTCTAAGAGCAAAAAGGTGCTGGTTACGGCAAAAACCTCTTCCCGCGGGATCAACAAGGTTGAACCAATAGCTGCTAAGACCAAGACGTAAAGGCCCACATGCATCCCCGAGATGCTCAAGATATGGATGACGCCCAAATCCCGGTAATTGTCCAAATTGGCCTGATTATTGCTATCGGGATTTTCCGCTAGGATCAACTCACTGGCAAAAAAGGAAAGCAGACGCGGCATTTTGGCCAGATACTGCTTGATTCGCCAGCGAATTCGGTGCAGACTATTCTGCCAGTTATTCCTAGCCAAAAGCAGCTGATAATTGGTCACTTTGACCTGGCCGGCTAGGTGCTGGCTATAGGCGTAGCGGCGGTAGTCAAACTGACCCGGGTTGGTTGCAGGCTCTGCCTCTTTGACCTCGCCTTCAATTTGAGTCAGGTAAACGGCCTGCCCCTGGTCCAGGGCAGCTTCTAGATCCTTTTTACCGGGTCCATACAAGCTGACCTTTTGCCCCTGACAGTGCCCCTTCCCGCTTAGCCAATTATCACTGACTTTGACTTCACCGGGATAAAGGAGAAGTGCCGTATTTTCCTCTAGCTGAAAAGCTTTTTCCTGCCGGTCGCAGATAAAAATCCCGGCCATGACCAAGACAGCCAAAAAGGCAATAAAAAAGGATGCTGGATACTTGTGCTTGATCAGCCAGGCTAGGTAAAGAAAAGTCGCTAGGCTCACGATTTTCAAACTGACTGCTTGGGCATAGACCAAGCCTGATAAGCCGACTAAGAGCAGGCCCAGTAAAAAGTAAAAGCCGCTCTCCAGACTAGATCGTAAGCTGGTCTTTGATCGCGGCAAAGGTCTTGTCGCCAATTCCTGACACCTCTTTCAGCTCATCGATGGACTTAAAGCCCCCTTTTTCCTGCCGGTAGGCAATGATCTGCTGGGCTTTCTTCTCCCCGATGCCGTTTAGCTTTTGCAGTTCTGTCGCCGATGCTGTATTGATGTTGACCTGGCCACCACTGGCGCTGCTAGCCGAATCTTCACTTGCTGCAGAAACATCAGCGTTATTACTAGTGGCGCTGCTCGTGCTAACGGCAGTTGCAGAACTAGCTGGTACGTTCTTTTCGCCCTTATAGGGGATGTAGATCTTGTCTTGATCATGCAGGAGCTGACTCCGGTTGATGGCCTTTAAATCAGCCCGCTTGCTTAACCCACCGGCGCATTCAATCAGGTCTTCCAGCCGCATCCCGTTTTTTAACGTGTAAACGCCCTGGTGCTTGACCGCCCCTGAGATATCGCAGACCACCTTGTTTGAAGAAACTTGCATGCTGGACGTCTGAGCGTTTCCAGCTGACGACCCCCTGCTTTCACTGGCCCCTGACGAATAAAAGGACGATCCAGCAGAAGCTGACTGAGAGCTTGTCAACAGGGCTGAATTATCCACCTGATTTTGCCTTGCTTGATAAAAGTAAACGCCACCCGCGACCAGGACAATCCCAATCAGGTAGATTTTCTTTTCTAAAAGCCAATCAACAACTTGACGAAATTTGCTTTTTGTATGGTTTTCTTGATTCATTTTTTTCACCTCACTTATTAGTACACCGAAAATCGAAATTTTACCGAAAAAAGTTGTGGATAAGTCAATTTCATCCGTCTTACAGAAAATGTAAATGAAAAAAGTAAAAGCTCAGACACTTGGTCTGAGCTTTTACTCTCTGGTAATTCTAGATGTAGTTCTATTCGTTCTTTTACTTGTAGTGCTGCTTTAAGTACTTTAAAGCATCGTCAAAGGTCGCTACCGGCACGATCTTCATCTTGGTATGGATCTTCTTCGCCGTTCTCTTGGCTACAGCGTAATTGGTTTGCGACTTCTTGACGCCTGTTTGGTCGGTTGGTGCAAAGAAGACCTCGGCTCCCGCCTTAGACGCGGAAACCACCTTTTTGTCAACGCCCCCAATGATGCCGACCTTGCCGGTCGCATCAATGGTCCCGGTCCCAGCTACCTTATGGCCATTGGTCAGGTTGGTCTTAGTGAAGTTCTGGTAGCAGGCTAAGGAGAACATGAGCCCCGCAGACGGACCGCCGACGTCGCCAACGCTAATCGTCGTCTTCGGCGTAACATCCACCTTGACCCGTTCAACCATGGAGATACCGATCCCCGGCTTGCCTGTCCCCTTCACCTTGACAATTTTCCCGGTAAAAGTCTTCTCCTTGCCGGACCGCTTGACGGTAATGGTCACCTGTTGCCCGATTTTCTGCTTTTGCAGGTAGGCCATAAAGCCCTTGACCGACTTGAACTTGCGGCTATTAGCCGCCACAATCGTGTCTCCGATCAGCAATTTTTTCTTAAAAGAAGAGCTCTTTTGCACGGACATAACGTAAACGCCCTGATATTTCAGCTTTGGATGGCGGCCTGCCTTTTTGGCAGCGTAATAGATCGCGGTCTGCTGGCTGGTCTGCATGTACCATTCCTGCAGCTGCTCGTATTGCTCGGTCGTAGCGCCTCCCGTAGCCTCCTCTAGGGTCAGCCGGTCTTCAAAAGGCTGGGTGAAAGACCAGAGGTAGTCGCCTAAAACGGCGCGCCGTTCACTAACGGTGACGAAATAGAGGTTCTTTGGCGACTTCACGCCATCAGTTTTTAAGTAGTCGCCCACCACAAAGCTTTCGCCTGGTGCCTCAATCACGTAATTAGTCGGGATCAGGGCGATAATGGCCAAAAGAAGAACGACGCCCAGGCCAATGAGGGGCTTACGCCATTTGGTATGCTGGTGCTGTTGATGCTTAGTCTTTGCCATCCAACTTCTCCTTTAATGCGGTCGCAGCCTTAGCTGGCAAAAATTGCGAGATGTCGCCGCCATATTTGGCGATTTCCTTCACCATGCTGGAGGCAATTGCGGCATTTTCCCCGCGGGCTAAAAACAGAGCCGTGGGCAAAGCCGGGTCTAGATGCCGGTTCATTTCCGCAATCTGCTGCTCATAAAGAAAGTCACTCGAATTGCGGATGCCTCTTACCAAAACGCCAGCGCCAAGTTCTTTTGCCAGCCTGACCGTCAATTGGTTGGGCCGGGCCAGCACTTCCACATTGGCCAGGTCCTTGACGGCGTCTTGGATCAAGTCTACCCGCTCTTGTTCGCTAAATAGAGGCTTTTTACTGGTATTGGTCATCACGACCACCAGCAAGCGGTCAAAAACAAGTGCAGCTTGTTCAATCGTGTCTAAATGGCCCAAGGTAATCGGGTCAAAACTGCCTGGAAATAGTGCGATCGTCATCTTATTCCGCCTTTTGATAAAATCTGACCAAGGTCTTGCCTAGGTGGTGTTCTTTTAAAAGGTTATAGCCGGCAATCTCCGGCAAATCCGTCTCATCATCGGTTTCGACCACGATCTTGGCAGCATTATTGAGCAAGTCGAGATTTAACAAGGCCCCCATGTCCTTGACCATCTGCTGCTTGGCGTATGGCGGGTCCAAAAAGACCAAGTCAAACTTGAGGTCTTGATCTGCGTAATACTTTAAAGCTGCCTTGGCCGGCATGTTGGTGACAACGAATTTGTCTTCTTCCTTGGTCAAGGCCACGTTCTTTTTGATGATTTGGCAAGCTGCCCGGTTGATGTCGTTTAAGTAGGCTTGGTCATAGCCCCTGGATACGGCTTCAATGCCCAAGGCGCCACTGCCGCCATAGAGGTCTAAGACGGTGCCGCCTGAGAAAAATTGTCCTAGAGAATTAAACAAGGATTCTTTCACCTTGTCGCTGGTTGGCCGAGTCTTTTGGCTCTTCAGGGTAAACAAGTTGCGCTTAGCGTACTTTCCAGAAATAATTCTCACTTCATCCACCCCTTTTTCTTGCTGTCGTCGTTCAGGATTTCTTCTGCTTCTTTAGCCAGATCCTTGATCTGGTCTTCAATTTGCTGGTTGTCCAAATCGATTTGGTCGGCTTCAGAGACCTCAACCTTTTTGACAAAAGTCAGCTTCTCTAATTGCTGCAGCGTTTCTTCCACCTTTTCCTGGTCAACGTACATGATCAGGTAGTGCATTTTTTTAGAAAAATAAACGATATCGCCAAGGCGGCGGAGCTTAAACTGGTCGCTATTGGCATTGCGCAGGTAAACGATTAAGCTCGTTCTCTTTGGCAGATCCAAATCAGCTAATTCCTGATTAATAGTCACTTGCGGCCTCCATTTCTTTTTGCATTCTTAAATATTCTTTGTGTTCTTTTTCCTCGCGGTCAACATTTAAGATCAAGCCAATGGCAGCTGATAAAACCCAGAGCGAGGACCCACCATATGAGATAAAGGGCAGAGTCACCCCGGTAATTGGCAGCAGGCCTAATACCGCCCCGACGTTAAAGAGGGTTTGGAAAAAGATGATCGCCGTCACCCCAAAGCAGATCAAGGATGTGTACTGGGATTCGGCTCTAACGCCTTTTTCCATGATCAAGAACATGAGGTAAAAGAGCATCCCCAAGACCAGCAAGGCCCCTAAAGAACCAATTTCTTCGGCGATAATGGACAAGATAAAGTCCGTATAAGGTTCCGGCAGGTAGCCCCGCTTTTGGATACTGTTGCCAAGGCCCGAGCCAAAGAGACCGCCGTTATGGATGGCGTAGTATGAGTTAACCAGCTGGGCCCCTTCATTGGCCGCGGTTTTAAAGGGATCAAGAAAGGCAATGAATCGCTTATAAACGTATACGTTTTGCAAAAAGCTGGGGTTCCAGTGGACAATCAAGCTAAAACCGCCAATGACCATGATCAAGATCCCCAGCAAACTCAAAATGGCATAGCCCGATGGCATCCCGGAAACGGAGTACATGATCGCCACCATGCAAAAGAGGATGGCGGTCCCCCCAAAGTCCGGTTCGATTAAGACCAAAAACATGGTGCCCACAGCAATTAACGAAGTTGGAAGTAGTTGACGTACAATTCTCCCTCTAACCAGCTTGCCATCCAGCTTAAAGAGCATTTCTGCTAAATACAAGAGCAAGATCAATTTTGCCAGTTCTAGAGGCTGAATGTTGATTGGCCCTGCCTTAATCCAGCCGCGGGCTCCGTTGACTTCTTGTCCAAAAAAGCGGACATATAACAGTAAGCCCCAACTGATGATAGTTAGATACATTAGATTTCTCCCTTTTCGGAAAAGATCTAAATTTAAGCTGTAAAAGGTTAGACAAATCGCTACCCCAAAGCAGGCATAGATGAACTGTCTTACGCCGTAAACTGTAGCCTTAAAGCCGTTGATCATCAAGATTTCGGAGCTAGCCGAATAAACGGCCACGATCCCGACCGTCATCAAAAGCAGATAGACGATAAAAATGCGGTAATTCAGGTATTTGAACTTTTCTTTGAGCTGTTTTGCAAAACTTGGCTTGCTTTGTCCCTTCACGTTTTTTCCCTCATAAAAAATAGTCTTACCTTTAATTATAAAACAAAAAAGCCTCTACTCCTATATTTAGGAGTGGAGACTTTACTAAAAAGCTAAGAAATCTTTAAATTAGTTGTTCTTTGCCTTCTTCTTATCAAACTTTTGCCGTTCAGAAGTGTTCAAGATCTTCTTGCGCAGGCGCAAGCTTTCTGGCGTTACTTCACAGTATTCGTCATCGTTCAAGAATTCGATTGATTCTTCCAAAGTCAAAGTCTTTGGCGTTCTGATGGCAGCTGCGTGGTCCTTACCGGAGGCACGGGTGTTAGTCAAGTTCTTACCCTTAGTGACGTTAACGGCGATGTCACGGTCACGTGAAGATACGCCGACAATCATCCCTTCGTAAACTTGAACGCCGGCACCGATGAAGAGTTGGCCACGTTGTTCAACTGATTGCAGGGAGTAAGTGGTTGATTGGCCTTGGTTGATAGAAACCAAAGCACCGTTGCGGCGGCCTGGGTTCCAGTTCTTAACAACTGGCTTGTATTCGCTGAAGGTGTGGTTCATGATCCCGTAACCACCAGTTGCAGACATGAATTCGTTGTTGTAACCGATCAAACCACGTGAAGGAACTGAGAATTCCAAACGGGTTTGGCCGTTGCCCTTGGATTCCATGTTTTGCATTTCACCCTTACGTTGGGACAAACCGTCGATAACGGAACCAACGTATTCGTCTGGAACGTCAACTTGAACAGCTTCGTATGGTTCGCACATTTGGCCATCAACTTCGCGGTAGATAACCTTTGGACGAGACAGTTGCAGTTCAAAGCCTTCCCGGCGCATTTCTTCAACCAGGATGGACAAGTGCAGTTCCCCACGGCCAGATACAGTCCAAGCGTTCAATTGGTCGGTTGGTTCAACCTTCAAGGAAACGTCAGTCCGGGTTTGCCGCATTAAGCGTTCTTCCAACTTAGCTGGAGTAACTTGTGAGCCTTCCCGGCCAGCAAATGGAGAGTCGTTGGCAACAAAGTCCATTTGCAGGGTAGGTGGGTCGATCCGCAGGAATGGCAAGGCTTCTGGTTGGTCCTTAGCAGCAATGGTTTCACCAACGAAGATGTCGTTGATCCCGCTGATGGCGATGATGTCGCCGGCCTTGGCTTCCTTGATTTCGTTACGCTTCAAACCGAAGTAACCAAACAGCTTAGTAACGCGGAAGTTTTGCTTTGAGCCGTCCCGCTTCATAACCGTTACTTCGTCGCCGACCTTGATCTTGCCCCGGTAAACGCGGCCAACACCGATACGGCCAACGTAGTCGTCCCAGTCAAGCATAGTAATTTGGAATTGCAGTGGTTCGTCTTCGTTGTCAAGCGGAGCTGGGATGGCCTTCAAGATGGTGTCGAAGATTGGATCCATCGTTTCTTCTTGGTCAGCTGGGTCATCAGAGTAGCTGGAAGTACCGTTCAAAGCTGAAGCGTAAACAACTGGGAATTCCAATTGTTCATCGTTAGCACCAAGTTCGATGAAGAGTTCCAAAACTTCATCCAAAACTTCTGCTGGACGCGCACCTGGACGGTCGATCTTGTTAACGACAACAACTGGCTTAACGCCAGCTTCCAAGGCCTTTTGCAAAACGAAACGAGTTTGTGGCATTGGACCTTCGTAGGCGTCAACCAAAAGCAAGGCACCGTCGACCATGTGCATGATCCGTTCTACTTCACCACCAAAGTCGGCGTGGCCTGGGGTGTCCAAGATGTTGATCGTGGTACCCTTGTAGCTAACAGCAGTGTTCTTGGACAAGATGGTAATCCCACGTTCACGTTCAATGGCGTTAGAGTCCATTGCCCGGTCTTCCAAGTTCATGTGTTCTGGTAAAGTATCAGATTGCTTAAGCAATTGGTTAACCAAAGTAGTCTTACCGTGGTCAACGTGGGCAATAATTGCAATATTTCTGATGTTTTCTCTTCTCTTTTGATCTGCCAAAAATGTTTCCTCCCCGTTCCTCATAAAAAGAACTGTGACTTACGCACAGTTCCCTTTAGCCTGATTCAGGCTGGCCGAAGTTTTCCGTTTATATTTTTTACAATCATTTATTGTACAACCTCAAAGAAAGCAGGTCAACTGATTTCCCTTAGTTGATTATCGATTTAGGCAAATATTTGCCCATACCCGGCTATTTTGTGGTAAAAATATAGTAGCAAGAAAATACATTTTAAAAAGGAGTCTTAAATTTTGATTTTAATGAAAGATATTGTCCGCGACGGCGATCCAGTCTTGCGGCAAGTTGCCAAGAAGTTGACTTTCCCTTTGTCTGACCATTACCGCAAACTGGCAGACGACATGATGGAATACCTGGTTAATTCCCAAGATCCAAAGACTGCGGCTAAGCACCAATTGCGGGCCGGCGTGGGTCTGGCCGCTCCGCAAGTTGGCGAAGGCGTGTCCATGGCAGCCTTACTTGTGCCAAATGACAAGGGCGAAATCATCTTTAAAGAAGTTTACGTTAACCCAGAAATCATTTCTGAATCAGTCCGCAAGACCTGCCTTGGCGAAGGCGAAGGCTGCCTGAGCGTAGACAAGGTAATCGATGGCTACGTTCCGCGCCCAAACAAGGTAACGATTCACTACTGGACCGTTGACGGCGAAGAAAAGACCATTCGCCTCAAGGGCTACCCAGCCATCGTTTCTGGCCATGAAATCGACCACTTGAACGGTCACCTCTTCTACGACCGCATCAACAAGAAGAACCCATTTGAATTAGCAGACGACACCATCGTGATCTACTAATTCCCTTGGCCCAAGCTAGGCTAGACCTTTCGTCTACCTGACTTGGGCTTTTTCTTACTATTAACTATGTTGTTTTCTAGCCTTGTATTTTCAAATATGCTAAAATTTAACTAGCTATTGAATATTTTTGACAAACTATCTCAAATTGAGATCTAACAAACAGTTATAATGAAGGAGATTTTTATGATCTACAAAGTTTTATATCAAAAGGACAAGATCGTTAACCCACGCAGAGAAACTACCCAAACTCTCTACATGGAAGCTGACAACGTGGTTGAAGCCAGAGCCCTTGTTGAACAAAACACCCCCTACAACATTGAGCTTATCCAAGAATTAACTGGCAACTCTTTGAAGTATGAGCAAGAACATGCCGACTTCAAGTTGACCACTTTCGGCACTGACAATAGTGAAGATTAAGAAAAACGAAGTTGCCGTTTTCGCAATCGGGGGATTACACGAAATCGGCCGGAACATGTACTGCGTCCAATACCAAGATGAAATCATCATCATGGACTGCGGGATCAAGTTCCCTGAAGATGAACTCTTAGGGATCAACTACGTAATTTCCGACTACTCTTACCTGGTTAAAAACCGGGAAAAGATCAAGGCCTTGGTGGTCAGCCACGGCCACGAAGACCACATCGGCGGGATTCCCTTCCTGCTGGAAAAGATCCCTGAAATTCCGGTTTACGCAACGCCTTTTGCCCTGGCCTTGATCAAGAGCAAGTGTGAAGAACACGGCATCTTGGACAAGACTGAGCTGCACGTTGAAAGCGAAGACCTGGTTTTGCAATTTGACAAGCTGAGCGTCAGCTTCTTCAGAACCACCCACTCCATCCCTGACACCTTGGGGATTGCCGTTCATACGCCGCTTGGCGCTGTTGTCTTCACTGGCGACTTCAAGTTTGACTTGACGCCGGTCATGAACCAGCCAGCACCAAACTTCCAAAGAATGGCTCAGCTGGGCGAAGAAGGGGTCTTAGCCCTCTTGTCTGACTCAACCAACGCTGAAGTGCCGCAATTTACCAAGTCTGAGCGCTTTGTTGCTGGTTCACTTCACAACATCATTACTGGGATCAAGGGCAGAATCATTTTTGCCACTTTTGCTTCAAACCTTTACCGGGTTTCAACCGCTATTAAGGCTGCCATTGATACTGGCCGCAAGGTTGCGGTCTTTGGCCGAAGCATGGAAAATGGGATCCAAAATGGGATTGAGCTCGGCTATTTGAATGTTCCAGACAACTTGATCGTGGATGCCGAAACCATCAACTCCCTGCCGCCGGAAAAGGTCATGATCCTGTGTACTGGTTCTCAGGGTGAACCATTAGCTGCTCTTTCCAGAATTGCTAATGGCACCCACCGGCAAATCAAGCTGCACCCAGACGACACGGTCATCTTCTCTTCAAACCCAATTCCAGGCAACACCTTGAGCGTCAACCACCTGATCAACAAGCTGATGGAAGGCGGCGCGCATGTGGTTCACGGCAGAGTCAACAATGTCCACACTTCTGGGCATGGCGGCCAAGAAGAATTGAAGCTGATGGTCGAGCTGTCCAAGCCGAAATACATGATCCCTGTTCACGGCGAATATCGGATGCAGGTTGTTCACGCCCATCTGGCTCAACAAGCTGGCGTACCTGCCGAAAATACCTTTGTCCTGAAAAATGGTGAAGTAGTCTGCTTCAGCCCAGAAGGTGCTAGAATCGCTGGTGACCTCCACGTCAAGGACGTCTTCGTTGATACTTCAGGTGCAGCCGACGTTGGCAACGTGGTTGTCCGCGACCGGCAGATCCTGTCTGAAGAAGGTTTGGTAGTTGCCGTAGCCACGGTTGACTACAAGCACAAGCGCGTTTTGGCCGGACCTGACATCTTGAGCCGGGGCTTTGTCTACATGCGCGAATCCCAAGACCTGATCAACGCTGCGCAAAAGCACGTTTACCACATCCTAAAGACCGAAATGGCCAAGGATGAAAAACCAAAGGACAGCGAAATCAGAAAGGCGATCATTGAAAATCTGCAAGACTTCTTGTACTCAAGAACCGAAAGAAGACCAATGATACTGCCAATGCTGATCGAAAAGAAATAAAGCTTGATAGCAAAAAAGAACTCCTCTCCGGAGCAATGTCATTAAGTTAAGACATTGACTT
>NZ_AZDU01000170.1 GCF_001434815.1 Lactobacillus equicursoris DSM 19284 = JCM 14600 = CIP 110162
CAGGAGTTCGCTTGTCTGCAAAGGCTGGATTAGTTCCCACGATCAAGAAGATCAAAATCATGGAGACAATACCCGGGTGCCAACTCCAGTGCAAAAAGATCATGTTGGCTGCACCTACAAAGAAGCCAGTCGTGATTGAGTAAGCAAAGGCGTTTTCGGTGTTGCCTTTCCAAAACTTAGGTTCTTTCTTTTCTTCATGTTTCTTTTCTTCCGGTTTAGTTGGAGTAGTTTTCT
>NZ_AZDU01000171.1 GCF_001434815.1 Lactobacillus equicursoris DSM 19284 = JCM 14600 = CIP 110162
CATTCATGATCCAACAAGGCTTGCCAGTAATTCGTGCTTACGACGGCACCTACCGCGAAAAGGTTTCTAAAGGTAAGTACAACGTGAAGCGCTACTTCCCAGAAAACTCTATTGTATTGATGAATGATGACTTGCTCGGTGAAAAGCTTTACGGCCCTACTCCAGACGAAAGTCACTTGATTGCCTCTGGTGCTAAGATTTCTCAAGACAACCAAGTCTTTACTAAGATTT
>NZ_AZDU01000172.1 GCF_001434815.1 Lactobacillus equicursoris DSM 19284 = JCM 14600 = CIP 110162
AAAAAGCGGCAAGGCTTTTGTGGTCAAGAAATATCCATTCACCATCCAGCTGAAATATGGCTCGTATGGCTATAAACAGAAGGTCAGCCTTGGCGTGGATACTGGGCAGAGACACATTGGCTTTGCCATTGTCAGTCAAAACAAGGTGCTGTACCAAAGCGAGGTAGAGCTTCGCCAAGACGTGCACAAAAATCTGTACACCCGCAAGATCTACC
>NZ_AZDU01000173.1 GCF_001434815.1 Lactobacillus equicursoris DSM 19284 = JCM 14600 = CIP 110162
CAAAGTCAATGCCTTAACTTAATGACATTGTACTTTCGTAGCTCTCTTTTTAGCCGAACGTAATGATGGAATTACTTAGCTGCTTCAGTTGATGATGAAGTCTTGCTTGCATCCTTAGCTGCAGTCTTGGTAGTCTTCTTTACGGTCTTAGCAGCTGCTTTTTTAGCGGTCTTTTGTGCCTTTTTAGCTGCCTTCTTAGTGGTCTTCTTGGCAG
>NZ_AZDU01000174.1 GCF_001434815.1 Lactobacillus equicursoris DSM 19284 = JCM 14600 = CIP 110162
AGATCTTGGCTAATTCGATTGGTAATCACTTGATCGTCGACCATCATTTTAACTTTCAAAATACCTTCGTTTTCGCCACGATTAATTGCTAAATATTGATGTTGTGCTACCTTCGTTAAATCGGCAGTGAAATCATAATAGATTTGATAGACTTGCTTTTCATCGGCTGCTTCGTCTTTAACCTGACTAACTAACTGACCATTTTGC
>NZ_AZDU01000175.1 GCF_001434815.1 Lactobacillus equicursoris DSM 19284 = JCM 14600 = CIP 110162
ACCAAAAATCAGATTTCTTATTTGCTTTGGTGCGTTCATTAGCTCTGTCTGCTAGCCGTGCCCCTACCGTGGAAGCAGCACCACTTGAAGCACCACCAGGCGCACCAAATGACTTAGCCAACTTAATTTGGACCTGATCATCCACTGCCTTTTTAAACGCTTTAGACACTTTCTCATATTGATCTTCAAGCGAGTCAGTATCATCAA
>NZ_AZDU01000176.1 GCF_001434815.1 Lactobacillus equicursoris DSM 19284 = JCM 14600 = CIP 110162
GCTTTAGCTTGTTTCAAAAATACGCGTCCTTGTTCATAAAGTGCCAGATTTGTTTGCTTACGCGCGACATTGTAAGCCGCATCGTCTAATAAGCCAGTAATTAAGTTCATCCGTAAATGAGCGTGATCTTGGGTCATCGGCCAATCAAGTACTGTCAGCGCCGAATCAACGAGCGTAAATTGACGCGCTTTTTCAGGGGTCGTTAA
>NZ_AZDU01000177.1 GCF_001434815.1 Lactobacillus equicursoris DSM 19284 = JCM 14600 = CIP 110162
GTCGATGGTTCAAGTCCATCCAGGCCCATTGAAATGCACTTGCATTTCAAGGCCAGATGGAGTAACATCTATAAAGCTTAATAAATTTGGGGGCATAGCTCAGCTGGGAGAGCACCTGCTTTGCAAGCAGGAGGTCATCGGTTCGATCCCGTTTGCCTCCATTGACCGCAAGGTCAAACTTGTACGTTGAAAACTGAATATCTAAT
>NZ_AZDU01000178.1 GCF_001434815.1 Lactobacillus equicursoris DSM 19284 = JCM 14600 = CIP 110162
TATGATATACTAAATGTACGCAAAAAAGAGCAAGGTACCGGCCAGTACCTCGCTCATGTAGTAGTATTGCAAATAGGGGTTAGACGTTAATTTAAATTAACGTCTTTTTTTATTTTTTCGTGCTTTCGCCCAACCAATAGCTTCTTTCAAAGCCACTGGGGCAATTGCAACGAGAATTTGCGTTAGCAAATTCACAGCCGATCTC
>NZ_AZDU01000179.1 GCF_001434815.1 Lactobacillus equicursoris DSM 19284 = JCM 14600 = CIP 110162
TTTTGCCCGGACTGGGCGGCCGGATTGGCAATAATAAAATACATCTTCTTAACCTCACGCGAAATTAATCCAATGTATTTATTATAACGTATTTTGTTTTCTTGTTTTTTTGATTATTTTTCGACGTGCTTTTTCGCTTGACGGATCAAGTAGATGCCGAGGATGATGACCATGATGGCACCCAAAATGTTGGTGGCGGTGTCG
>NZ_AZDU01000018.1 GCF_001434815.1 Lactobacillus equicursoris DSM 19284 = JCM 14600 = CIP 110162
TTTTCGGGACATTATCCCAAGTTATTGACACTTAATTTGTAAATGTTTTCATCAATACGGCCGCTTATTATCGATCGAGGTGTAGACGACAACCCCGCCTCGATCGGCTCTGCCAGTGATTTTCTTGCTCTTGCCGTAATTTCTCAAGGCCTGCTGGAAGCCAAAGGCAGCGTCGCGGTCGGCTTGGGGGTCAACCCGATATTCAGCCAGCTCTCCAGAAACCAACTGATCTAAAATCTTGATGTAGTCCATAAAGTCCCTCCTGCCCAATATTTTAGCGCAATTTTTTCTTTTTTAGTAAGGAAAAAGTCTCACTTACTTTTTAAAAGAAAAAACGCTTTTTCCGAGACTTAGCACTTGATTTATTCGAGTGCTAATCCTATAATCTAACCATAGATAAGATGAAAGGCGGTATAAAAATGTTGTGTCAAAACTGCCATGAGCGGCCAGCTTCGATCCACCTCTACACCAAAGTCAATGGCGAAAACCGAGAAATCGATCTGTGCCAGCAATGCTATCAAGAACTAAGGAATCAGCAAGGTAATCAAATGAATAACGATAACTTTTTTGGCGACTTCGACGATTTATTCAATGCCTTAAATCGCGGAGGCGCCGGCAACAATAACGGCAATAATCCTAACAATCCAAACAATCCTAATAACCCTAACTACTTTGGCGGCGGGCAAGGCGGCCAAGGTGGCCAGGGCGGGCAATCCCTCTTAGCCCAATACGGCACCGACTTAACCGCCCTCGCTAAAAAGGGCAAGATTGACCCCGTTATTGGCCGGGACAAGGAAATCGCTCGCGTCATCGAAATCTTGAACCGGCGGACTAAGAACAACCCAGTCTTGATTGGGGAAGCCGGGGTTGGTAAGACTGCGGTCGTTGAAGGCTTGGCCCAAGACATCGTTGATGGCTCTGTTCCAGCCAAGCTGCAAAACAAACGCATTATCTCCTTAAATATGGTTTCCATGGTCCAAGGGACCGGGATCAGAGGACAATTTGAGCAAAGAATGCAGCAGCTGATCAAAGAACTGCAGACCCAGCCCGACATCATCCTCTTCATTGACGAAATCCACGAAATCGTAGGCGCCGGCAATTCTGAAGGCGGGATGGACGCAGGGAATATCATCAAGCCAGCCTTGGCCCGGGGCGAGCTGCAATTAGTCGGCGCGACGACCATCAAGGAATTCCGCGAAATCGAAAAGGACTCTGCCTTGGCTCGCCGCTTCCAACCAGTTGAAGTTAAAGAACCAAGCATTGACGAAACGATCAAGATCTTGAAGGGGATCCAAAAGCGCTACGAAGACTACCACCACGTTCACTACACCGATGATGCCATCGAAGCCGCCGTTAAGCTTTCAGCCCGCTACATCCAGGACCGCTTTTTGCCAGACAAGGCCATCGACCTGCTAGACGAAGCTGGCTCCAGAATGAACCTGACCATTCCATATATCGACAAGGCCAAGGTGCAAGAGAGAATCGATGCTGCTGAAAAGCTGAAGCAGGATGCCTTAAAGAACGAAGACTACGAAAAGGCAGCCTACTATCGCGACCAAATCGAAAAATACGAAAAGCTGAAGGACCAAAACGTTGATCCGGACAAGACCCCAACCATCACGGCCAAGGTCATGGACAAGATCGTCGAAGAAAAGACCAACATCCCAGTTGGCGACATCCAGGCTCAAGAAGAAAACCAATTGATCAACCTGGCTGACGACCTGAAAGCCAAGGTTATTGGTCAAGACGAAGCAGTTGAAAAAGTTGCCCGGGCTATTCGCAGAAACCGGATCGGCTTTAACAAGTCTGGCCGGCCAATCGGCTCCTTCCTCTTCGTTGGCCCAACCGGGGTCGGCAAGACCGAATTGGCTAAGCAGTTGGCCCTCAAGATGTTTGGCTCAGAAGACGCCATGATCCGCTTTGACATGTCAGAATTCATGGAACAATACTCAGTATCAAAATTGATTGGGTCTGCTCCTGGCTATGTCGGCTACGAAGAAGCTGGTCAATTAACTGAGCGCGTTCGCCACAACCCATACAGCCTGATCCTCTTGGACGAAGTGGAAAAGGCCCACCCAGACGTTTTGAACCTCTTCCTCCAAATCATGGATGATGGCCGCTTGACTGACTCGCAAGGCCGGACCGTTTCCTTCAAGGACACAATCATCATCATGACCTCAAACGCCGGTCAAGGGATCAAGACGGCGAGCGTCGGCTTTGCTGCTGAAAATAGCCACAACGAAGCTGAAGAAACCCGCAAGGTAATGAGCCAATACTTCAAGCCAGAATTTTTGAACCGGTTTGACGACATCATCCAGTTCCACCCACTCACCAAGGAAAATCTCTTGCAGATCGTTTCCTTGATGCTGGCTAAGACCAACTCTATGGTCGCTGACCAAGGCCTCCACATTGAAGTTTCAGACGCTGCTAAGGAAAAATTGGTTGATGAAGGCTACGACCCAGAAATGGGCGCTCGGCCACTTCGCCGGATCATCCAAGAAGAAATCGAAGACAAGGTGGCTGACTACAAGCTGGACCACACCGAGGCCAAGAACTTAGTAGCTGACGTCAAGGACCAAGAAATCGTGATTTCTGAAGCTGCTCCTGCCCTGCCAGTGGAACAAACCAGCACTAGTGAAAATTAGTTTTTTAGCTAAAATTTAATTTCTATCTAAATTTTAAAGAAAATAGAAAAAACAAGACTTCTTGCAAAAAGAAGCCTTGTTTTTTTACTCAATGCGTTATAATGAAATTGAGAGGAATATTAGAGACAAATAGAAAAGGGTGAAGTTTTATGCACTTAATTGATGTTACCAATAGTTACGCTGATTTGGTTCACAGCCAGTTGAACACGACCGCCGTCAACTACGTTAAAGTCTACTCTTTAGGAAATACCACTGTCGTTTACACCGAAAGTCCGATTGCCATCGGTATCGTTTTAGAAAATCACCACCGCAAGGTCCGTGAAGAAGAACTTGAATTTGTGATTAAACGCCTGATTCCTGACCGGGGCAGCTACCAATTGACGGTCGACCAGACCCGTCACGTTGTCGAAATCCACGTTGACAAGTAAGAAAACAAGTAACAACTTTATCAAGTAACGTAAAGAGCCTCATGGCTCTTTTTATTTTTGCCAAATTTTACCGGATTTTTTGGTAAATTTGCATTTCACCTATTTTTTTATAGAAAAAATCCCAAAAATTGATCTATGTCAATTTTCTGATTAGTTGGGAATTCTATAATAACTGCAAGCACTGGAAAGCGCTTAACAAGTAACGCAAACTGTCGGTTAAAAAAGGAGGAATAACGATGACAGTTTATGAAAACTACTTTTATTCTGAACACGATTTTGATAAGGAACACATGGGCTACAAGCCCCTCAGCATCCCGGAAGGCGTAGAAGCTGCTCCATTACCGGTTCCGCCAGTTTTAAAGCCAGACAAGCTTGAAGGCAACGATATCTACTACACCATTGAGGCTCAAGTCGGCGAAAGCCAAATCTTGCCAGGCAAAAAGACCACGACTTGGGGCTACAATGCACCGCTGCTCGGCCAAACCATGGTGGTCAAGACTGGCCAGCGCGTCCACGTCCATTTGAAAAACAGCCTGCCAGTTTTGACTTCCTTCCACTGGCACGGCATGGAAGTGCCAGGCCCGATCACTGACGGCGGCTGCCACGCCCCTGTTTACCCAGGCGAAGAAAAGGATATTGAGTTTACGGTCAAGCAGCCAGCTGCCTTAACCTGGCTTCACGCCCACCCATGCCCATCAACGGCCATGCAGGTCTGGATGGGCCTAGCTATGGGGGTTGTGGTTACTGACGACAACGAAGCTAGACTTCCAATTCCTAAGAACTACGGCGTTGATGAATTTCCAATCATCCTCCAGGACCGGACCTTCCACGACAACCAACTGGACTACCGGCAAGACTACGACCCAATGGGCGTCTTTGGCGAAGTGCCGCTGATCAACGGGGCTGTGAAGCCTTTTGTCGACGTCACAACTAGAAAAGTCCGCCTGCTATTTTTAGGCGGGTCTGACCGCCGGGAATGGCGCCTGCACTTTGAGCATGACCTCACCATGACCCAAATCGGCGGCGATGATTCCTTCTTGAGACACCCGATCGATGTTAAAAAGCTGCTCATCGGGCCAGGCGAAAGACAGCAAGTCATCGTTGACTTCAAGGACTTTAAGCCAGGCGACACTGTTGCCCTTTACACCGACGACTTCAAGCTGGTGGAATTCCGCATCCATGAATTTGCTCACACTGATGCAGACGATAAGGAACTGCCTTTTAACATCTTTACGCCAGAGGATCCAGACGTAAACCCAGATATGCCGGTTCGCCACGTCACCATGGACGACCACGACAAGATCAATGGCCTGCGCTTCTCCATGGAAAGAATCGACATGGAGCAAGAACTGAACTCAGTTGAATACTGGGACATCACCAACACCAACTCTTCAGCTGCCGGGATGCTTCACCCCTTCCACATCCACGGCGCCCACTTCTTGGTAGTGTCAAGAAATGGCCAAAAGCCAAACCCTAACGAAATCAACGTCTACAAGGACACGGTGGAAGTTGGGCCTGGTGAAACCGTCCGCCTCAAGGTCTACTTCCAAAACCCTGGCGTCTTCATGTACCACTGCCACATCATCGAACACGAAGATGCCGGGATGATGGCCCAAATCAAGATCGTTGATCCAAAAGACCCAGACAAGGAATACAAGCTGATGGACATGGAAACCATCACCAACGCCTTTGCTAGCGAAATGGGCGTTGAACCAGGCGAAGTCTTCATGCCAGGGATGGACGTAGAAGAAATGGACATGGGCTGCGCCTTCCATAAGGCAGAAGCAGAACAAAGCCGCCGCTTGGTTGAAGCCGTTAGCGCTGCTTCACATGGTCACCGCGGCCATGAAAGTGCTGAACACGGCCATGTTGACAGCAGTTCTGGCGCTAGCCACTAGGAGGTACCCATCATGATGAACAACAACCTCTTCTTGAAAGTTTTGTGGGTCATCCTCTATGCCCTGACTTTCTACTACACCTTTACCAACCAAATGATGATAGCCATGTACTTTATGGCCGGGACCATGTTTGCCCAGTCAATCGTTGACCTGGTCTACTACTTCATCCAAAAGAAGAATCCTAAGTCAGCTTCAGAAATGAACTGCTAGACTTGCAACTTAAAATCAAACTCTACCAATGTTTAAACATTAAGACATAAATTATCATCACAATATGTGATCGATATCAAAAAAGATCTCAGCTAAGTAGCTGAGATCTTTTTCTTGCTTGTATTTTTTGAATTATTCCATATTCGCTTTTACAGCTTTTCCGTCAAAGTCACGTCTGGGTACTTGTCATGGAACCAGCGTTCAGCAAAGGCATTTTCAAAGAGGAAGAGTGGGTTGCCAAACCGGTCCTTAACCAAGAGGTTCCGGCTGGAAGACATCTTCGGATCTAGATCCTCTGGCTTGATCCAGCGGGCTACCCGGTGACCGATCGAGGTCATTTCAACTTCAGAATTGTATTCGTTCTTCATCCGGTACTGGAAGACTTCAAACTGCAATTGCCCAACCGCACCCAAGATGTAGTCGTCGGTTTGGTAGTTGCGGTAAAGCTGCACGGCACCTTCTTGCACCAGCTGGTTCATCCCCTTATGGAAGGACTTTTGCTTCATGACGTTCTTTGGAGAAACCCGCATGAAGAGTTCTGGGGTAAATTCTGGCAGGGCTGGGAATTCCAGCTTGCGCTTGCCGGCGTAGATGCTGTCGCCAATTTGGAAGTTGCCCGTGTCGTAGAGCCCGACGATGTCGCCGGCAACGGCTTCAGAAACTTGGACTCTAGAACTGGATTCAAATTCAACGGCATTGTTCAAACGGACTGGCTTACCAGTTCTGGCCAAGGTAACGTCAAGCCCTCTGCTAAATTCCCCGCTGCAGACCCGGACAAAGGCAATCCGGTCCCGGTGCTGGGGGTTCATGTTAGCCTGGATCTTGAAGACAAAGCCAGAGAATTCGTCATCATCTGGTGCCAGGTCTTCATCCCCGTTAACGGTGTGATCGCTTGGTGCCGGCGCTAAGTCAACGAAGCTCTTCAAGAAGGTTTCGACCCCAAAGTTGGTCAAGGCTGAGCCAAAGAAGACTGGGGTTTGTTCACCGGCTAAAACGGCTTCCTTGTCAAATTCCGCCCCGGCCCCTTCTAGCAGCTCGATTTCGCCCAAGGTGTCTTGGTATTGCGGGTCTTGGGCCATTGGGTTGTCTTCTGGCACCTTACCATCTACCAGGGGAATAAACTTGTCCTCCCCTTCTTCTGGGTGGTAGAGCTCGATTCGCTGGTTGGCAATGTCGTAAAGGCCTCTCATGGTTTGCCCCATGCCGATTGGCCAGTTCATGGCCACGCCTTCGATGCCCAAGACATCTTCCAGTTCCGCAACTAAGTCAAGGGGTTCCCGGCCATCCCGGTCCAGCTTGTTCATGAAGGTGAAGACTGGAATCCCTCTTTGGCGGACAACCTTGAAGAGCTTCTTGGTCTGCGGTTCGATACCGCGGGCCGAGTCGATGACCATGACGGCGGCGTCAACGGCCATCAAGGTCCGGTAGGTGTCTTCTGAGAAGTCCTGGTGACCTGGGGTGTCCAAGATGTTGATCCGCTTGCCTTCATATTCAAATTGCATCACGGATGAAGTAACTGAGATACCACGCTTTTTTTCGATTTCCATCCAGTCACTAGTGGCGTAGTTGCCAGTCTTCCGGGCCTTAACCGTCCCGGCGCTCCGGATAACCCCACCGAGGAGCAAAAGTTGTTCCGTAATCGTCGTCTTACCGGCGTCGGGGTGGGAAATAATCGCAAAAGTTCTTCTCGTCTTTACCTTATCAGCTAATTCTTTGTTCATTATTCTTCCGTTTCTTCCTCGCTTGTTTCTTCAGGCAATGTCAAGAGGATCGTTAACAGTCTTGACCCCCGCATCCTTCTAGTTGACAAAACCATGCCGTTGTCTAGCGGCACCTCTAAGTGCTCGCCCCGGCTCGGGATCACGCCTAACTTGGTGATCATGTAGCCCGCCACCGTGTCGACGTCTTCCATTTCGATGTCCGTGCCAAAGCGCTCATTAAAGTCATCTAGCGGCATCTTGCCGTAGATCACGAATTCCCGGTCAGTTAACTGCCGCACCAAAACCTCGGCCTTGTCGACCTCATCATCGATGTCGCCGACGATTTCTTCGATCAGGTCTTCGATGGTGGCTAGCCCCGTCACCCCGCCGTATTCGTCGGTCAAGATGGCGATCTGCTGCTGGCTGGTCTGCATCTGCACCAGCAAGTCGTCCAGCTCAATGGTTTCTGGGGCAAACAGTGGCGCAGAAATCAGGCGATCATAGGTCAGGTGATCAAAGCCCACCCGTCTAGCCTCTCTCAAGATAGTCCGAATGTGGATGACGCCAACGATCTTGTCCTTGTCTTGCTTATAAACCGGAATCCGGGAATAAGGCTGGCGCAGGATGTCGTCCAGGTTTTCGCTCAGATCGTCTTCAATGTCGATCATGAAGGCGTCGGTTCTAGGCACCATGACTTCCCGGGCCACCTTGTCGTGAAAGGCCATGCTGCCCTCAATCATGGAGTATTCCGTATCCGTTAAATATTTGTCCGCATGGAGACGGTCAATTTCGGCTTGGAGTTCTTCCTTGCCGCCTTCAGTGTTATTAGCAAAATGGCTCCGCAATTTGTCAAATAAGTTGCCTGTCGCAGGGTCGCTGGTCATTGTCGTTAACTCTCTTTCGTGAAATCTAAATAAATTTATTATAGCATAAGGCCGCCCCATTTATGATAAAATACCCCATAGAAAGAGGTGTTTTCCCATGAAAATGAGACGGATCATGCTAGTCTTCGTCTTCCTGCTCTTAATTCCCTACATCTGCAGCCTGGCTATTATCGGGATTGGCTATAACGCCTTAGTCCTGCACTCCAGCGATCCCTTCAGAACGCTCGTCGGGGCTTTGACCGGCGCCATCATCATGCTGGCCATCAAGGCCACGGTCCAGCGGCCCCTTAATTTGTTAGCCGGCGACATTTATGACAGCTTTTTGCAGCAGCTTTTGCGCTTTTTCAGCATCAGAAGACGGCCAGTCTTAGAAATCGCCAACTTCTTCTTGGACCTGGTGCTCTGCACCCTGGCGACGATCTTCATCCGCTGGCTCTTGCCTCTTGACTGGATCGTCGGCACGTCAACAGGCTTTGTGCTCCTCATCATGTTCATCTCGACTTGCCTTGGAGCCTACATCGAATACGACAATTTGTCTATTGATGCCGAACTGAAGAAAGAGCAGCAATAGCTTTTTCGATTAAGATTGAAAAAATTATCAATACAATCTACCAACTGACCTAGAGGTAAAGACTCTTGGTCAGTTTTTTGCTGCCTAAGTCAAGCTGGCGCAGGATGTAAGGATTAGGACTGTCAGCTAAGCCTGCTTGGAACTTGGCGCCTAAGTCTCCGGCTTCATCCAAAAACTTCGGCAATTCAAAATTGAGGGGCAGGTCAAAGTAAGCCGCATTAGTTTGTTCTTCTGCTTCAAACACGCGGGCGCTTGGCAGGCGGAACTTAAGCAGGCCGCTTGGCTGGTCGACGTCTTGGTCAGTCACCACTCCGTACCAGTACATGAAGTCTTCTGGCCCAAAGACGATCAAGGAGGCTCTTTGGTCAGTTAACCCCTGCTCTGCCAAAAAGTCCTGGAAGACTTGGTCGTTTTCCAGTTCCTGGTTGGACCCAGCAAAGCTGGCGTTAGCGTCCATCAGGCTGTCTGGGTAAGCCTTGCCAATAAAGGTTAATTCTGCGATTTCTTTTTCCATCGTGATCTTCTTTCTGTTTTTTCTAGTTATTATCAAATCAATATTCTTCCAGCTCTTCTAACGGCACGATTTCGCCATTTAAAAAAGCCGTGATTTCATCGCCGCTAAAGCCGTGGCTATAGAGATACTGCCGCATCTTCTGCCGGCGGGTGGCCTCGTCATAGCGTCTAAAGCGTTTATAAGCCTTGATCCCTTGCTTGGCCAGGGCCTCTTGCTGGGCATCTTGGCTAGCCAGGTCAAAGTCTTGGACAATGGCTTCTGCCAGGTCGCTAGTAAAGCCGTGGCTGACCAGCTTGACCTTCATCTTGGTGACGACTTCCCGGTTAGCGATCTTGCCCTGCTGGTTCATGAGGGACTTGACCAGTCTTTTGCCCACTTCCAGCCAGGCCTCTTGGTCGACTTCGCTAATGGCTTCATCGATAATGACGGGGTCAACGCCCTTTTTCGCCAGGTCCCGGCTGACGCCCTTAGGGCCAGAATTGCCCACTTGCAGGTTATTTTTGACAAAAAGCTGCGCGTAAACCCGGTCGTCCAGGTAGCCCAGGTCCTTTAATTCCTTGGTCGCTTTTTGAGCGGCAGCCGGCGCAACCTCGCGCTTGATTAGGTAATCTGTAATTTCTTTTTCCGTCCGGGGCTGGTAGGACAGATACTTGGCTGCCAGGTCCCGGGCCTGGGCGCTGGCTTCAAAGGCCTCAATTTCTGCTCTTAAGGCGTCATCCACTTCTTTACCCTTAAAGAGGGCAAATTCAGCCAGGGTTCTTTCACCAACTGAAAAGGCATATGCCTGGTCCAAAAAAATATTGTACCGCCCTGGCCGCTTTTGTGCACTAACTTTAGTGATAATTGGCATCCTTTTCTCCTTACTTTCGTTTTTCTTTTGATCATCAATCGTATTTCGATTTCTTTTTATCTATCCAGTCCCCCTTTATCTTAGCAAATTGCCAACTTCCTTGCGAAAATCTTGCTATTTTTCCCAAAAGGTCGGTATAATATGATGTCAACATTATTAGCTAGCATTTTTGGCTAGAGTTTATTGTAGAAAGAATTATCATGCAAAAAAAGACCAACTTTAGAAAGCCTCAGGGCTCTAAAAACTTTAAGCGGCCTAATCGGGGCAAGCAACAAAGACCTAACAAGCGCTTTGACGACGGCGACAAGCACGTCATCATCACCATCAAGCGCTTGGGCATCAACGGTGAAGGGATCGGCTACTACAAGCGCAAGATCATCTTCATCCCAGGCGCCTTGCCAGGCGAAGTGGTTGTGGCCAAGATCGTGACCGACCACCCGCAATACTTAGAAGGTGAACTGGTCCGGGTGAAAGAAGCTAGCCTTCAAAGAGTACCTTTCCCTAAAGGCGTTGACCCCAGAATTGGCGGGCTGGAACTGGCTCACCTGAGTTATGAAGGCCAGCTGGAATTTAAGCGCGACAATGTTTTGTCAGCCTTAGAAAAGTACCACCCACGGGGCTACAAGAACTACAAGGTGAAAAAGACTATCCCAGCGCCAAGTGAATGGCACTACCGCAACAAGGCTTCTTACCAGATCGAAAAGGAAAACCACAAGGTTTCCTTGGGCCTTTACGCCCCAAATTCTCACGAATTGATCGACCTGCCAGAGATGCCAACCCAAAATGAGGACACCCAAAAGGTCGAACGGGCCATCCGCGACCTGATCATCCGCCTGCACGTGCCCGTTGCTAACCGCCGGCGCAAGTTCGACGGGGTCAAGACCGTGGTTGTCCGCCAGTCTGAAGCCACTAAGGAAATCCAGGTAACCCTGATCACGGTTGGCCACAAGCTGGAAAACCTGCTCAAGCTGGCGGATGCCATTTTTGAACTGGACCATGTCGTTTCCGTCTTCCAAAACGAAACTGACTGGCAGAACCCACAAGTCTGGGGCAACAAGACCACTAAGCTTTTGGGCAAAAAGCAGATCACCGAAGAAATCATGGGCAAGAAGTTTGGCTTGAGTCCTCGTGCCTTCTTCCAGCTGAATCCAGTCCAAACGGCGACCCTGTATTCAGAAGCCTTGAAGCTTTTGACCTTAACGCCAGACATGACCCTGATCGATGCCTATGCCGGCGTCGGCACCTTGGGGATCTTGGCCGCCGACCAAGTCAAGCAGGTCATCGGGATCGAAAGCATCCCAGAAGCCGTGGTTGATGCCCAAAACAACGTCTCCCTCAACCACCTGAATAACGCCAGCTACCTGCAAGGCAGCGTTGAACGCGTCTTGCCGCAGCTGAAAAATGACGGCGTTAAGATCGATGCCCTGATCGTAGACCCGCCAAGAACCGGTTTGGCCAAGTCCTTGATCAAGACCCTGTTAGACGTAAAGCCAGAAAGCTTCGTCTACATCTCCTGCAATCCATCCACTTTGGCTCAGGACTTAGTGCTCTTAACTGAAGCCTACGACGTCCGCGTCATCGAAAACGTCGACATGCTGCCGCAAACGCCGCGTTGCGAGTGCATTGCCAAGTTGACTTTACGCAAGTAGCTTTTTGTGAAAATTCTAATCCATTAGAAAAGGCGAGAAGATCAAATCTTCTCGCCTTTAAGCTGCGCCTTTGGCAGCCTTCCAAGTGGATGAGGTAGCTCATCAAATTAATAGTCACGATATTCAATTTTAAGAATAGCCAAGGACTAGGCCCGATAGATGTTTATTAACAAAAGCCTGTTTGAGTTTTACGTGCTAGCGTATGAACTACTTAAAACGGCCCGCCGCTTGGCTCAGAACCTCAAGCCTTTTACGGTCTCAGTAAGAGAGACAGCGAATAATAATTACAATCTGGAGATAAAAACTTCTGTTCAGTTGTTTTCTACCTCTTCCACAATTTCTAGTATAGCACCACCTGGAAACGCTTGCAAGCGCTTATTTGACGTATTTGGCTAAAAATTTACGGACGGTTTTGCTATAAAGCTGATGATTCTTCTCGATCGACTTGGCGTGGACGGCGCCTTTGACGATCAAGAGCTGCTTAGGCCCATTCGTAGCTCGGTAATTTTTATACACCATGGAGGTTGGGACAAAGGTATCCTTGCTGCCGTGGATGAAGAGCATGGGCTTGGTGTTTTTCTTTAATTGGCTCCTACTAGAGGCCTCGCCTAAAAAGTAGCCAGCTTTTAACTTGGTGATCCCGCTCAAGATTTCCACCAGCGGAAAACGCGGGAAGGCCGGCATATTGTAGAGGACCTTGGCTTCATGCTCAATTTCGTTTTTGGCACTGGTATAGCCGCAGTCCTCGATAAAGGCCTTGACCTGGCTCGGCAGTTTCAGCCCCGCCGTCATCATGGTCGTGGCCCCGCCCATGGACACGCCGAAGATCACGATCTGGCTGCTCTTGCCATTTTTCCTTACAACCTGCTGGGCACACTTTTTCACGTCAGCCTTTTCCAGCCAGCCATAGCCCACGTACTTGCCCTGGCTTTGTCCGTGCCCTTCGGCATCAGGCAAAAGGACATTGTAGCCTAAAGAGTGAAACAGCTGGGCGTAGGCCCCCATGTTTTCCTTGTTGGACATGTAGCCGTGCAGGATAATGACGGTCTTTTTGGTCTTTTTGGCTGGAAGATAATTGGCAACCAGGCGATAATTATTCTTAGCAGAGGTCTCAGTCCAGGTCTGCTTCTTAACCCTCTTGTACCACATCTTTTCCTTGTAGAGAGGATCGGACTTCTTGATGGCAACGGTCCCGTTTGACACGAAGGACTTTTGCCCCGGCACGATGGCCATGTTGAAAAAGTAGCAGCCCGCCCCTATAAAGACGAGAACTAAGAAGACCGCGATTCCCGTGACCCACTTGATGACCCGCTTTTTATTGAACTTTTTTCCTGAATTATTTCCTTTAGCCAAGAGCTTTCTCCTTTACGAAATTTAACTTGCATAGTTTAGCACAGGAAAAAGCTATTGAATTCTATACGCGTATAGGAAATAAAAGAATCTTTAGAAAATCTTAACTTTTTAAATATAAAAACTCAAAAAAGAAAGGAGACCACCATGCAGCTGACTGACTTCATGCAGCTTTTAACCAACCTGGACGACAGAAACGCCCTCTTTTTAGCCGCTGGCGACCAAGAAATTCCCCTCAGCAAGGTGACCCTAGCGCGGGAATCCTGCCAACTGACAACCGGCCACAAGCCCCTCACCCTGGGCCATTTAAAAAGGCTCCTAGGAAGGGGCAGCCAGGACATCCCTCTCCGCTTTTTAGCAGACGGCCAAGAAGTCCCGATCTACGGGGTCCAGATCCAGGCGGCCAAGGGGCGGCTTTTGTGTAAATAGAAAAACTCCGAATCAGTGATTCGGAGTTTTTTAATTAGCTAGAATTACTTCTTAGGAGCAGCCTTCTTGCCTTCAGCTTCCAGCTTCTTGCCAAGTTCAATGATGTACTTGCGCAGTTCATCCTTGGTTTCTGGGTGTTCCAAGCCGTATTGGATGGACGTTTCCATGTAGCCTTCCTTGTTGCCGACGTCAAAGCGCTCACCCTTGAATTCATGGGCGAAGACGCGCTGAGTCTTGTTCAAGGCGTCGATGGCGTCAGTCAGTTGGATTTCGCCGCCAGCACCTGGCTTTTGCTTGTCCAGCATGTCAAAAATTTCTGGCGTCAACAGGTAGCGGCCGATGATGGCCAGGTCTGATGGAGCCTTGTCAATGTCTGGCTTTTCTACGAAGGTGTTAACGTTGTACAGGTCTGGTGCAGTTTCCCCAGCTGGGTCAATGACACCATACTTGTTAACTTCTTCGTGAGGCACCTTCATAACTGCGATGGTTGAAGCGTGGGTTTCATCGTAGCAGTCGATCAATTGCTTGGTCAAAGGCACCTTGTCCTTCATCAAGTCATCGCCCAGCATAACTACGAATGGCTCGCCGGCGATAAAGCTCTTAGCCCGGTTAACGGCATCCCCAAGACCTGCTGGGTGTGGTTGACGGGTGAAGTACAGGTTAACCTTCATGTTGGAAACCGTGGTTTCGCGAACTAACTTGAGAAGCGCATCCTTGTGCTTTTCGGTCAAGTTGTCTTCCAATTCTGGGTTTGAGTCGAAGTGGTCTTCGATTGACCGCTTGCTCCGGCCAGTGATGATCAAAATGTCTTCAATGCCGGAAGCCATGGCTTCTTCAACGATGAATTGAATGGTTGGCTTGTCGACGATTGGCAGCATTTCCTTAGGCATAGCCTTGGTTGCTGGCAAAAATCTCGTCCCCAAGCCAGCAGCTGGGATAATCGCTTTTCTTACTTTCATTGATTTACATCCTCTTTTCTTAATTTCGGCAAAAATGAAAGCCTTATACAATGCATTTGTATAATAACATATTCTAAGTCCCTATTCTAGACTTTTTTCTTTATGGCAAAAATTTGCCATTGCGCTTTTTAGCCAGATATTCGGCCAAAGGCCCGCTAGAATAGGTTGTCTTGCCATACCTGAGCTGGTCGATCGTGACGTTGACAGCGGTTCCTACCAAGAGCAAAATCGCCAAGAGGTTTAACCAAAGCATAAAAATGATAAAAGTCCCAACGATTCCATAATTTTCCCAAGTGACCGGGAAATTTTTTAAATAGAAGGAAAACAGGTAGGATAAGGCTTCCCAGCCGGCCACCGTCGTAATCGTCCCCGGCAAGATTGCCTTTTTAAAGCGGACATTGGGCACGATCCAGTTAAGATACATCACGCTGATCAACATTAAGACCAATAAAACCAGCCAGCGGTAGCTGAAGAGCTGGTCGATCCAGGCCGTTGAAAATTTCAAAAAGGGTCTGACCATGTTCAAGAGATCCTGCCCAAACATCAAGACCAGGGCCAAGGCGATAAACATGGTCACCATCAAGGCGCTGAAGACCACGGTCAGGGTCCGGTTCCAGATAAAGTGCCAAAAGCCCAGTTTTAGCTCCGTATTGTGCACCCCGTAAAGGCGGTTCATGGCGACGCGGATGGCATTGACCATGCTGGACATGGACCAAACCGCCACGATCACACCGAAGGAAATGTAGCCAGTCGATTGGGACTTAAGCAGGGTTTCGACGATAGGGATCACGTAGTGGGTCACGTCGCTTGGCAGCATCAAGGTCAGGTACTCGGCAATCGGGGCCGTGTCAATCTTAAACAGCGGCAAGACATTCCCGATAATAATGATGATTGGAAAAATTGAAAACAGGATGTAGTAGGCAATGACGATGGAGCTTTGAAAAATTTCCCCCTGTGAAATGACGGCTGACAGGGTTTTAAAGAACTCGGCTACGTGCCTTTGTCCTTTTTCAATTTTTCCCCTCATTTACTTAGTCATCCATTTCGTCAAAGTGTGGGATGTACTTCTCTAGACCATCGTATGGTTCTTGCAAGGTGAAGATTTTTGGACCGTCCTTGGTGATGGCAAAGGTGTGTTCAAATTGGGCGGACTTAGAGCCATCTGGCGTTGCGTAGAAGACCCAGTCGTCGTTTGGATCGTCAACGGTCTTTTGCAAAATGTGCCAATCGCCCCCTGCTTCGACCATTGGTTCAACCGTGATGGTCATGCCTTCTCTTAAGCGCAGGCCGTGTCCCGCCTTGCCCCAGTGAGGCACTTCTGGGTCTTCGTGGATGGATGGCTGGATGCCGTGGCCGATCAGTTCCCGAACGTCGCCGTAGCCTTCTTCATCTTCAACATAGTGCTGAATAGCAGCGCCGATGTCGCCGATCCGGTTGCCCAAAACGGCTTGGTCGATCCCCAGGTACATGGCCTTCTTGGTTACGTCCATCAAGTGCTGGTCTTCTTCAGAAATCTTGCCAACGCCATAAGTGGTGCAGGAGTCTGATTCATAGCCGTTCAAGTTGCAGGTCACGTCAACCTTAACCAGGTCGCCTTCTTTTAAGAAGACGTTCTTGCGAGGGATGTTGTGGGCAATTTCATCGTTAACGGAAATGCAGGTGCCGTACTTGTAGCCTTCAAAGCCTTGTTCTGACAGACGACCGCCCCGGCTAGAAACAAATTCTTGGCAAAATTCTTCAATGTCCCAGGTGGAGATGCCTGGCTTAATCACGTCGCGCAAGCCTTCAAACATGGTGGCCAATAAGTGACCTGAAGCTTGCATACCTTTTAATTCACGAACTGATTTAATGGTAATCAATTTAATTTTTTCCTTTCGTAATGAATTTTACTTACTTACCAATTATAACCGTTTTTCCCTAAATCCTAAAGACGCGAGCGCAATTGATTCGCCAAGTTTCGGGAAATCGTGTATAATGTTCTAGTAAATTTTTTTAGGGGAGAACATTCATGAGAGCGAAAATCGTTTTTGCCAGCATGACCGGCAATGATGAAGATATGGCTGAAATCCTGGAAGAGGACTTGCTAGATGCCGGCTTGGACGTTGATACGTCTGACGTCAGCTTTACCGACGCTAGCGACTACTTAGACAGCGACCTCTGCGTTTTGGTAACCTACACCTACGGGGAAGGCGCCATGACCGATGAGCTGGTCGACTTTTATGAGCAGCTCAAGCAGCTGGACTTAAGCGGCAAGTACTTTGCCGTGATGGGGTCTGGGGACAAGACTTACAAGGAACACTACTGCGAAAACGTCTTCGACTTTGAGAAGGCCTTCCTGGCTTGCGGAGCCAAGGAACTAATCGCTCCTTTGACGGTTGAAAATGCCCCAACTGATGAAGATATCGATCGCATTGACCAAGCTGCTGAGGAACTAGCAAACAAATTAAATGGATAATTCTACGAAAAGAAGACGAGCGCTGGGCCGGAAGATTTTTAAAAGACACAGAAACCTCTGGGTCTACATGTTCTTCGGCTTCGTTGCCGCTTTAATCAATACCGTGGTCTTCATGTTCATGCATGACGTCTTGCACACGGTTTTGGTCATCGATAACACGGTGGCCTTTATCATCTCGAACCTGGCCTCCTTCTGGTTCAACCACAAGGCCGTGTTCACCAGCAATGTCGACCATGACCACAATATCTGGCAAAAGCTAGCCAGCTTTTTTACCTACCGGATCATCAGCTTGATCCCCGACACCCTGATCATGTGGGTCGGGCTGTCGCTACTGCACTGGGATGCCTTGATTGTCAAGATTATCGACCAGGTGCTGGTTGGGATCTTTAACTATCTGACGACCAAGTCAGTCTTTGAAAAACAGGAGCGCAGCATAATGAAGCGCGTACATGACCGGCTAAAGAAAAACACCGAATCGAAATGATTCGGTGTTTTTTAGTTGGGTGCGGCAGCGCGGGTATGCAACCCTTTTTTGCACAAAAATGAGTCAACTGATGTTGTAGCTGCTCATAAACTTACTCAACCGGTACCAGTCCGCGCACAAAAACTATGTCAACTAACGAAATGGCTGCTCACAAAGTTACTCAAGTAAGAAAAAAGCCGCACACGATCTTACTCAACTCGCCCCGACCTGCTGCCAGTTGAGTAAATTTTGGGCCACAGTTTTGCTTACTTGAGTATGATTGTGTGCGCACTTTTTCCAAAAAGGCGTGTAGTTGAGTAAATTTTGTGTCATATCCTTGTTTACTTGAGTCAATCTGTGTGCATCCCGCCCCCAAGTTGACTCAACCGGACTCGTTTTTGACGTTTTTCGCCCCCAAGTTGACTCAACCGGACTCGTTTTTGACGTTTTTCGCCCCCAAGTTGACTCAACCAGACCCATTTTTCCAATTTTTCGCCCCCAACTTGACTCAACCGGGCTCGTTTTTATCGTTTTTTGCCCCCAAGTTGACTCAACCGAGCTCGCTTTTACCGTTTTTCGCCCCCAACTTGACTCAACCGGACTCACTTTTACCGTTTTTTGCCCCCGATTTGACTCAACCGGGCTCGGTTTTGTCGTTTTTCGCCCCCAAGTTGACTCAACCAGACTTGGTTGACATACTTTGGGGGCAATTTTTGACAAAAATCCAATCGGTTGACATACTTTGGGGGCAGATATCACTGACCAGTCGTGTAGACAAGTGCTTGGACACGAATTTATCTCGTATGAACCAGGTTTCGGCCCAAAATAGTGTCAACTGGGCAACGCGCCACCGCCCCACACCCAAAAAGGATCCCCCGACACAATGTCGGGGGATCCCACTACCTAACTTACTTAAAATCTGCCGGCTTCTCGCCCTGCTTGCCGCTAAAATACCAGGCGATGTCGTCTAAAATCCGCTGGCTGGCATGCCCGTCGCCGTATGGGTTCTTGGCCTCGGCCATCCGGTCATAGGCGGCCTGGTCAGTCAAAAGTTCCAGCATGCTGGAGCGAACGGACTCTTCCTCCGTCCCCACCAGCTTCAAGGTGCCGGCCGCCACCCCTTCTGGCCGCTCGGTCGTATCGCGCAAGACCAAAACCGGCTTGCCTAGAGACGGCGCCTCTTCCTGCACGCCGCCAGAGTCAGTCATGATGAAGTAGCTTCTTTTGGCCAAATTGTGGAAATCCACCACGTCCAGCGGCTGAATCAGGTGAATCCGCGGATCGCCGCCCAGGACCTCCTTGGCCACTGCCTGCACGCGCGGGGACAAGTGAACCGGATAGATGATTTCCACGTTATCTTGCTGGTCGACGACGTCCTTCATCACCTTAAAGACGCGCCGCATCGGCTCGCCTTGGTTCTCCCGCCGGTGCATGGTGACCAAGATGATCCGCTTGCCGGCGCCGATCTTGTCCAAAACCTCGTGGTGGTAGTCCTCTTGCACCGTTTGGCTCAAAGCATCAATGGCGGTATTGCCGGTGACAAAAATATTCTCGCCATCATGGTTTTCCTTGAGCAAGTTTTCCCGGCTCACCGCCGTTGGCGCAAAGTAAAGATCAGTCAAGACGTCGGTCAACTGCCGGTTCATCTCTTCAGGGAAGGGCGAATACTTATTCCAAGTCCGCAGGCCAGCTTCCACGTGGCCCAGCGGCGTTTGCTCATAAAAACTGGCTAGGCTAGCTGCAAATGAAGTAGTCGTGTCGCCGTGCACCAGGACCAGGTCCGGCTTTTCCTCATGGATGATCTTGGTCAAGTCAGTCAACACCCGGGTCGTGATGTCGGCCAGGGTCTGGTTTTGGTGCATGATGTTTAAGTCGTAGTCCGGCTGAATGTTAAAAATCTCCAGCACCTGGTCCAGCATCTCCCGGTGCTGGGCGGTAACGACAGTGACCGGCTCGAAGCGGTCGTCTTTTTCCAGCTTCAAAACCAGGGGCGCCATCTTGATGGCTTCTGGTCTCGTGCCAAAAACGGTCATAACTTTAATCTTGTTCATTTGTAGGTCTCCTTAGCAAGTTGCGAAAATTGCTAACTTTACTTTATCAAAAATCTGCAGATTAGCCTAATTTTTATTAAAATATAGGTCAGAATCGAGGTAAACAATGTCAATCAACATCATCCCCCTAATGGTGGACAGCCTGCTGATGATCATCGCTGGCTTCTCCCTGGTTTACGCCTTTGACAAGGCCTTAAGCAAAAAAGTCCACATAATCTTACTAGTCACCGCCATCACCCTAATTCTAGTCATCCTCTACTTGACCGGCTTCTTCCTGGCGGACCCAGCACGATTGCTCCATTAAAAAAGCGCCTCTCGGCGCTTTTTCTTTTGCTAAAATTAAGCCTTTTGTCTCTTGAGTTCCAGTTTCCGCAGCCAAGGCAGTAAGAAACCAGTCCCGAAGAGGACAATAACCGTAATGATGTTCATCCATAGCTGCTTGTCCCATTGCGGCGTGTTGAAAGCCACGTCTTGCGGCAAGAAGCCCATGGTCGCGCAGATAAAGGTGAAGATGAAACACCACCAACCAACGGCCAAGGCACCCTTTTGGTTTCTGATAAAGACGAAGTCGTCCTTGCCAAAAGTACTGTGCTTGTAGCGGAAGGCCAAGAAGGCTAAGAAGACAACGGAAGTCTTGTATGGTGACACGATCCCGTTCAAGTTCAAGAGCCAGTTGAAGATGTCATTAATTTCCGGCAAGGTCCCTGACAAAAGCAGCAAGAACAAGGTGATGGAGCAAGTCAAAATGTAGCTGTTGACTGGCAGGCCATCCTTATTCTTCTTTCTGAGCCAGCTTGGCATGTACTTTTCAGAGGTATCTGAGGCAAAGACCCGGCTGGCCGCGTCAATCAAGGCCGCCAAGTCAGCCATGAAGTTCAAAAGGCAGACAATTGCGTACATGTACATGAGGCTCTTGCCCATGTTAGCTTCTTCCCCCAAAAGCTGGAAGGCGTAGAAAGCCCCATTCATCTTAAAGTCGTGCGGGATGTGCTTAGCATCAAAGAGGACTGCCAGACCCAGAGTTTCAGTCAAGGTCATAAAGACCGTCATGGCGAATAGCATCCACATGGACTTGGGGAATTCCTTGCGGGGGTTCTTCAGCCGGGTAACATAAGGTGCGGCCAATTCCGCCCCGGACATGGCAAAGATTAAAAGGCCAGTCGTGGAGAAGTAGTGGACACTGAAGTTTGGCTTAAAGCTGGACCATTCCATCTTGGTGGCGATGTGCCCGCCATGCATAAGGGCCCAGATGATCAGGATCACGAAGATTACAGACATGGCGAACATGGCAATCCCCCCGATCAAGGACAGAAGGTCCAGGGAGTTTTTATATGCACTTTCGCATAAGATAAAGATCAAAATAATTACAAAGGTCAAAAGGCCGAACATGAAGGGAGACATGTGCTTACCTAAAGTGTTGTTGCCCAGGATCATCCAGGAAATGGAGACGATGATTGAGTTGGACACGTCAACCAGGTAGGGCACGGTCTGGGCCCAGTACATCCAGCTGGTTGCGTAACCTAAGACGTCGCTGCCGGTCCCGCGGCGAATCCAGGAAGCCAGGCCCCCTTCTTCAGTGTCCTTGTAGGCCAGGCCCAGCTGGGTAGTGATCATGGTATATGGCAGTTGGTAGCAGATCAAAAGGAAGATCCAGGAAAAAATAACGGATAATCCCTGATTCTGGTATGGGTAGAACACATCCTCAAAACGGATGATGGTCACAAAGTCGAGCATGGCCAGGGTCATCCAGGCCATGTAGTGTTTTTTGCTAGTATCTTCGATCATTAAAAAATTTACTCCTTATGCTTAACTGACAAATTTGGTCAGCCACAGGCACGGGGGCTTATTTTTCCGCTTCAAGAACCAGTAAGTGCTTAAATTCACGCTTTCACTTCCTTCTTTGCCAAAAATTAAGAAAACTATAAATTTAATTTTATTACCCTGCGTGAAAAAATGCTAGAACTTTTTCAAGCAATTTTAGTAACCGCTTCCGCTAGTTGTGTTAATTATCAAAACTTGTATAATAAGAATCATCAAGCCTGAGAAAGGAAACCAATATGCATTACTTATCAATTGCTGCTAAAAAGGAACTTTTTCCTTACCTGCCGGCTGCTTGGCCTAAGGTCGAATTATCAGAGAAAATTGACCCAGCTGACCTAGCTGCTGTCATCGTTGACCCCAACGACTCCCGGTCAAAAGGCCTCTACCAAACCTTTAAAGACGCCCTCCAGCTCGATTTGCCCTTAGTTGAATACAGGGGGCAAAGTCAAAAAGAAATCGCAGATGCTGCTAGCCGCTATGAAACAGCAATCGTTCCCCCATTCCTCCTTGGCCTGGTCAACTATGCTGACCAAGACGACCTAGTCTTTGATACGCCTGGCCACCACAACGGCCGCTTTTACGACCGCCACCCGGCCGGCAAGGTTCTGCGGAACTTTTTCGGCGACAACTACTTTAGAGCCGACACCTCTGACTGCGTAACTGAACTCGGCGACATGATGAACCATACGGGATCACCACTTGACGCTGAGCAACAGGCTGCTAAAGCCTTCAACGCCGACAAGGTCTACTTCTGCACCAACGGGACAACCAGCGCCAACACCATCTGTACCACTGCCCTTTTGGACGAAGGCGATCTGGTCCTTTTTGACCGCAACAACCACAAGTCCATCTACAACTCCGCCCTGGTCATGACCGGTGCCAAACCCGTTTACCTGCCAACTGACCGCAACGCCGACGGCTTAATCGGACCCTTAACGGCAAAGGCCTTAGATGAAAACTACATCAGAGCTGAAATCGCCAAGGTCGATCCCGAAAAAGCCAAGCTCGACCGGCCCTTCCGCTTGGCCGTCTTGCAGCTGGAAACCTTCGACGGGATTTTTTATGACGCCAAGCTTCTTTTAGAAAAATTGGGCAAGCTCTGCGACTACATCCTCTTTGACTGCGCCTGGGGCGGCTACGAGCAGTTTGTCGACGTCCTGCGGCCCCTGTCCCCCCTCCAGCAGACCTACAGGCCAGATGATCCTGGCATCTTGATCACCCAGTCCGTCCACAAGCAGCAAGCCGGTGTAGGCCAGGCTTCCCAAATTTTGAAAAAGGACAGCCACCTCAAGGGGCAAAAGCGCTACGTTGACCACAAGCACTTTAACCACGCCTACATGAAGTACGTAACGACGTCATATTCTTACCCGGTTTACGCTTCGATGGTGGCTAACGCCGCCATGGCGGCTTCTCCTGCCGTGAACACTTGGTGGGACGAAACGGTCAAGCTGGGCATCGAGTTTAGAAAAAAGCTTATTAAAAACAGCAAGCTCTTTAAGCCGCTGGTTCCGCCAACTGTTCACGGACAAAAGTGGGCTGACATCCCAACTGAGGAATTAGCCCACGACCCAGCTGCCTGGATGCTGGACCCAAGTGATGCCTGGCACGGCTTTAACCAGATCGCCAAAGGTGAGATCATGCTCAGCCCCGTCAAGGTAACCTTGATGACGCCGGGGATCGACCTGGCAAGCAGCACTTTCAACGAAGAAGGCTTGCCAGGCACGGTGGTTGAACGGTATCTCCACGAAAAGCACATCATCCCTGAAAAGTCAGACAGCTACTCCACCCTGTATCTGCTCACGCCAGGTGAAAGCGAAGTCGACATGAACGGGCTCTTTAACGCCTTGATGGACTTTGAAGAAGCTTACCTGGCTAAAAAGCCGCTTAAGGATATCATGCCAGAACTAGTTCAGGAATTCCCAGACCGGTATGAGGGCTACACCCTCTACCAGCTCTGCCAGGAAATCCACCAGTTCTACCGAGACGGAAAGATTTTTGACCTGCAAAAGGCCCTCTTCTTGAAGCCGACTTTCCAAAATTACCAGATGACGCCAAAAGAAGCCGACCGCCGCTTCGTCAAGGGCGATTCCGAATTGGTAGAGCTCAAAGACCTGGTTGGCCGCACTGCCTTAGAAGGGGCCCTGCCTTACCCACCAGGCGTCTTCATCGTGGCTCCTGGAGAAAAGTGGCAGCAGCTCGACGCTGACTACTTTGACCTGCTCTTGACCTGTGCCCAGAAATTTCCAGGCTTTGACCCGGAAATCCAGGGCGTCTACCAAAAAGACGGCGTCGTTTATGCCGAAGTGATTCCGGAATAAGCTGACAGCAGAACAAAAAATATAAAAGACCAAGTATCTCAGTTAAGAGTTACTTGGTCTTTTGCTTCTTTCGGTACTTTCTTGAGTTGTTGCTGCCTGAAAAAAGCTCAGAATGAGCACCAGCCCTTACAGCAATTAAAGTTAAATTTTGATTGTCTACAGTATAGATAACTACAACGTCATTGAGTTCACTAGGCTGCTTACCTTTAGGCGTATCCCGTAAATGAAATTCACGATACCCTTCGTACTTTCGGGTCAAAGCATGGTCATTAAATTCCTTGGGAAGTTCCTGGCCATCGAGCAAGATTTCAATTGCTTCACGAATTTCAGAGACTATCGTCCGATCGATCCTCGCTAAGCGCCTTAGGTCGTAGTCAAAAGTTTGACGAGGTTTAAAAAACAAGCACGCCATTAGTTAAAACTGCCCCCAATAGTCATCGTTTGATTCGACGATTTTGTCATCTGGCAACAAACCGCTTCGAACCATTTTATCATTTGCGATTGCGTAATCTAGGGACTCTTTTCTGGCCTTGATTGCTTTCTCCATCCAATACAGCTGCTCTTGATCCACAACAGCTACAGATCTGCGGTTAGAACGAGCGATATAGACAATTTCGTTATCTTCATTAACTTGATCAAGGTAATCCTTTAAATGTTCTCTAAAGTCGCTTTGAGTAGCGGCATGTGTCATGAAAATCACCAATCCTTTCTGTACTTAATATTGTACAACATTTCGTACCAGATTAACACTATTCAAAAGCAAAAGACCAAGTATCTCAGTTAAGAGTTACTTGGTCTTTTTTAATTAAAAGTTTTACTTGTCAAACAAGGTTGCCTTAACTGCGTTAGTTACCGCAATCTTGTCGTGGGCGTAAGTCAAGCCCCCCTGCATGTAAACAGCGTATGGCGGACGAATTGGGCCATCGGCTGAGAATTCTACCGTGGAACCAGACACAAAGGTCCCGCCGGCCATGATGACTTCGTCTTCATAGCCCCGCATGTGGCTTGGAATTGGCGTTACGAAGGAGTCAACTGGAGAGTTCTTTTGCACTTCTTGGCAGAACTTGATCATCTTTTCCTTGTCGTTAAAAGTGATCAATTCAATTAAGTCAGTCCGCGGTGCATCCCATCTTGGAGACACGTCAAAGCCCAATTTTTCCATCAAGGCTGCAGAATAGATCATCCCCTTGATGGCTTCCCCAGTCACGTTTGGCGCCAGGAAAAAGCCTTCAAAGAACTCGTGCAGACTGTTCAAGGTTGGACCTTCCGAATCGCTGATCCCCGGGGCAAAAAGGCGGCTGGCAGCCCGGTGAACCAAATCTTTTCGGCCGACGATGTAGCCACCAGTCTGGGCGATCCCGCCACCGGCGTTCTTGATCAAGGAGCCCGCCATAAAGTCAGCACCGTATTCAGTTGGCTCGTGCTTTTCTGAGAATTCCCCGTAGCAGTTGTCGATGAAGATCAAGGACTTTGGACTCACTTCCTTGATAAAATCGATCATCTTGCGAATCTTGGCAACTGGGAAGCTTTCCCGGGTATCATAGCCGCGAGAGTGCTGAATGGCCACGATCTTTGGCTGGTCTCTTTCCAAGATTTCCTTGCCCTTGACAAAGTCGACGCTGCCGTCTTCTTTTAATGGTACGTATGAAAAATGAACGCCCTTTTCCACCAAGGTGCCGGCCTTGTCGTCGGTCAAGCCGATGGCGTGCTGCAGGGTGTCATAAGGCATCCCGGTTAAGTAAGTCAAAGTATCGCCAGGAATCAGGTTCCCGTCTAAAGCCGTCATCAGGGTGTGGGTGCCGGAAACGAATTGTGGCCGCACCAAGGCGTCTTCGGTGTGGAAGACTTGGGCGTAGACAGCTTCTAGTTTGTCTCGCCCTTCATCGTCGTCACCGTAGCCGTTGGTCCCCTTTAAGTCAGCTTCAGCAACGGCGTTGTCGACGAAGGCTTCCAGGACCTTGGCTTGGTTGTAAACGACTTGGTCATCGATTTCGCGCAGACGGTCGGCGATTTGTTCGTCGACTTCCTTCACGACCTTGGCCAGTTCTTCAGGTAAATTGTTCATGATGAAAAAACCTCTGTAAATAACTTTTCAATAATTCAGCAGATTGCTGTGCTCTTTCTATCATAACAGTTTTTCTCTTTCCTGGCTTAATTCCCAAAGAAAAAAGATAGCCGCTGCCTTCAATAAAAAGCAGTGACTATCTTTTATTATCTTATTAAGTTACGCTTCACTAGCTGCCTTTTCTGGCAAGACCAGGTTCAAGACAATCCCAAACAGGGTTGACAGAGCAATGCTGGTCAACTGGAAGTCCCCCATCTTCAGGTAGGTGCCGCCGATGCCGACCACCAAGATGACAGAGGCAATCACCAGGTTGCGCTTCTTTTCAAAGTCGATCTTGTTGTCAACCAGGATCCGCAGACCGTTAGCCGCAATCATCCCGAAGAGCAGGAAGGAAATCCCGCCGATAACCGGGCTTGGGATAGATTCAATAACGGCTGACACCTTGCCGATAAAGGAGAAGATAATGGCAAAAATCGCTGCCCCACCTAAAACGTAGATGCTGTGGACCTTGGTCATGGCCAAGACGCCGATGTTTTCACCATATGAGGTCGTTGGCGGGCCACCCAAGAAGCCGGCGATGATGCTGGACAGGCCGTCACCAAGCAAGGTCTTGTGCAGACCTGGATCTTTAAAGAAGTTCCGCTTAGTCAACTTGTTTAAGACCATCACGTGGCCCATGTGCTCGGTCATGGTGACAAAGGCGATTGGGGCCATGGTGATGATGGCGGTCGGGTACCACTTAAAACGGTAGCTGACGCCTAACACGTCAAAGGCTGGCAAGGAGAACCATTTAGCTGCTTCAACGCCAGACAGGTCAACGATCCCGCAGGCTAAGGCCATCAAGTAGCCGCAGACGATCCCCAGCAAGACTGGGATCATGCTTGGGAAGCCTTTTAAGAACATGTTGAAGATGATGGTGATGATCAAGGTAAAAATGGCCACCCCGAAGTAAACCAGGCTGTACTTGCCCTTGCCATCAAACATGGCGTCGCTAGCGGCAGTCGTCGCTAAGGATAAGCCGATGACGATGATGATCGGCCCCACCACGATTGGCGGCAAGACCTTGTCCAGCCAGTCGGACCCAAAGCGGGAAATGAGCAAGGCGACAATGACGTAGACTAAACCAGCCGCAATGGCCCCCTGGCCCACAGCCGGGTAGCCGTAGGACTTCATCAGGGCCTGCATGGTGGCGATAAAGGCAAAAGATGAGCCTAAGTAAGCTGGAATTTTGGCCTTAGTGCAGAAGATGTAAACTAAAGTACCCACGCCTGAACAAAAGAGGGCGATGCTGGGCTTTAAGCCAACCAGGATTGGGACTAAGACGGTGGCCCCAAACATGGTAAACAGGTGCTGGATGGACAAGAGCAGCCAAGGGCCAAACTTTGGCTTGTCTTGGATGTCTAAGACAGCTTCCGGATTCCGGAATTCTTTGTTATCGGACACGATAACTTCCCCTTTCTATAACTGGAACCATTAAAAAAGCGCCCTATCCTGCATGAGGAAGGCGCCAGAAGACGGGGCAAATGCCCAAGCGATCCTTTTCAGCCTCACAGGACTAAATTTAAAGGTTCCTTAAATAATCTCTAGATTTTATCCTACCGACATTGTGTTTTTTTGTCAAGGAAAGGCCCTGTAAAATCCGAACCAAAGAAAAAGCCCGCAAAGGGCGGACTTTAAGTGTGTAGTAAGTTAGTACAAAGATAAGTATAAAATTTAAGGAGCAATCATTTTAACGGGCTGGTGAGATGAAGTATTCAGGCTTGCAGACCTTGGTCCAGTCAACGAAGATCTTCTTCATTAAGTAGCCAACCGCAAATGGAACGACTACCCAGACAAGGACTAAGACAAGAACATTGTGGAAGCCCGCGTTGTATGAAGCAAGTGGGGAAACGGCACCGATTAAGCCGAAACCACCAGATGCAGGGGTACCTTTAAGGCCCAGCATTGGAACACTCAAAGTTGAAACAGCGGCCGTCAAGGCAATTGGGATCCCGATGACTGGGTATCTTAAGAAGTTAGGCATCATCATCTTGATGGCACCGAGGAAGATAGCAACTTGGACACCTGGCTTGTCAACCTTGAGGGTTGCCCAGATGAGGAAGGCTGCAGCACTAGCCAAGCCAAAGCCGGCAGCGGCTGAACCCATGCCAGCCAGACCGATTGCAACAGAAATTGCGACCGTAGATAAAGGAGTGACAATGATGATCGCAAAGGACATCGCGATTAAAATACACATTGGGTATGGAGCCAGCTTGGTAAAGGTGTTGATGACGTCACCGATCCCAGTAGTTACCAGGGATACGTAAGGCTTAGTCAGGCTGCCCAGGAAACCAACGCCGGTACCAGCCAGGATTGGGAAGAAGACGATCCCAAGTGAACCAAAGCGATTGCCCACCCACTTGATAAAGAGAACGGCAACGGCTGCCGTCAGCATGGTGTTGATAACATCGCCCATGCCGGCCAGCTGGAAGGAAGTCGTGGTTACGCCCTTCACCGTGGTGGTAACCGCAGTGACACAGCCAGAGCCAAGGAAGGCTGCGCCGCCCACACAGGCAGCTTCGGTGTAGCCAAGGTCAAATTGCTTAGCGGTTGAGAAACCGCACATTACTGCGAAAAAGTATTGGAAGACGGTCACTGTGTGCAAAAGAGCGGCCACAATCGCATTACTTCCCGCAAAAGGAGTCAAGAAAGTTGACAAAATCGCACTCGGCAAAAGTGACACGATAATGGCTGTTGCTGAACCATTAAGAACTTTCATAGTAAATGATCCAACTGTTTCTTTTGTTTGAGTTGTTTCAGACATAAAGTCTCCGCCTCCTAACGGTATAAAAACTAATATAATAACATTTCTCCAGGCTTTATGAAAAAATTAAAGCAGTTAAGCAATTTCTCATAAATCGGATGTTTAAAGTATAGAGAAAGTTTTCCCTATTTTCAACCACTTTTTTCAAGACTTTGAATATTTTTCTTTAACTAATGTTGGACCCGCTTACACCAGACACTTAGGGTTAATTTATTAGTTTTTAGTTAAATATAGCGAGATTTTTAACAAAATTTAAAGAAGTTGGATTTGTTAAAAAGAGCGAAAACAAGCAAAAAAAGACCCTCAAGCCAAGCTTGAGAGCCTTACAAATTGTCGATGACCCGGGCGAGATTCGAACTCGCGACAACCTGGTTTAGGAAACCAGTGCTCTATCCAACTGAGCTACCGAGTCATGGAACACAATTCATTTTACAAAAAATTAGCCTAAATTGCTAGTCTTTTAGCCTTGAAATACCTTATTTAATTAATACTGAGGCATGTAGAAGCTGCTTCTTGGACGCTTTTCGCCCATCCGGTCGCTAGCCTTAACAAAGGGCAGCCAGATCAAGACGGCAATGACCAAGTTAACGATGGACAAAAGGAGCGCCCGCCAGTCGTAGTTGCAGGCTAGATATGGCCCAACAATCGGCGGCATGATGCCTGGCACTGAGGCCTGAACCCGGTTGACCCAGCCCAATTTGGTTACCAAGTAAGACAAGGATACATTAGCTAAAGGTGCCGTCACGAAAGGAATGAAGTAGACCGGGTTCAAGATGATGGGCAGACCATAGAGAACCGGTTCATTGATGTTGAAAACAGCTGGCGCTAGGGCCAATTTAGCTAAAGTCCGCCGGTCGCTTCTTTGGGACTTCAGCAGCGTCGCAATGACCAGCGGCAAGCAGGAACCCGTCACCCCGTAGATGATAAAGGAACTGCTGGTCCACAGATACGGAATCATTTTTCCATCAGCTGCCGCCAGCAGGTTGGCATTTTGCGCCGTTGCCCAGATCGACCCAATCACCGGCGCCAGGGCACTGGCCCCGTTGATGCCGAAGAACCAAAAAAGCTGGGTCAAAGCCGTAACCAATAAGACCATGATGAAGCCTTGGCCTAGGTCAAGCAGCGGCTTTTGGATAATTTCCAAGAGCCAGTCGCCAAAGTAGCGCCCCGTGACCGTTTGAAAGAGGTAGTTGAGCCCGCCGATGACAAAAAGCGACAGCATGACCGGGATCGACGTTTCAAAGGCCACCACCTGCTCAGGCGGCATGCTGGCAGAAATATGCAGGCTGATCCGGGCCTTGATGAAGAGGACGTATAAGGAAACGCCCAGCCCCCCAAAGAGCAAGGCCGTGAACATCCCCGTCGTTGACAATTGCTTGATATTAAAAGCCTGGTCCAGCTTGATCTTTTGGTGGTCCTTAAAGAGGTAGGCATAGTTAGCAATGCTCATCAAAAAGGCACAGACCGAGGTCATCGCCCCGCCAAGAGGGTCAACTTCGCAGTTCTTTGCCAGCTGGTAGCCCCAGCTGAGGGCAAAGAAGAGCGCAAACATAGCCACGCTCCCCCGCCAGACGAAGTTGCAGATGTCGACGGCTGGCGACAGAAGCTGGTAAAAGAGTTTCCAGCCAAGATCGCGCTTAGCCGCAATGATCAAGGACTTGACCAAAACCGCCACTGACCCGGTCAAAGAGATGGGCAAGGTGGAGATGAAGGCATCCCTGAGAGCCACCAGCCAGCCGGTTGAAGCCAAGTTTTGCGCCAGGGGCAAGAGATGTTTTTCTAAAAAGTCAATCAGCTTATTCACTGGCCTTTTCCTTCTTTAAGTAGTGAGGGTGGTAGCCCTTGTTTTTGTTCTTGCGCTTTTTATGCTTGGCCTTCTTACCCTTTTGTTCTTGCTTTTTCCCCTTTTTAGCAGAGGATCGACCATTATCTGCTCGATCGACTGCAGAATTAAGATCATTATTGTCTTTTTCTGCCTTCTCCTTCTTCTCCGGCTTATCGGTGCTCAGCTTGTAGCCGGCAAAGTAGACCCGGGACACTTCTATCTGCTCACCTAACTGCTTTTTGAGATTCCGCAAGTCGTGGTCATTGCCCAAGGTCACCACATAGCCCTTCTTAGACATCCGCCCGGTCCGGCCAGCCCGGTGGAGGTAGGTATTTTCATCGTTCGGCAGCTCATAGTTGACCACGTAGGTCAGTTTAGGAATGTCCAGTCCCCGGGCTGCCAAATCAGTTGCTAAAAGCAGCTTCACCTTCCCTTTAACCAGGTCCTGGATGGCCTTTTGCCGCTTGTCCTTAGAGAAATTAGTGGCTAAAAGCGCAAACTGGGTCTTGCTGTGGCCAAAAATCCGGGCAAAGTGCAGCATCGCTTCGTTAGAATCAAAGAAGAGGATCCCTCTAAAGCCGTCCACCTTAACCAGTCTTTGCAGGTATTCTAGCTTGTGGTCATTGTCTACCTGCAAGAAATAGTGGGCAGTTTGACTCCCTTGGTCAGGCCGCACGTCAACTAACAAGAAATTCCGGCCAAACAGGCTCTCGGCGTCTTTCGTGATCTTGGATTCAGTAGCCCCAAAGAGCAAGATTTGGCTAGTTGAAGGCAGATTTTGTCCTAATGAGCTGAGCAGTTCCAGCTTGGCAAATTCCAGGATGTCGTCAGCTTCATCGATGACCAGGGTCTGGATTTGCCCCAACTTTATTCTGCCTGATGAGAAAAAGTCAAAAAAGCGGCCTGGCGTGGCCACAATAATTTCGGCATGCCCCTTCTTCAGCTTTTCTTCTTGTCTTTGCCGGTTGCCGGCACCAACTAAGGCCAGGGCCTTTAAGTCTAGAGCCTTGGCAAAGGGCTGAACCACGTTACGGATTTGAACGGCCAATTCCGTCGTTGGCGCTAAGATCACCAAACCGTTCTTTTGCCCTGCTTCCAGCCGCTCAATGCTGGGCAAGGCATAGGCCAGGGTCTTGCCCGTCCCCGTCTTGGCTAAGCCCACCAGGCTAGCGCCGTTGAGGATGGCATCGTAGGTCCGCTCTTGAATGAGCGTTGGCTTGTCTTTCTTTTCCTTTTTTAAAATTGCTTGAATCTGCGCGTGTTTTCCTTCTAAGTTCATTGTGTTAATTGTCCATATTTCTGTTTATATTGCTGATTGGTTCCCAAATAGGCGTACATGGTGTAATGGCTAAAGCCAGTCGCAGCGACATGCCCCTTGCTCGTATACTGCCAAAAACAGTACTTTAAGCGGCTAGGCGCCTTTTGACTGGTCGCTAAAAATTTAATGCCCTTTGGCATGAGCCCAGCATAAGACCTGCTGGCATTGACCATGACTTCTTGCTTAGGCATTTTGGCCTGGAGCAGCTTGGCCATTTCACTTAGGCGGGTCAGGCCAGACGCGTCTAAGTCGCTTTGGCCGGTGTCTAGCAGAATGGGCAGCCTGCCAAAGGATTTGACCTGCTTTTCGACTTTGGCCACCTGCTGGCTGGCGCTTGTTTGAGAATCGACATTTACCATTATCCCATAAGCCAGCTTGGTTTGCTTGACCAGCTTGACCTCTGCTTCAGTATCGCCAGTTGCCTTTAGGTAAACAAAGGAGATGCCGCTTTTTTGCAGCTGCTTGAGCTTGCTGGCACTGGCCTCCTCCAGCAAGACGCCGATTGAGCTCTGGGCCGCCCCACTAGGCAAGGTGGTTTGGTCTGCATAATGATAGATTCCGTAAAAAAGCAGGCCAATCGTTGCCAGTAATAAAATTAGTATTGCTGGCAAAGTTGCCTGATGATGAAAATGCCTTGTCTGGTCCATGCCGCGCCTCCCAGTATCATTTTAACCAAGAAATCCAACTATACCAAGAGAAAAGATCCTTTAGCCAAAAAAGAATCTTTAGTATAATAGTAGTGTTTATGGAAAAATAACTTTTCGAGGTACTGTGAGTGAAAAAACAGATTTCTTTTGGCCAAGCCCTGGCGACCGTGATTGGATCGGTCATTGGGGCGGGCGTCTTCTTTAAAATCGGCACCATCACCAGTCAAGTTGGCTCTCCTTCTGCCACCATCTTGGTCTGGATCATTGCCGGCATTATTTCGATTTGTTCCGGTTTGACCATCTCTGAACTATCCTCTTCTCTAACCGTGAACGGGGCGATTGAATACCTAGACTACAGCTACGGCCACGTCTGGGGCTTCCTCTTTGGCTGGGCCCAGATGATCGTTTACTTCCCGGCACAGATTGCGGCCTTGACCTCCATTTTTGGCCAGCAGTTCATCGCTCTTTTTAACCTAGAAGGGGTTGCCAGCAAGACGATTGCCATCTTGTTAGTCTTCTTTTTAATGGGGATCAACCTGCTGGGGACCAAGGTCGCAGCCCGGATGCAGACGGTGATCACGGTCTTAAAGCTGATTCCACTGGCCCTCATCGTTGGTGCGGTCTTTTTCACCAAGCATGATCCAGTACCGCTTTGGCCCATTACCATTAAGGCGGCTAACCCAGTTACCGGAATGAGCCAGGGCCTTCTGTCCGCCCTCTTTGCCTTTGAAGGATGGATCACGGTAACCAACCTAGCTAAAGAAATGAAAAATCCAACAAGGGACCTGACCCGGGCCATCATTCTCGGCCTCAGCCTGGTGACCGCAGTCTACGTTTTGGTCAACTACGCCTTTATGGCCGTCTTGCCTTTTAAGTCGATCATGGGCAATGCCAATGCTGCTTACTACGCTTCGATGGGGATTTTTGGCAAGCTGGGCGGGAAGCTAGTCACCGCCGGGATCCTGATCTCTGTTTACGGAGCCGCCAACGGCTTTATGTTAACCGGGATTAGAACGCCTTACATCCTGGCCCAGGCTAACCGCCTGCCTTTTTCAGACAAGCTGGGCAAGACCTCGATTCGCACCGGGGTGCCGGTCTTTGCGGCCTTCCTGGTTAACGCGGTCGCGATCGTCATGATCCTGCTTGGCAACTTCACCGTCTTAACCGACATGCTGGTCTTCGTCATGTGGACCTTCACTACCCTCTTAGCTATCGCCGTGATCGTTTTGAGAAAAAGAGAACCCGAGTTATCCCGGCCCTTCAAGGTGCCGCTTTACCCTGTGATTCCCCTCATTGCCATCTTGGGCGGGGCCTTTGTCGTGGTCATGACTTTCTTTATCCAATTTAACCTTTCCGTGATTGGACTGGGCATTACCCTGCTCGGTTTGCCAATCTACTACTGGAAGAAGATGCGCTAAATAAAAAAGCTGAACCAAAGGTTCAGCTTTTTCTTTGACTTAAATTTACATGACTAAATTATCGCTTTAGTCGTGTTCGTGCTTGCTGGAGAATTCTTCCACAACTTCAGGCTTGATGACGCCGATGTATGGCAGGTTCCGGTACAAACCAGCGAAGTCCATGCCATAGCCGATAACGAATTCGTTGCCAACGTGCGTGCCGTAGTATTCAACTTCCACTTCGGTCGTCCGGCGAGCAGTCTTGTTCAACAGCACGCAACACTTAACTGACTTAGCACCGCGGCGAGCCAATTCGTCCTTCATGAACTTCAAAGTCAAGCCCGTGTCAACGATGTCTTCCACGATCAACACGTCGCGGCCAGTAACGTCAGCTTCCAGGTCGTGGGTAACGGTGATCTTGCCGCTAGATTCAGTCCCATTGCCGTAGCTGGAAACATCGATGAAGTCGATGTCGCAAGCAACGTCCATTTGCCGCAAGAGGTCAGTCAAGAAGAAGATGGCACCCTTCAAAGCACCAACAACCAAGACGCGCTTGCCAGCGTAGTCCTTGGTCAATTGTTCGCCAAGGCGCTTGTTCATCTTAGCGATGTCTTCTTCGCTGTACAACTTGTGATCAACTGCATCATGAATACTTTTCATTAGTGTCCCTCGATTTTGTCTCTGTATTTTTGATATATTCAGATTATAACATTAATTCAATCAAAAAGGAGGGCTTTTTACTTAAAGTCCTCCTTTTTTCGGAATTTTATTCTTCTTTTTCAGTTTGATTGTCTGTATTTAGCTTTTCCACGATAAACCAGCGCATAAATCCTTGCTGCACATCGGCCAAAGTGAAGCGGAAACCTTCAAATTCGACCTGTCCGTCCTTCTTTAAGTCAGGGAATCTTTCCATCATGTAGCCGCCGATGGTGATGATGTCACTATTTTGGAAGGACTTGAGGTTCTGGTGGAAGTAGCGCTCAAAGTCATACAGAGTCGTCTTCCCAGAAACCCGAATGTTCCCTTTGGCATCCTTGATGATGTAGTCGTCAGACACGTCGTCGATTTCATCTTTAACTGACCCAAAGAGCTCTTCATAGATGTCCTTGTCAGTCACGATCCCGCTGGTGCCGCCGTATTCGTCAACCACCAAAACGATTGGTGTGTGCTTAGAAATCATTAAGCGCAGGATATCCTGGATGGCCATGGATTCGGGCACGGTGATGATGGTCCGGTTGATCCGGGTGACTGGCACGCTGTCGTCGCTCCGGCTTTGCTGCACGATGTCGTAGGCATAAACGTAGCCGACCACGTCGTCTTTGTCATTGTCACGAACCACGGGAAAGCGGCTGTAGCCATCATCCAGGTACTTGACCAGGGCATCCTTGACCGTTTCAGTAGCATCTAAAACTGTCAGCCGGGTCCGGTCAGTCATGATGTCTTTGGCCGTCTTGTCGTTTAACTGGAAGGCCCGCTCCATGTAGGTCAGGTCTTCCTTGTCCAAGGCCCCGCCATGAACGGCATTTTTACTCAAGCGAATGATTTCGGACTGAGAATACACCTGATTTTCTTCATCAGCTGGCTGGAAACCCATCATCTTTAAAATGCCTTCGGAGCTGACATTTAAGAGCCAGACAAAAGGATAAACCAGGGTGTGGAAGTAGTGCAAAGGATTGACGATCCACATCAGCATCTTGACGGGCGCGTCAATGGCGATGTTCTTCGGCACGACTTCAGTCAAGACAACTTCCAGGTAGGTCAAGAAGATTACCCCGATCAGGGCACCAACTGAATTAACCACTTTTTCACTCAAGGGAGTCAGCTTTAAGAGGTCTTCAAAAATCGTTGCCAAGGTGTCCGCACCAAACCAGCCCAGGACAACCCCAACTAAGGTGGTCCCCACCTGGGTGGTAGACAGATATTCATTCAGGTTGTGGCACATGTTCAAAGCGCGTTTCAGCTTTTTGACATTGCCTTCCCCATTAGCAATCTTATCCTCCAATTGGCTGGGCCGGACTTGCACCAGGGCAAACTCTGCCGCTACAAAGAAGGCGGCAAAGATAAAGATTACTAGTATTGCAAATAGATTGATCCAAATTTGTGTTGTCGTCACTTTGATTCACCTGTTATTGTTTTCAAAAAGACTATTTACCTTTATTTTAGCATTCTTTGCAGGATTTTTTCACAAGGGCGGCAATTTCTGCTAGTTCTCTTTATTTTCTTTTATCAGCTAGAGTAATCAATAAAATAATAGCCACAGTTTAATCACAAAAAAGACTGCCCATGCGGACAGTCTTTTGGTTAAAAAGTTATTTACTTTTACTAAGTTACTTATCTAAGCCAGACCACTTCCAGCCAGTAACTTCTGGAATGTCTTCACCGTTGTCGCGGATGTAGTCATGGTGCTTGGCAAGGAGTGAGTCCATCTTGTCGATGAAGGCAGCGGACTTGTCTCTCAAAGCTGGGATTTGTTCAACCGCATCCTTAGCCAGGTCAAAGCGATCCAGGTGGTTCAAGACCCGCATGTCAAATGGCGTAGTAATGTCGCCATTTTCTTCGTAGCAGTGGATTGACACATTGTAACGCTTGCGGGCGAACCAGATGGATTCCATCATGGTCTTGTAGCCGTGCCATGCAAAAATAGTTGGAACGTCCTTTGGGAAGAGGCGATCGAATTCTTCTTGGGAGATGGCGTTTGGATTATCCTTTGGTGCCATCAACTTCATCACGTCAACCACGTTGATGTAGCGAATCTTCAGATCTGGGAAGTTCTGGTGCAGGATGTCAATCGCGGCTAAAGTTTCCATGGTTGGCTCGGTTTCAGTTGAGGCAAAGACAACGTCAGGCTTAGCACCTTTATCAGTTGAAGCCCAGTCAACGTATCCTAAGCCGTTGTTAACCAGCTTAGCAGCTTCTTCAGCCGTGAACCATTGTGGCCGCTCTTGCTTAGAGGTTACCAACAGGTTGATGCATTCCCGGTCCTTGAAGGCCTTGTCAACTACGGCCAGTAAGGTGTTGGTGTCACTTGGCAGGTATTCGTGGATCAGGTCTGGCCGGTTCTTTTCAAAGAGGTGGGTCAGGATGCCCGGATCTTGGTGGGTGTAGCCGTTGTGGTCTTGTTGGAAGACAGTGGACGTTGCCACAAAGTTCAGGGATGGGTAGTCGTGTCTCCAGTATTGTTCCTTAGCCTTTCTTAGCCACTTCATGTGCTGGGTCAGCATGGAGTCAACTACGCGCCCAAATGCTTCGTAAGTAGCAAAGAAGCCGTGGCGGCCAGTCAAGACGTAGCCTTCAAGGAAACCTTCATCTTGGTGTTCTGACAATTGGGAATCGATGATCCGGCCGTTTGGCGCCAAGTTTTCATCATTTGGCTCGTGGATTTCGCTTTCCCATTGCCGCTTGTCCTTGTCGAGCAGATCAAACAAACGGTTGGACTTAGATTCGTCAGGGCCAAAGCCGCGGAAGTTGTCAGGGTTCAGGTCAGCCACCTTGCTCAGGTACTTAGCCCATTCCACCATGTCTTGGGCTTTTTCTTGACCTGGCTTATCGATCTTCAAGGCAAAGTCGCGCCAGTCTGGCAGGTTCAAGCGCTTTGGCTTGATCCCGCCGTTAGTAACTGGGTTCATGGCCATTCTTTGGTCGCCGTGAACGGCGTTTGCCAAAACGAGTTCGGTTGGGTAGCCTTTTTCATCAAAAAGCTCTTCCGGCTTATAGCTTTCCATCCAGTTGACCAAAAGCTCCTTGTGGTCCATGTGGTGGCGGTCTACTGGGATTGGAATTTGGTGAGCCCGGAAGGAGTTTTCAACCGGGTTGCCGTCGAGGTCTTCCTTTGGACCGGTCCAGCCCTTTGGGCATTGGAAGATCAAAAGTGGCCAGTGGGCAAAACTTTCGTCACCAGTTTCACGGGCGTGCTTTTGAATGGCCTTGATTTCTTCAATGATCTTGTCCAAGGTTTTAGCCATTTCTTGGTGGATTTGTTCGATTGGCTTCATGCCGTCAAAGCGGCCGCCCTTGAAGGTAGAAACGATGTAAGGCTTCCAGCCCATGCCTTCAAAGTACTTGGTCAATTCTTCGTCGCTCATGCGGGCGGTGATGGTTGGGTTGGAAATCTTAAAGCCGTTGACTTGCAAGATTGGCAAAACGGCACCATCCTTAACCGGGTTGATGAAGCGGTTGGAGAACCAGCCAGCAGCCAATGGGCCAGTTTCAGCTTCCCCGTCACCGATTTCAGTAGCGGCGATTACGTCAGGGTTGTCCAAGATGGCACCAGTTGCGTGGGACAAAGAATAGCCCAGTTCCCCGCCTTCGTGAATGGAGCCTGGAGTTTCTGGAGCTGCGTGAGAAGCCACGCCGCCTGGAAAGCTGAAGCGCTTGAACAGCTTGGTCATCCCCGCTTCGTCTTGGGTGATTTCTGGGTAGATTTCGGTGTAAGAACCGTCCAGGTATGAGTTAGAAACCATGACTTGGCCGCCGTGACCGGAGCCTTCGATGTAGAACATGTTCAGGTTGTACTTTTTAATCACGCGGTTCAAGTGGGCGTAGATGAAATTCTGCGGTGCGATGGTGCCCCAGTGCCCAACTGGCTTAACCTTAACGTCACCAGCAGTCAGTTCCTTTTTCAAAAGTGGGTTCTTCAGCAGGTACAGCTGGCCAACTGACAAGTAGTTAGCTGCCCGCCACCAGGCGTCAACGCTCTTTAAGTAGTCTTGTGAATCATAATTTACAGCCATTTTAGTTTTCTCCTTATAAGCACTTGCTCTATTCTGCTATTATCATATCCAGTTTCTAGTGTGATGTCAACCATTTAGATAATTGGTAGGTTCCAATTTAACGGAATTTTTACTTAGTTTAGTAGGATGCGGGGGTTTTTAGGGAGCTGGTGCACAAGAGTTGACTCAACTAGAAGCTGTTTTAAAAAATCGTGCTCATGATCTTACTCAAGTAAAAAAATGGCTGCACAATAATTGACTCAACTGGAAGCTTTTTTAAAAAATCATGCTCACAAACTTACTCAAGTAAAAATAGATGAGTAAGTTTCTGAGTTACATTTCTGCAATTTTGTAAATAGTTGAGTAAGTTTCCGTGCATCCCACCCCCAATTTGACTCAACCGACTCGAATTTTCTCGGTTTTCGCCCCCCACTTGACTCAACCGACTCAAATTTCCTCATTTTTCGCCCCCGACTTGACTCAACCGACTTCATTTTTCTCGGTTTTCGCCCCCCACTTGACTCAACCGACTTCATTTTTCTCGGTTTTCGCCCCCCACTTGACTCAACCAAGCCTGGTTGACATACTTCGGGGGCAAATTCCGCCAAAAATCAGACCGGT
>NZ_AZDU01000180.1 GCF_001434815.1 Lactobacillus equicursoris DSM 19284 = JCM 14600 = CIP 110162
CTCGACACCCAGCAGTCGCAGAGCGACTGCAAACCCCAAGTTCAAAACCGGCAGTTCAAGATCAAGTTCAAAACCATAAGCTCAAGTGCACAACCTGGTCGCTAAACACGCCCACGTTGCAAGTTCAAAAGCGGAAAGAACCGGAAGCCGGTTCTTTTTGATTTCAAATACCAAACCTAGCCAAAAAGACAACCCCCAAGCACT
>NZ_AZDU01000181.1 GCF_001434815.1 Lactobacillus equicursoris DSM 19284 = JCM 14600 = CIP 110162
TAACCTACAAGTTTAAGGTTACCTATCCAGATGGTATGACCGCTGAATTTGAAGGCCGGGCAACGTTGGCAATGGATTCACTTTCAACTAATGCAGCCGTTGGGTTCACTATCACTATTACTGTTAGTGATGGCCCTAACTTCACGCCAGCAACTACCACGGTAGCCGGTGCATAATTTAAAGCATGATAAATAAGGCGTTAG
>NZ_AZDU01000182.1 GCF_001434815.1 Lactobacillus equicursoris DSM 19284 = JCM 14600 = CIP 110162
ATTAGTTGGCGCAGTTGGTTGTGGCAAGACAACATTTCGACAACGAATATTTGGGCAAAAACAAACGTATGATAAGACACAAGCTATTGAGTTTTTTGATAGTCTGATTGATACACCAGGCGAATTTACGGAGCATCGACGCCTTTATTCAGCTTTAAACGTAACGGCAAACCAGGCCGATATCATTGTTATGATGCAAAGT
>NZ_AZDU01000019.1 GCF_001434815.1 Lactobacillus equicursoris DSM 19284 = JCM 14600 = CIP 110162
CTGGCAAAAAGCAGAGCAAAAGCTTTCTCTGAACGAATTTAAGTAAAAAGATGCTGGCAAGCCCTATCCCTCCACCTATTGAAATAGGTGGAATCCCGGGCTTGCCAGCCATTGACAATCATTGAAGAAGTAAGGAATAGGACTACTTGGTCCTATTTTTTCCGGAAAAAAGCTTAAAGATTGGTAAAGGCTGTCTTTTAGCAAAACAATTGATTATAGAGTAAAATATAATAGTTTGATAAGGCGAAAAGCCATCCCCAAATAACTTAATGAGGAGATATTAGAAAAAATGCAAGAGATCTATATCGTAGCTGCCAAGAGAACTCCTTTTGGCCGCTACCACAAGCAATTAGCTGACTTTACTGCCGTGGAACTGGGCGAAATCGCCCTGCGCGGGGCCTTGGCCGAAGCGGACTTAGACGCTGAAAGCCTGGACGCCCTGTTCATGGGCAATGTATTAGCAGCTGGCCTTGGCCAAAACATGGCCCGGCAGGTAGCCATCAACTCCGGGATGCGGCAAGACTCAGTTGCAACCAGTATCAACGAAGTCTGCGGGTCCAGCTTAAAGGCGGTCCGGTTAGCTGAAGCCCAAATGCTGATCGGGGACCTGGGCCTGGTGGCAGTCGGCGGCAGCGAAAGCATGTCTAACAGCCCTAAGGAATTAATGATGACTGACGGCCTGGTTGACTCTTTCTCTGGCCAGGCGATGGGCGTAACTGCCGAAAACGTGGCTAAGCGGAACCACGTATCACGTGAAGCTCAAGACGAATACAGCCTGAAGTCCCACCAAAAAGCAGTCAAGGCTTGGGAAGAGGGACTTTTTGACGACGAAGTAATCGTGATTGAAAAGGGCGAGGAAAAAATCGCTAAGGACGAAAATGTCCGTCCTGATACCTCCATGGAAGCCTTGGGCGGCCTCAAGACCGTCTTTGAAGAAAACGGCACGGTGACTGCCGGCAACGCTTCTCCAGTGACCGACGGGGCCAGCATGGTTATCCTGGCTACCAAGGAAAAGGTGGACGAATATGGCCTAAAACCGCTTGCAAAATTGGGTGCCTACGCTGAAACTGGCTATGATCCAGAATTCATGGGCTACGGTCCTTATGTGGCCATCCAGAAGCTTTTGGCCAAGACCGGCCGGACCAAGGACGACTACAACTTCTTTGAAATCAACGAAGCCTTTGCCGCAACCAGCGTAGCGGTGATGCGAGACTTGGGTTTGGATGAAGACAAGGTCAACCAGCAAGGCGGCGCTATTGCCCTGGGCCACCCCCTTGGGGCTTCTGGCACGCGGCTGGTTGCAACCAGTGCCCGCCAAGTAGCTAGAGGCGCTAAGCGCGGGATTGCCAGTCTCTGCATCGGGGGCGGGCTGGCCATTGCTATGGAAATTGAGAAAGCATAGTGCAAAGTAGATGAAATTTTACCAGCTGCCGCCAACGGAGCGGCGGACAGAATTAGCCAAAGATGGTGCAGATCTATTAGATGTTGAGCCGGCAGAGCTGGAGCGTCTAAACGAGATGAGCGAAAACGTCGTTTCTGAAATCGTCTTGCCCTTGAGCGTGATCAAGGACGCCTTGGTCAACGGCAAAAAGTGGACCATCCCCATGGCAACAGAAGAAGCGTCCGTGGTGGCGGCGGCCAACCACGGCATGTCCGTTTTTAAAAAAGCGGGCGGGGTTACGGCAGAAAGCGACAGGACCGGCATCTATGGCCAGATTGTCTTAGAAGTCGGGGATGCTTTTTCGCTAAAAAAATTTGAAAAAGCCTTCCCAGACTACATTGCCTTGGCCAACCAGGAATTTGCCAGCCTGGTTCGTCACGGGGGCGGGCTAAAAGAGATTACGGCTGAGCAAAAGGGCCACTTGGTTTACCTTCTGGCCCTGGTCGACCCGGCAGAGGCCATGGGGGCCAACAAGACCAACGCCATCTTGGAATTTTTGGCCCAAAAGATGGAATTTTTCCCAGGTGTGACGGCAAAACTTTTTGCCATCTTGTCCAACTATCCCAGTCAAATTACGATGGCTAAGGTCAAGATTCCGGTTGACCTCCTAGGCAAAAGCCAGGAAGCCGGCCTGGCCGTCGCCCAAAAGATGGCGCTTCTGGCCAAAATTGGCGAAGAGGACGTCTACCGGGCGACGACTAACAACAAGGGGATCATGAACGGGGTGGACGCTGCCTTGATTGCGACGGGCAACGACTACCGGGCCGTGGAAGCGGCTAGTCACGCCTTGGCTGTTAAAAATGGCCGCTACGCCAGCCTCAGCCACTGGGCAGTAGACGGAAACTTTTTAACCGGGGAGGTCAAATTGCCGCTAGCCATCGGCGTTGTCGGCGGATCGATTTCGGCGCGGCCTGATATTAGACAAAGCTACTCTATTTTAGGTAAAATAAAGGCTAAGGAACTGGCAGAATTAATTGCCAGCGTCGGATTAGCCAACAACTTTGCTGCCCTAAACGCCATTTCAACCAAGGGCATCCAGGCTGGGCATATGCGCCTTCAGTCCCGCAATGTCGCGATGAACTTAGATGCGACTGACGAGGAAAAAGAGGCCGTCTACCAGCTGATGATCAGCCAGCAAAAATATGGCGAGAGTGCAGCGGAAGACTTTTTGAAAGAATTGCGAGGAAGATAATTAATGGACATCGGTATTGATCAGATAGGTTTTTATACTCCTAATAAGTTTGTGGACATGGTGGACCTGGCCAACGCCAGAAACCAAGATCCTAACAAATTTTTGATCGGCATCGGCCAAGACAGAATGGCAGTCGCAGACAAGACCCAAGACGCAGTAGCCATGGGGATCAACGCGACGGCTGAATACCTGGACCAAGTCGACCTGGAGCAGCTAGGCTTATTGATCTTTGCGACGGAAAGCGGGATTGACCAATCTAAGTCAGCCTCACTTTTTGTAAAAGAAGCCCTGAACTTGCCAGCTAACATTCGTACTTTTGAAATCAAGGAAGCCTGCTTTGCCTTGACGGCAGCCTTGCAGGTGGCCCGGGACTACGTCCGCGCCCACCCGCACCACTCAGCCATGATCATCGGTAGCGACATCGCCAGATACGGCTTAAACACTGCAGGCGAGGTCACTCAAGGTGCCGGCGCCATCAGCATGCTGATCAAGGAAAGCCCAGCCATCATCGCCTTGGAAGATGGCCACGCTTCCTACAGCGAAAACATCAACGACTTCTGGCGGCCAAACGGCAGCCCGGTGGCCATGGTGGATGGCCACTACAGCCGGGACGTCTACCTCGACTTTTTCAAGGAAACCTTTAAGGAATACCTTGCCCAAACCAAGCTCACGGTCAGCGACTTTGCCGGGATCTGCTACCACCTGCCTTATACCAAGATGGGCTTTAAGGCGCACCGGATCGCCATCCAAGGGCAAGACGAAGAAACTGCTAAGCGCCTTAGCGACAACTTCCAATTGTCAGCCAAGTACAGCCGGCAGGTCGGCAACATCTACACGGCCAGCCTCTACATGTCCATCTTGAGCCTTTTGGAAAATGGGGACCTGGAAGCTGGCGACCGGATTGGCTTCTTCTCCTATGGCTCCGGTGCCATGGCAGAATTCTTCTCCGGCAAGGTGGTTGACGGCTACCAAAGACGTCTGCGGCCAGGCCTACACAAGCGGATGCTGCAAGAGCGGACCCGCCTGGGCGTCGGCCAATACGAAGACATTTTCACGGAAGGCTTAGAAAACTTGCCTGAAAACGTTGAGTTTGAAAGCGACGCCAACCACGGCACCTGGTTTCTGGCCGGGCAAGAAGGGTACGTGCGCAAGTACCAACAAAAGTAAGATCACGAAAAGAGAGCGTCAGCTCTCTTTTTTTCTACTCTAAGTCAAGTATTATCAACGATTTTAGGCAATTTTATTTTGAAATAAGAGCCTAATTTGAATGGAGCCTCCGGAGAATCGAGTCAAATATCTGACTTTAGGTCATGACAAATACAGCCTGCCTTCTGTAATTTTGAAAAGGAGGTTGTTATAATGTCTATTGGATCAATTCTTATGACAAAAGTCTTTGGTTGTGGATGACGGGGGGAAGAAGAACTTCCCCGCTATCAAGAAGCAAGTCAGCATTGCCGGCCACTACAACGGGATCAAGGGCTATAGCGCGAATACCGATTCGCCTCTGACCACGTCTGGCAAGCCAGAGCACATGGACGCGACCTATAAAGACCTCTTGTATTTGCGGCAAGTCTACCCTAAGGGAGTCGCCGTGCTCAATATTTACGGCGATATCGGCAATGGCTCAGATGAGCGCGTCTACAATAACTCTTCCAAATCCCTGAAATACCTGGTGGTCAATGGCCGGAGCTACCAAGAAGTGAAAATTAAGGGAGCGAAGGGCCAGCACAGCCAGCTGCATGAAAATGGAAAGGTTGACCGAGCCATGCAGAAGTTTTTGTGGAATTAAGAAATAGCAGCGGAAATCGAGGATTTAAGCATGATTAGAAAATTTCAAGCAGCTGACTTGGACTCAGTCGCGCGGATTTGGCTGCAGACGAACCTAGAGGCCCACGACTTCGTGCCTGACCACTTCTGGCAGGACCAGCTCGCGGACGTGAAGAAGGCCTTTTTGGCAGCTGACCTTTACGTGGCAGAAGAAGACGGGAAGATTGCCGGCTTTATTGGCCTTGAAGGTGATCAGGTATCTGGCTTGTTCGTCGCTGCTCCTTACCAGTCGCGGGGCATTGGCAAAGCCTTGCTGGACAAGGCCAAGCAAAGCCGCCAGCAGCTGCGATTGCGGGTCTATGAGCAGAACCCGCGAGCTTTGGAATTCTATGAACGAGAGGACTTCAAGTTTCAGGGCGAAGAAACGGACCCTTATACCGGGGAGCCGGAATACGCCCTTTTTTGGCAGCGTGATTAAGGAGAGAATGAAAATGGTTAAACAGCCAAACGCAATCAAGGTCCGTGGCGGCCGCGTGCACAACTTAAAAGAGATCGATGTCGACATCCCCCTAAACAAGATCGTCGGGATTGCCGGCGTCTCAGGCTCTGGCAAGTCCAGTCTGGCCCTGGGCATCCTGTATGCCGAAGGGTCAAGGCGGTATCTGGAGTCCTTGTCGACTTATACCAGGCGCCGAATGACCCAGGCCGAAAAGCCGCAGGTTGACCAGGTCTTATACGTACCGGCAGCCCTGGCTTTGCGCCAGCGTCCAGGGGTGCCTGGGATTCGGAGCACCTTTGGGACTGGGACGGAACTGCTCAACAGCCTCCGGCTCATGTTTTCCCGGCTGGCCAGCCACCGGTGTCCCAATGGCCATTACCTGAAGCCAACGTTGAATGTCGCGGCCGGCTTGCCTCTAAAGTGCCCGGAGTGCGGGGCGGAATTCTACGCGCCATCCGCCGAGCAGCTGGCCTTTAACAGTCAAGGGGGATGTCCGACCTGTGATGGGACTGGCGTCGTGCGGACGGTGGATGAAGCTTCTTTGATTCCGGATGAGAATCTGACTATTGATGAGGGGGCAGTCGCTCCATGGCAGACCTTGATGTGGTCTTTGATGAAGGACGTCGCCCGGGAAATGGGCGTGCGCACCGATGTTCCTTATAAGGAGCTGACGGCTAAAGAGAAGGAGATTGTTCTCCATGGTCCCGCGGTCAAGAAGCATATCCTCTATCTTGACAAGAAAGGCCAGTCGACTGAAATGGACTTTACCTATTATTCAGCCGTTCACACCGTTGAAAATGCCTTGGCCAAGGTCAAGAACGAAAAGGGGATGAAGCGGGTCGCCCGCTTCCTTAAAGAAGGCATCTGCCCTGACTGCCATGGCACGCGCCTGAGCGAAACTGCCCGCGCGCCGCGCCTGGCCGGCCTATCTTTGGCTGATGCTTGCCAGTTGACCTTAGGAGAGTGCAAGAAGTGGGTGGACGGCGTGCCAGACTCCTTGCCTGCTGAAATGCGGCCCATGGCCAAGAGCATCGTTGCTTCTTTTGACCTGGTGGCCAGACGCTTGCTGGACTTAGGCCTGTCCTACCTGACTTTGGACCGCTCCGCGGCGACCTTGTCCAATGGCGAGCGGCAAAGAATGCAATTGGCGCGGGCAGTGCGCAACCGGACGACTGGGGTTTTGTACGTGCTGGATGAGCCGTCGATTGGCCTGCATCCCGCCAACCTCGAGGGGCTGAAAGGCGTCATGCGTGACTTGGTCGCCGATGGCAATTCCGTGATCCTGGTTGACCATGACACCCAGGTGCTGCGTGAAGCGGACTGGCTGATCGAAATGGGCCCAGGCGCCGGGGAAGCGGGCGGTCAGATTCTGACGCAAGGACCAGTGGCCCAAATCGCGCGAAATCCCCAGTCAAAGATCGGCCCCTTCCTGACTGGGCAGGAAGTGATCAATAAGCGGTCCCAGATTGCCAGGAAGGACCTGTTTAAAGAAGGCACGATCCACCTGGAAAGCCGGCAGATCCACACGGTCAAGCCCCTGAGCATTGATTTTCCCAAGGGCCGGCTGTCGGTTGTGACCGGGGTGTCCGGGTCAGGGAAGACGACCATGATTCTGGAAACTTTATTGCCAGGCCTGCAGAGCCAGATCAAGGGGGAAAAACTGCCCCAGGCCGTCAAGGCGCTCAAAGCCGATGGGATCAACCAGGTTAAGCTGATTGACGCCACGCCAATTGGAATCAACGTCCGCTCAACCGTGGCCACTTACGCCGGAATCCATGACGAATTGCGCAAGATCTTTGCCAGAACTCCCGCGGCCAAGCGCTTGGGCTATAAAGCCGGGGACTTCTCCTACAACACGGGCCGTCTGCGCTGCCCAACCTGTGACGGGACGGGCGCGATCGTCCTGGATGTGCAGTTCTTGCCTGACGTGGAGATTGCCTGTCCGGACTGCGGCGGGTCACGCTACCGAAAAGAAGCAGACTTTGTCACCCGTACTCCCAAAGTCAAAAAGGGGCAGCCTGAAGCTAAGGCCTACACGCTGCCCGAGCTAATGGACATGTCCGTTGACCAGGCGCTCCGGGCAACCCGCGATCTGCCGCTGGTTCAAAAGCGCCTTCAGGTCCTTCATGACCTGGGCTTAGGCTACTTGACCCTGGGCGAAGCGACGCCAGCTTTGTCAGGCGGTGAGGCCCAGCGGTTGAAATTGGCCAGTGAGCTGGGCAAGGAACAGGCTGATTCGGTCTTTATCTTCGATGAGCCAACGATTGGCCTGCATCCCCTGGACGTTTCGTCTTTGCTCGATGTCTTTCAGCGCTTGATCAGCCAAGGAGCGACAGTCTTGGTGATTGAACATGACCAAGACATGATTGCCAATGCCGACTATGTCGTTGACATGGGGCCAGGTGGGGGCCAGGAAGGCGGCCAGGTGGTTTGTGCCGGAACGCCGGAAGAGATCATGGCTTGCCCAGCCAGCTTGACGGGCAAATATCTGAAGCTTAACCGGAATAAATGAGCAAACAAAAACGCTAGCGGTCGCTAGCGTTTTTTTAGACGATTATTTGTTGACGCGGGCCTTAACCTTAACCCGGGGCGTCCAGTTCAGGGCGATGGCCGCGGCTACTGAGACTAAGGTAAAAGCTGCCAAATTTTCCAAAAAGCGAGCAGAAATTTACAAACTGCATATAATGAAAGCGTTAACTATCACAGCTTAAGCCAAAAGTCACTGGGATTTATGCTAAAATGTGAAAAGCAACATTGAAAACGGAAATGATATCTGAAAATTTTAACAATAATTGAAAGAGGGCTTGCCAAGCAGATGAAAACCGAAAGCACCGAGCAAGAATACCAACACCACTTGTCTCACCACCACCACATGCGGGTGCAGTGGGAAGAATTTTTCAAAAGCGACGACCAGACCAAGATCAAGGACGCAACTTTGATTGAAAAAAGCTCCATTATCTCCAGAGTCGGCATGATGATGCTGAGCTGCGGGACGGGGGCCTGGAGGGTCCGCGACGCCATGGACACCATGTCCAGAACGCTGGACCTGACCTGCTCAGCCGATATTGGCCTGATCACCATCACCTGCACCTACTTTGATGTGGACAACCAGTCTTATTCACAGAGCCTGTCTTTGCCAACGACCGGCGTCAATATGGCAAAGCTGAATGAACTAGAAAAGTTCGTCCGCCAGTTTGAAGCCGGAGAAGGCGATTTTGAAATTCGTGAAGTGAAAAAGCGACTCGGTGAAATCGAACACATGAAGGGGCGCTACCCACTGTGGGGATCCAGCCTGGCAGCGGCCTTGGCCTGCGGCGGCTTTATTTTTCTCCTGGGCGGCGGCATCCCTGAAGTCATCTGCGCCTTCATCGGTGCCGGCTGCGGGCAGTTTGCCCGGGGGAGTCTGGGCAAAAAGAAGATCACGGTCGCCGCAACCACGGCGGTCGGGGTCGCCGCTGCTTGCCTAGCCTACTACCTGGCCTTTATGGCCTGCCACCTGCTTTTTGGCTGGGGGATGCAGCACATGTACGGCTATATCGGAGCCATGCTCTTCGTCATTCCAGGTTTTCCCTTCATTACCAGCGGTCTGGACATGGCCAAGCTGGACATGCGCTCCGGCTTAGAACGCCTCTGCTACGCCTTGATGATCATTTTGATTGCCACTGGGACCGGTTGGGTGACGGCGATCGTTTTGAACATTCACCCCGGCGACATGCCCAAACTGGGTCTGTCCACGGCGGCCTTGACGGCATATCGGATGCTGGCCAGCTTCTGTGGGGTCTTCGGCTTCTCGCTGATGTTCAACTCTCACCGGCGGATGGCGGCAGCAGCTGGGGTGGTAGGGGCGATTGCCGACACCCTGCGCCTCAGTTTAGTGGACTTTGGCCACTGGTCAGCTCCACTGGCAGCCTTTTTGGCAGCCTTGCTGGCCGGTCTCATGGCCAGCTATGTCCGGGAAAAGGTTGGTTACCCGCGGATTGCCTTGACGGTGCCGTCCATCGTCATCATGGTGCCGGGTCTCTACATGTACCGGGGGATCTTCCTGCTGGCCGTAACTCACGTGGGGAGCGGGTCGACCTGGCTGGCCGAAGCTTTGATGCTGGTCATGTCCTTGCCGGCAGGGCTCTTGACTGCCCGGATCTTAACTGACAAGAAGTGGCGGAAGGTCGATTAATTTTTTTGACAAAAATAAGGGAGACACCATTAGGTGTCTCCCTTATTGCTTATTCTTTAATGTCTGCGACTGTAGCCTTAACTAGCTTGATCAAATCAGCTGGCTTAACCAAGACGCTGCGGCCCACTTCACCGCTTGAAACCCACATGCCGTCAGTGTCGTTAACGCTGGCATCCAGGTAGATCGGGTACTTCTTGGTGTGGTAGATCCCGATTGGGGTATTGGCACCGTGGATGTAGCCCGTAGTCTTCTCCAACTTTTTCAGTGGGATCATTTCGCACTTCTTGTTGCCTGAAACCTTGGCAATTTTCTTCATGTCCAGGTGCTGGTCAAGAGGAACGACGCCGACCAAGGGGCCTGTCTTGTTGCCTTCTAGGGCCAAGGTCTTGTAAACTGGGTGGCCATCCAAAATGGGGTTGCCTAGACCTACTTGCGCCACGCCGTGGTCTTCTTTGATTTCGGAAATATGCTGCTCGTAAGGAATCTTTTGCTGGTCTAAAATCTTTTCAACCAGTGTTTTGTCCAATTTATCTTTGTTATTTTTCTTTTTTGCCATTGTTATCACCGCTTTACATGATACCATTTTAAGTAAAGATGCTAAAGAAAGAAGACTAGAAAATGAAATTACTTGCAATTAACATCGAAACTAGCTATGATGTGGAAGATGCCTTGAGCTACTACGCTACAGAAGACCTGCACGCCTTGGGGACGGAAGAACGCCGCCGGAGCGACTTTGAGCAAGCTGGCTGGCTGCACGACTCCACCATCGTTGACATGGATGACATTCCTAACTTGCCAAAGGAACTGGAATTTATCGCCTACTTTGACGAAGAACAAGACAAAGATAATTTGGTGAAAAAATTCCAGGCTAAGCTGGACGAATTGGCTGGCTATGGCTTGTCAACGGGCGAAGGGACCATCAAGACCAGCTACATCGCTGACCAAGACTGGAACACCGTTTGGCAAAAGTACTATCATGTGATCAACCTTTCTCGCCACCTGGCCATCGTGCCGGAATGGGAAGACTATACGCCGGCTTTTCCTGACCAGGAAATTATCAAATTGGATCCGGGTCTAGCCTTTGGGACCGGCAACCACCAAACGACTCAGCTAGCCATGCTGGGGATTGAACGGGCCATGGTCAAGCCGCTTTCTGTGGTTGACGTCGGCACGGGCTCCGGTATCTTGGCCATTGCGGCCTACAAATTGGGTGCCAAGTCTGTTTTAGGGACCGACATTTCAGATGAGTCTATGACCGCAGCCAAGGAAAATGCGGGTCTTAACGGTTTTTACGACCTAGCCCTGCAAAAGACCAGCCTGCTAGCTGATGTTGATGGCAAGTTTGACCTGATCGTGGCCAACATCCTGGCCGAAATTTTGCTGGACCTGATTCCGCAATTAGACAGCCACTTGAACGATGATGGTCAAGTCATCTTCTCTGGGATCGACTACCTGCAGCTGCCAAAAATCGAAGCAGCCCTTGACCAAAACGGCTTTAAGATCGATCTGAAGATGAAGGGGGGCCGCTGGATTGGTCTGGCCATCTCTAGAAAAGAAGACGAGTAGCGAAAACTTGGTAAGAAGTGGCTTTTTGCGTTAAAATAATATAATATAAATTAACTTAAACTTAGAAACTGGTGATCGCTGATGTCTAAATACGTTGAAATGACTCATGAAGAGGTTATGGCTGCCTGCAAAAAGTACATGACGCCTGACCAATTGGCCTTTGTGGAGAGTGCCTACCAATTTGCGGCGCGCGCCCATGAAGGGCAAACCCGGGCTTCGGGCCAGCCTTATATCGTTCACCCCACCCAAGTGGCAGGGACCCTGGCCAATCTGGGCCTAGACCCAGACACGGTGGCGGCTGGCTTTTTACATGACACGGTCGAAGATACGTCGGTAACCAATGATGATATCAAGGAAAAATTCGGTGCGGACGTGGCCTTTATCGTGGACGGGGTCACCAAGTTAAATAAATATGAATATAAGTCCCACAAGGAATTCTTGGCTGAAAACCACCGCAAGATGCTGATTGCCATGGCCAAGGACCTCCGGGTCATCTTGGTGAAATTGGCGGACCGTTTGCATAACATGCACACCTTGGAACACCTGCGTCCTGACAAGCAGCGCCGGATTGCTGCTGAAACCCTGGACATCTACGCACCGCTAGCCGACCGCCTGGGTATCGGGACCATCAAGTGGGAACTGGAAGACATGTCCTTCCACTACATCAATCCTGACGAATACTACAAGATCGTTTCCATGATGGACGCTAAGCGCAGCGAGCGTGAAGGCTACATTAAAGATGCCATCGACTACTTAAAGGGAACCTTGGATTCTTTGGGAATCGACTACGACATTTCTGGCCGGCCCAAGCACATTTACTCTATCTATAAAAAGATGGTCAACAAGCACAAGGACTTTAACGAAATCTACGACCTTTTAGCAGTGCGGGTAATCGTGCCAACGGTTAAGGACTGCTACGCCGTCTTGGGGGCCGTCCACACCAAGTGGAAGCCAATGCCAGGCCGGTTTAAGGACTACATTGCTATGCCTAAGGCCAATGGCTACCAGTCCCTGCACACGACCATCATCGGACCTGGCGGCAAGCCGCTAGAAATCCAGATCCGGACTAAGGAAATGCATGAAGTGGCCGAATACGGTGTTGCTGCCCACTGGGCTTATAAACGGGGCAATTTTGATGGCGTTGAAGCTAAAGAAGGCGGCGCCTTAGACATCAGCCGGGAAATTTTGGAACTGCAAAAAGAATCCAGCAATGCCGACGAATTCATGCAGGCCGTGCACTCAGACATTTTTTCTGACAAGGTTTACGTCTTTACGCCAAAAGGCGAAGTCTACGAGTTGCCAAAAGGCTCAGTCACCCTGGACTTTGCCTACGCCATCCACACCCAGGTTGGTGACCATGCTATCGGCGCCAAGGTCAACGACAAGCTGGTGCCGCTTGACTACAAGCTGAAAAACGGGGATGTTGTCGACATCTTGACCCAAAGCAATGCCCGGCCGTCTCGGGACTGGGCCGAAATGGTGCAAACCTCTCGGGCCAAAAACAAGATCCGTCGCTACTTCAGAGACGTGGACCGGGAAGAAAGCGTAGCTCGCGGACGCGAAGAACTGGTTGACCTTTTAAAGGACAACGGCTTAAACGCCAAGGACTACCTGGACAAGGGCCATATTGACGAAGTTCTGGAACATTTTTCCTTTAAGACCGACGAAGACATGTACGCGGCCATCGGCTTCGGCAACATGTCGGCCTTGTCCATTTATAACCGCCTGACGGCAGACCTGCGTCGCCAGCAAGAAGAAGAAAAGCAGCGCGAGTTTGAAGAGCGAATCATGAATGCCGGCCAGCAAGCAGCTGCTGCCTCTGTTATTAGCAAGCCGGCACCAAGTCAAAATGACCAAAAGGTCAAAAATAAGGGCAAAAAGCAAGACAGCCTGGTCAGAGTGCAGGGCCTAGAAGACCTGGACCTCCACTTTGCTAAGTGCTGCAACCCAGTGCCTGGCGACCCAATCGTGGGCTACGTGACTAAAGGCCGGGGCGTGACCGTTCACCGGGCTGACTGCCGCAATGTCTTAAGCGCTGACCCAATTTCTAAGAGCCGGATGATCGACGTTGAATGGAACAATATTGACGAAAGCAAGCAAACCGCCTTTAACGCCAACTTTGAGCTCTTTGGCTACAACCGACCAAAGCTCTTGGCAGACGTCATCAACCGCTTGAACTCAATGACCAAGAACATTACCAATGTTTCAGCCAGCGTCAATGATGACAATATCGCCCACTTCTACATTACGGTTGAAGTCAAGAATGCCGCGCAGCTAAACGACATTATGGCCAAATTGCGGGACATTCCAGACGTTTACGATACGAAGAGAACGGATAATTAATTTTTTACAGGTAAACAATGCGAGTAGTAATTCAAAGAGTCAACCATGCCAAAGTCACGGTTGACGGCGAAATCACTGGCGAAATCGCCAAGGGCTTCTTGCTCTTGGTTGGCTTAAAAGAGGGCGACGGCGCAGAACAAGTGCAAAAAGCCGCTGACAAGATCGCCAAGATGCGGATTTTTGAAGATGAAAACGGTAAGACCAACCTGGGCATCCAGGATGTGGGTGGGCAGATCCTGTCTGTTTCCCAGTTTACCCTCTTGGCTGATACCAAGAAGGGCAACCGGCCAAGCTTTGTCTCGGCCATGCGCCCGCCCCGGTCTAAAGAGCTCTGGGAAGACTTCAACCAGGCCTTAAGAGACCATGGCCTGACTGTAGAAACCGGGATTTTTGGGGCAGACATGAAGGTAGACCTGGAAAATGACGGTCCCTTCACCATTGTCTTAGATCTATAGGCTTTTTAAAAATGAAAATATCCTCTTTGCCCCTTGAAAGTAGGGGCAAAACAGGATAAACTAGTTTTCAGAATTATCAATGACAAAGACTGAAGATAGCATGGCCCTTTTAGAGACTGTCCGTTTGGTGAAAGGGCAGATGGCTGCTAGCTGTGACCCCTTTAACAGATAATGGTTCGTTTCGTCAGCGTTAATGACAGCAAGCAAAAGGTGGTACCGTGCTATTTTAGCGCCCTTGATTAAGTTCAAGGGCGCTTTTTAGTTAGTCAAGAAGAAGTAAAGGTGAAATAATGCGAGTTCAAAGACCAAAAGGCACCGTGGACATCCTGCCAGCAACTTCCAGCCAATGGGAAAAGGTAGAACAAACCGCGCGTGACCTGTTTAAGAGAGCCAACTACCGGGAAATCAGAACACCAAGTTTTGAAAATTACGAACTGTTCTCCCGGTCATCGGGTGAAACCAGTGACGTGGTTGAAAAGGAAATGTATGACTTTAACGACAAGGGTGGTCGTCACATTGCCTTGCGTCCTGAAGGGACGGCCGGCGTCGTTCGGGCTTATGTGGAAAACAAGATCTACGGGCCAGACTATGTCAAGCCTTTTAATGTTTACTATATTGCCCCCATGTACCGCTATGAACGGCCTCAAGCTGGCCGCCAGCGGGAATTCCACCAAATCGGGGTGGAAAGCTTCGGCTCAAACGGCTACTTGGCAGATGTAGAAACCATCTTGCTGGGCCACGACCTGTTAGCAGAACTTGGCGTGAAGAACTACGAGCTCCACATCAACACTTTGGGTGACAGCGACGTCCGGGCAGCCTACCACGACGCCCTGGTCAATTACTTCACTCCAGTTAAAGACCAGCTGTCTGAAGACTCTCAAAGAAGATTGGACAAGAACCCACTGAGAATCCTTGACTCCAAGGCTGAGGAAGACCAAAAGTTCCTGCCAGATGCACCGAAGATCCGGGAATACCTGGATGATGAATCCAAGGAAACTTTTGAAAAGATCCTGGCTACTTTGGACAAGCTAGGCGTCAAGTACGTGATCGACGATGACTTGGTCCGGGGCTTGGACTACTACACCGGCGTGATTTTTGAATTCATGGTTGACGACAAGAGCTTGTGGGCTAGCCCAAGCACGGTTTTGGGCGGGGGCCGCTACAACCACCTGGTTGAAGAATTCGATGGCCCGGAAACCCCAGCTGTTGGCTTTGGGATCGGGGAAGAACGCTTGATGCTGGTACTGTCCAAGCAAAACCCAGAAATGTTTGAAGACCAAGGCATCGACTTCTTCATCGCCAACATCGGTGAAGGCACTGACTTAAAGGCAGTAGAAGTTGCTAGAAAAATTAGAAGTCTCGGCTTCTCTGCCCAATACGACGTGGACCAAAAGAAGCTGAAGGCTCAGTTCAGAAAAGCTGACCGGGTCAAGGCAAGCTATGTCATTACCCTGGGAGCTAAGGAAGTGGCTGAAGGCAAGCTGACCATCAAGCGCCTGAGCGACGGCGAGCAATTCAGTGCCAGCTTCGCTGACTTAGAAGACAAAGAAGCCTTATTGGCAGTTTTGGCTAAATAAGGCATAAAGGAGTAAACAAAACAATGGAAAAAAGAACTGATTACTGCGGCAATATTACCAGTAAGTACCTGGGCCAAGAAGTCCTTTTGTACGGCTGGGTTCAAAGAGTAAGAAACCTGGGTCAATTGATCTTCATCGACCTGCGCGACCGGGAAGGGATCGTGCAAGTAGTGGTCAACCACGATTCTGGCGCAGACTTGATGGACCAAGCTGCTTCACTTGGTGCTGAATACGTGGTTGAAGTCAAGGGTCAAGTTAACGAACGCTCAAGCAAGAACCCTGACATGAAGACTGGTGACGTGGAAGTCATTGCCAGTGAAATCACGGTTTTGAACAAGGCCAAGACCCCGCCATTTGAAATCAAGGATGACGTGGTTGCCAGCGAGCAAACCCGGCTCAAGTACCGCTACTTGGACCTGCGCCGGCCAAGCCTGCAAAACGCCCTGATCCAAAGAGCCAAGATCATGACCGCAACTAATGCATATCTGAGCGGTGAAGGCTTCATCAACATTGAAACCCCAGACCTGGGTAAATCAACGCCAGAAGGGGCTCGCGACTACTTGGTGCCATCCCGGGTTTACCCAGGTTCTTTCTACGCCCTGCCTCAGTCACCTCAGCTCTTCAAGCAGCTCCTCATGGGTGCCGGCTTTGACAAGTACTACCAGATCGCCCGCTGCTTCAGAGATGAAGACCTCCGTGGCGACCGGCAACCAGAATTTACTCAAATCGACTTAGAAACTTCTTTCATGGATGAAGAAGGCGTTCAAGAAGTAACTGAAGGATTGCTCCAAAAGGTCATGAAGGACGTGAAGGGCATCGACTTGAAGTTGCCATTGCCTCGGATCACTTGGCAAGACGCTATGGACAAGTACGGCTGCGACAAGCCAGACACCCGTTACGAAATGCTGATCCATGACTTGAAGGATGTCTTTGCTAACTCCGGCTTCAAGGTCTTCAAGGGCGCCTTAGAAAACGGCGGCTTCGTTCGTGGGATTGCCGTCAAGGGCGGTGCTAAGTTCTACTCCCGCAAGAAGATCGACGCTATGCAAGACTACATCAAGCGTTATCACGCTAAAGGTCTAGCTTGGGTTAAGTACGAAGACGGCGAATTCTCCGGTCCAGTTTCCCGCTTCTTGAGCGACGAAGAAAAGAGCGGCTTGGTTCAGGAATTTGAATTGGAAGGCGGCGAACTTTTGCTCTTCATTGCTGACCAATGGAAGGTCTGCTGCGACTCCCTTAACTACCTCCGCCGGCAAACGGCCAAGGAAACGGGCATCATCCCAGAAGACACTTACAACTACCTCTGGGTGGTTGACTGGCCACTATTTGAATATGACGAAGGCGACGGCCGTTGGATCGCTGCCCACCACCCATTTACCATGCCAGACGACAAGGGGATCGAACTGCTGGAAACTGAACCTCACAAGGCGCACGCTAGAAGCTACGATATCGTTTTGAACGGCTATGAACTGGGCGGCGGCTCCATCCGGATCCACAAGCGCGATATCCAAGAAAAGATGTTCAAGGCCTTGGGCTTCACCAAGGAAAGAGCCTACGAGCAATTTGGCTTCTTGCTGGATGCCTTGGACATGGGCTTCCCACCTCACGCCGGGCTGGCTATCGGTCTTGACCGCTTCGCCATGCTCTTGGCCGGCAAGGACAACATCCGTGACGTGATCGCCTTCCCTAAGAATGCTAGCGCCAGTGAACCAATGATGCACGCTCCAAGTCCAGTTGCTGACCAACAATTGGCTGACCTGGAAATTGAAGTTGCAGCTTCTGCTAAAGACGGCGTAGCCAAGTACGAAGCTAGTCTGGAAAAAGAAGCTGAAGACGACATCAAGGCTCACGAAGAATAAGCATTGAATTAGTAATCAGTCTTTAAAAAGTGATACAAAAAAGGATTAAATCCATCATGGATTTAATCCTTTTTCTTTTGCTATTTTGCTTTAATTTTAGTCGGCATCGTCAGTCGTCGTGTCATCCGTTTCTTCTGGCAGGTCAGCCGTGTTGTTGGTCGTGTCCGTGGTGGTTGACTTAGAAGTGCTTGGCGTGTAGGTGCTGTAGCTCTTTGACTTGGATGAGCTAGTGGTGCCAGTAGAATTACTGTTGGTGCTGTAATTGTAGTTATAGTTGTAGCTCTTAGTTGAACTAGACTTCTTGCTGCTGGACTTCTTAGAAGACTGGCTGTATGAGTGCTCACTTGAAGAAGATGATGAGTCAGAGCTGGAAGATTCAGAACTTGAACTTGAGCTGGATGATGATTCGCTTGAAGCTAACTTGTCTAAATCAGATTCAGATTTCTTCTTTGACTTCTTCTTAGTAGTCTTTTTCTTGCTTGAGCTTTTCTTGGAAGATTCAGAGCTAGACTTGTCCTTGCTGGAGGACTTAGAGTAGACCTTGTAGGTCTTCGAGCCAGCGGCACTTGATTCGGTCTTTTGACCAGTAGTTTGGTGGTGGAAGACAGCGGCACCAACTAAAACGACTTCCACAGCTAAAATTGCCCATAAAGATTTGCGCATTTCTTGTTTCTCCTCGGTATAAATATCTAATCTTAAGTATATCACGGCCTCTAATGGTTTGTGCCTTTGAAATACTTTTGTAAAAAGAGATGTCCTTTTAACTTACCCAGACCCGTTTCAGGTATAATTAAAGAAAAAGTGAAAGCGAATTTTTGTCAAAAATAGCAAGATAAATCTAAGCAAAAGGGGGAAAAATTATGAAAAAGCAGACGAAAGCAAGAATCGGGATTAGCTTCTTGATGGCTATTTTGTTATTGCTGGTCTTGCCGAAAAAAGTTCTGGCAGACTACGACCTGACTAAGATGAACGTGAAAGCCGTGGTCAACAGCGACGGCAGCCTGTCCATGACCCGGCAGATCGACTACGATTTTGACGATGAGGCAAACGGCGTCTACTACACGCAAAATCTGAACTCTGACCAAAAAGTAACGAGCCAAAGCGTTCAAATTAAAGATCTAGCGACTGGTAAAACAGTGACGCCGAAGCTAAACAATAGCGCAGATTCTGGCAATGTTTACCACTTTACTAAGAGTAGCAACTCTTACAAGTTTAAGGTCTACCACCACGTGGACGAAGGCAAGATCCGGGTGATTTACCGCTACAAAATTACAAAAGCAATTACCACTTATGATGATGCCTCTGAGCTTAACTTCAAGATCATTGGTGATGGCTGGGATCAAGAGATTAGCAAGGTAACGGCCTCGGTTGTCTTTCAAAAGCCGAACCTGTCCTTCTTAAAGGGCTGGGTTCACACCAATACCAGTGGAAATTTGGAGGTAAACAAAGAAAAAGGGCAGGTTACGGCTACAGTAGCGAAACTGCCAGAAAATACTTTTTTGGAAATGCACATCCTGTTTCCAAATAGCTTGACTGCCGAAAATACTAAGAAAAAATCCGGCGAAATTATGGCTAAGACGGTGGGGCAGGAAAAGCAGCTGGCTAAAGAAACGGCTGCCAAGCAAAAACAGAAAAAGAGGCTAGAAAAAATTGGTCTAGTCGTCTTAAGCCTCTTGCCTCTCCTGGGTCTGCCAATCTTCTTCAAGGCTAAGAACCAGGGGGCAGTCGTCCGCTCTAAAAAGGAGATTGGCCACAACTACGAAATTCCGCCTTATAGTCCGGCGGTCGCCCAAAGCCTGGTGACCGGGGATGATCCTGACGCCAAGGCGCTGGCTGGGGAATTAGCCTTGAAAGCGGGGCACAAGGAAATCACCATTGAACCGTTAAACAAGGGCAAGGACTTCCGCTACACCAAGACTGACAAGTACCAAGGCAACGTCAAGCTGATCAACCAGCTCTTTAAGGGGGCCGGTGACGGGACTACTTTTACTAGTAAGGGCCTGAAAAACTATGGCAAAAAGGGCAAGCTGGAAAAGAAGGTCAAGGCTTGGCAAGAGGCCTGCAAGGACCAGATCAAAAAGCAGTTTGTTGATCCAAATTTGCGCAAGAAGAAGGACAGCTTAGAAGTTGCCGCGGTGCTCTTGTTTGGGGCAGAAATCATCTTAACGATTTTGGGCTTCTTTGCTTATGACTACTATACCATGAGTCTGCTACTCGTCCTCCTTTGGGAAGTCCTGGCAGCTGTGCCAGTGATCATCCGCATCAAGAACTTTTCCGTTTTAACTGAAAAGGGTAAAGAAGCCATAGAACAGGCCATGGGCTTTAAGAACATGCTGGACGACATTGGCCAGTTCAAGCTGCGGGACGTGGGTGAACTCACCCTTTGGGAAGAGATCATGCCCTACGCTGTAGCCTTTGGTTTGGCCAAGAAGGTCTTGAAGCAGATGAAGGTTGAATTTGCCAGCGAAATCGACGCTAGCCCAATCGCTTACTACTACTACGGCAATAGCTATGGCATGTTCGCAACCAGCTTTGAGTCGAGCTTTAGCCGGGCCCTGGCTGACGCTAGCGGCGGCAGCGGCTCCTTTTCGGCAACGTCTGTTTCTAGCGGCGGCTTTGGTGGCGGCTCAGGTGGCGGGGCCTTTTAGCCAATCTAATAAGAAACGCAAGAAAATCCGCGTTAAAATAGAAACAACGTAAGTATTGCCAAGCACTTTTTCTTTACAAGACAAGGGACGGAAACTATGGAAGTTACTTTATGGCAAAAATTTAAAAACAACCTGCATTTAAGGCGATCTGCGGTCCTATTGGCTATCATCTTGATCCTTTACCTAGGGCGGTCAATGATGAACACGATTCTCCTCACCTTTATTTTTACCTACTTGATCGTTCACCTGATCAAGTCCGTGCAAAAGCATTTTAGCAAGATTCCCAGCAAGCTGATCGTGGCCGTCACTTATCTTGTATTGATCGCCTTGATCTACCTGGCGGCCCGCTACTACGTGCCGGTCTTGGTCAAGCAGATCACCAAGATGACCAAGTCGGTCATCGCCTTTTACCAAAGCGACGACGTCGGCTGGCTGATGAGCCAGGTGCATAAGTATGTGTCAGACAAGACCATTTCAGCTCAGGCTAAAAATAGCCTTGCCGCCATCACCGCGGCCCTCAAGGGCTTTGGCTCTGTAGCCATGTCCTTCTTTATGGCCTTAGTCCTCAGCTTCTTTTATACCATTGAGCTAGACGACATGAACCGCTTTACCCGGTCCTTTTTAAAAAGCGACCTGTGTGGCTGGCTCTTTGAAGACATCTACTACTTTGGCTACAAGTTTACCAACACCTTTGGGGTGGTTTTGCAGGCGCAATTCCTGATTGCCCTCTGCAATACCGGCTTAACCATGATTTGCTTGGCCATCATGGGGATGCCACAGGTCTTTGCCTTGGGGCTGATGGTCTTCATCTGCAGTCTGGTACCGGTGGCCGGGGTGATTATTTCGCTCATCCCGCTCTCTATCGTGGCATATTCGGTAGGCGGGATCACCGATGTGATCTACATCTTGATCATGATCCTGGTCTTGCACACCCTGGAAACTTATATCTTGAACCCCAAGTTCATGTCCAGCAAGACGGAACTGCCGATTTTTTACACCTTCGTGGTGCTGCTCTTAGGTGAACACTTCTTTGGCACCTGGGGCTTGATCGTCGGCGTGCCGATCTTCACCTTCTTCTTAGATATTTTGGGCGTCAAGAGCACTGAGAAAAAGCAGCTGCCGATCAAGAAGTTGCAGAAAAAAGTTGTTTTGAAGCGAAAATAACTTGTCGCTGAATCCAGTAAAATCATAAACAAAAAGGTTTCAAATCTTTGTTGATTTGAAACCTTTTCTTTTGGTCAAAAAATATTAGAAGTTAGCATTCTTGGCTACCAGCTTGCCATTTTGGAAGGTGACGTAGATGCTGGTGCTGGTGTCAGACTTGATGTCGCTGGTGTAAAGCCACAATACCGCATTGGTCTTGCCGTAGTTAGAAACGGAGTAGCCATTTGGCTTGCCCAGCTTCTGTTCTACTTGAGCCTGGGTCATGTTCTTGGTCAAGGACTTGTAGTCAGCTTGGGTGATCTTCTTGGCCCGATTGACCTTAAGACCGGTAATCTGCTTGGCGATAGCCACGCCGTTGGCAAATTCAACGGCGATGTTGGAACCATTAGTGCCGCCCTTGATCCCTTCCCAGGTGTAAATGGTGGCCTTCAGCTTTTTGACCGTGGCCTTGCTCAGGGAATCAGCGTTGCGGCCAAAAAGGGTGATGACTTCGGCTGGGGTAGAGCCGGTCTTTTCCACGACCTTGATCTTGTTGAAGTTGGCCAGGGTCAGCTTGTTTTCGTCGCTAGACTTCTTAACCAGGTTGGAGCTGGACAAGGAGCTGGCAGCCTTTTTGATGCTGGACGTGTTGGCTGACTTATTGCTGGACTTGGAGCAGCCAGTTAGCAGCAACAGCCCGCAGGCCAGAAAGGTTAATAAACTTTTTGTTTTGATCTTTTTCAAAAATCTTCCTCCATTATTTAATCGAGTTAATTCTTTACCATTTTACCGGTTAAAGACATATTTGTCCATGCGGTCAAAGGCCTTCTTGATCTGGCTGCTTGGAGAGGCCAGGTTTAGCCGGAAAGTGGTTGGCGCTTCAAAGAGCTTGCCGTCTTGCCAGCCGATCCCGTAGTCCCAGCCCAGTTTTAAGAGCTCTGGTTGGGTCATCTGGTGCTTTTCCAGCCACTCTTGGCAGTCCAGTAAGACCATGTAGGTGCCTTCCGGGCGGGCAGCGGTCACGCCGTCAAACTTGTCAATGTAGGAGAAGGCCAGGTCGACATTGTCCTGCAAAACTGGCAAAAGCTGGTCCAGCCAATTCTTGCCCTCAGCACTATAAGCCCCGATTAAGGCGTGCTCAGACAGGACATTCATGGAGTTGTAAACCAGCTTGGCAGAGATAGATTCAACCCGTTCTCTAATGGCCTTGTTGTAGATGACATGGTAGCTGCCAATTAGCCCTGCCAGGTTAAAGGTCTTTGATGGGGCGTAAAAGGCCAAAACGTGCTCTTTAGCCCAATCGCTGACGCTTTGAACGGTGGTCAAGTGGTGTCCTGGCAAGATTAAATCGGACCAGATGCCATCGCTGATTACCCAGCAGTCATTATGCTCATAAACCTCGATGGCCTTCTTGATTTCTTCTTCCGTCCAAACGCGTCCGCAAGGGTTGTGGGGGTTGCAGAAGATGGCTACATGGATCTGGTTTTCCTTAATCTTTTTATCCATGTCTTCATAGTCCATCCGCCAGACGCCATTTTCATCCTGCTTTAAAGGACTGTGGACGATTTGGTAGCCATTGTCCTTAAGTACGTGGGTAAAGCCTATGTAGGTTGGAGAATGGACCAGGACCTTGTCGCCGGCTGAGGCAAAAACTTTCAAAGCTGACAAAACGCCGCCTAAGACACCATTTTCGTAGCCAATGGCTTCTCTTGGCAGGTCGTCCACGCCCTTACGTTCCTTGTGCCAGTCGATAATGGCTTGGTAGTATTCGTCGCTTGCTTCAAAGTAGCCAAAGGCTGGGTGCTGGGCTCTTTTGATGATGGCGTCCGTGATGGAGTCGGCAGTTGGGAAGTTCATGTCGGCGATCCACATTGGTACCGTATCAAAGCCTTCTTTGGCTTTGTCTGGGGCAAAGCCGTCGCCAGCCCCGATGGCGTCAACGGCTAAGGCATCATGACCATGTCTGTCTAATAATTTGGTAAAGTCGTATTTTTTCATAACTGTTTCTCTCAATTTCTCGCAAATTCGCTTAATCCAAAACTTACATAATTGATTATATTCCTATTCTTAAAAAACGGGAAAAAGCAATTTAATCTTCGCAAATAGAAAGGATGACTGATAAGGCTTACAATGCTAAAATATATAGTAAGTAAGCAATTAGAAATTGCAAAATTTCAGAAAAAGAAAGGCTTCATCAAGCATGTTCTTTGCGCTATATTTAAAGTGAAAAGTGTAATTTAATAATGATCTTTTACCAAAAAGAGGGCCTTTGAGGGGGAAGCATCATGAAAAAAGACAAGCGACAAAGAAAGATAAAGACCAAAACCGGTCTGGGCATCTTGGCCCTGGTAATTGCGATTGGAGTCATCGCCTTAGGCTACCTGACCTACAGGGCGGTGAAGGTCGTGCAATTGTCCAAGCAAGTCGATGTCCAAGTTGACGGCAGTCAGAAGTACAAGACGGTATCTAACAAGAAACTTTGGAAACAATATGAAACAAGCGACCCAGCAGACATAATTACCGGTAATCCAGATGCCAAGAAGCAAGAAACAGCCATCGTTTTTGCCGGCTTGTCTGAGAGCAGCGAAACCAACGAAAAGATCCTGGATTACTTAAAGCAAGCCAAGATCCAGGCCACTTTTGCCATTCCAGCTGCTAGTGCCCGGGAAAATGACGGCTTTATCAAAGAGCTAAAAAAGAGTGGGCAAAAGCTTGCAGGCAATGGCTTGACTGGGACGGAAACCGCCTCTTTGTCGGCTGCTAGCCTGTTAGGCAAGCTCAACTTAGCCCAAAAGACCCTGGGCCAAGAGAGCCGGCAGCAGGTCAAGCAACTCTATCTCCCCATCAGCAACTTGTCTTTTTACAAAATGGCCCAGGCGACTGGCTATGAGCAGGTGATTGAGCCTAAAGACAGCGACGTTTTAGATCGGACCAGCTTTAAGACAAAGACTGCCGTGTCAACCTACGTCAGCCACCTGACCGGGCAGCGGATCATTTTGGTCAACCTCGCCCAGGTCAAGCAGCCGGTCCACCAGGAGCCAACGATCGTAGCCGCCAAGCCAGCCTTAGACAAGCAGGCTAGTTTAAATGACCAAAAGAGCACCAAGAACCAGGAATTGGACGTGGACCAGCTGACCAAATACCTGCTAGCATCCCTAAAAAAACAGAAAATTCCGGTCGTACCCTTAAATCAATTGGGTAAAAAGTCGCTTGCGGAATACATGCAAGACCTGCTTCAAAAGCCAGCCTATGCCCCGGTTTACCGCTACTCCTTGACGCGTAAAAAGGAAATCGCACCTGTTTTCCGGGATGTGGCAACGGCCAAGCAATACCAGGCCATTAAGAAAGCCCTCAAGAAGTATCAAGCAACTGGCAGCTTTTTTGTCGATAGCCAAACCCCGCTCAGCCTGGTCAAGCAGATTAAGCAGGATGGCTTTGGAGTCGAAATTTCCAGTCAAACTGGTCTTTTGACCAAGATGACTGCCTGGAAGTACCTGTCAGACAATCAGGAGCGATTGACTAAAGAGGGGATTAGTCCTAAAGCCTACCTGCTCGGGAAAAATGACCAGGTAAAAGCTGCCAGAGCGGCGGCTTATGAAGCTGACCTGATCCCGGTTAAGGCTCAAGCAGGCAATAGTAAGCTTGAATCAGGTTACTACTACGAATTTAGCGGAGAAAAATGGGATCAAAATAGTAAAAAGAAATTGGATGCTTTTTTACAAAAAGCTAAAAAAGAAAAATACCAAACTGTCAAAATTTCTTCATTGCTCTCGAGCCAAAAGATCAAGCGCCTGCCTAGTAGGCAAATCCAGACTCTGAGAAAGCAGAATAGCGGTAAAAAGAGCAGCTACCAGAAAATGGTGCTGACCACTGAACCAGCCCTCAGCCTCCTCTTTACCAACCTGGGCCATGGAGCTGCTGACCTAGATGCCGGACGGATCGTCAAAAGTCGGGGCGGGCAAGCCACCTTTGCAGCGACTTATAGTGAGTTAGTCGACCAAAACCAGGAAATAGAGACTTTGCTTGAGGAAGGCCATGAACTGGCCCTGGTTTACCAGCCATCGTCGGCTTTTCCAGCGACTTTCAAGGGCACGGTCGACTACCTCCACAACTGCCTGGCCTACGCCAAGTGGCGGTATGATTACCAGCCTAAGCTAGTCTTTTTAGCCCCGAAAAATGCCAAAAAGGGCGTCTTAGAAGCCATCAAGGCCGAGGGGATGCAGGCTATTGGCGCCAGCCAGTCCCTGATCAAGGCGAAAACTAATGATTCTTCTGACAAGACTATCAAAAAGAACATGACAGGCATCTCGAAAGTTCGCTTCACCCGGGGCGGGATCGAGCGGATCAACCTGGGCTACTACGACCAAGATGAGGGAGCCAGTGATGGCTCAAGTACTGTCATGGGTTCCATGGTTAAGGCGATATTAAAGGCCAAGCTGGACGCCATTGCCTACCATCCAAATGGCAAGAAAAAGTTGGCCAAGGCTAGTGAATACCAGTTAAAAACCGTTACTAGTCTTTTAAATTCAAAAGACAAGTACACCTTTAACAGCAAAAAGAGCGACTTGGTCTTGGCTGGAAAAAATGACCTGGCAAAGCTGCATCCTTACTGGAAACAGTTTGCCTACATCCAGCGCCACTACCTCGGCAGCAACTTTATCACGTCACCGGTCAAGATGCCTGGTTTTGACTACTGGGAAACCAACCGCCTGGACCAGGTAGGCCGGTTGACTAATAAGAAAGTGCTCTTCTTAACCTTTGACGACTGGGGGACCGACCAGTCCATCAACAAGCTCCTCTACGTTTTGAAAAAGCACCGCGTCAAGGCCACCTTCTTTGTCTTAACCCAGAACGTCCAGAATAACCCGAACTTGCTGAGAAGCATTGCTGAAGATGGCCACGAAGTTGCCAGCCACTCGGATTCTCACACGCCCTTGGCCATCGCCAACAAGTCCTACACCCGCTACCACTCCTTAAGCAAAAAGCAGGTCAAGAGCATGCGCAAAGACCTAGCGCGGTCTTATGCCAAGCTGAATAAGTATGTCGGCGACGTGAAAGTGGACGGGAAGAAGGCCCTGTCCTTAGACTTCCGCCCGCCAACTCTGGAAGTGTCCAAAAATGGCCTAGAAACCGTCTTTAATGTGGGTTTTAAGTATGCCATCTCTGGCGACGTTTCGACCAATGACTATGAAAAAAAGTCATTTGCCAGCTTGTTAAACGCCTTGAAAAATGGGTCACCATCTTCGGCTGACGACTACCAGGTCACCAACGGCTCGGTCATCGTCATGCACATGTTGGAAAATGCCAAGTATACGGCGCAGGTACTTGATGTGATGATCCCAATTTGGCAAAAAGAGGGGTATAAGTTTGCCACGATCGACCAGTACACCAAGGCCTATAGTCAAAACTGGGGCAAGTAGCTTTTTTAGTTGTGAAAAAGTATAAGAGAAAAAGGTAATAGAAAATGGAAACGAAAATCTTAGACAAGCTAGCAAACGGCGGTGCCCTCTGCGTGGTGGGCCTGGGCTATGTGGGCCTGCCCCTAGCCATTGCCTTTGCCAAAAAAGTAAAAACCATCGGCTTTGACATCAATGAAGACAAGATCATGGCCTACCAAAAAGGCATCGACTTGACTCATGAAGTTGGCGACCAAGCTGTGATGGACAGCCAGATTCTTTTTACCAGCGATCCCAAGCAAATCAAAGAAGCGGATTTTGTCATCGTGGCCGTCCCAACCCCGGTTTATAGCGACAACAACCCGGACCTGCGGCCACTAGCAGGGGCCAGCCAAGTGGTGGGACAAAACCTGAAAAAAGGCGCCATCGTCTGCTTTGAATCGACCGTTTACCCCGGCATTACCGAGAACTACTGTGGCCCGATCATCGCTAAGGCCAGTGGGTTAAAAGCCCGGACCGACTTTAAACTGGCCTATTCGCCTGAGCGAATCAATCCCGGCGACCAGGTGCACCGCCTGACCAATATTAACAAGATCGTGTCTGGGCAAGACGCAGTTACTTGCCAGGCGGTCAAAAGCGTCTATGACCTGGTGATGGAGGAAACGGTGCCCGTATCCTCCATCAAGGCGGCTGAAGCCATCAAGGTGACGGAAAATACCCAGCGCGACGTCAACATTGCCTTCATGAATGAGTGCGCGGAAATTTTTGACAAGATGGGCATTGATACCGGCGAGGTTTTGAAGGGGATGCGGACCAAGTGGAATGCGCTGGACTTTAAGCCAGGTCTGGTCGGTGGCCACTGTATCGGGGTTGACCCATACTACCTGATTAACGAGGCGGAAAAAGTTAACGCGGATGCAATGCTGTTAAAAATCAGTAGAAAGATCAACAACCAGGCCGCCCTCTTCGTCAGAGACAAGACCTTAAAGCTCTTGACTTTGACAGGCCTGCCGGTCAAGGGGATGCGGGTTGGCGTTTTGGGCATTACCTTTAAGGAAAATGTGGGGGATGCCCGGAACTCCAAAGTCATCGACATCATCAATGGTCTCAAGGAATACGGAATCGAGGTCCTGGTTTATGACCCGCACGCTGATCCTCGTGACATTTGGCAAAAATATGGGGTCAAACTGGTTCCCAGATCAGCCGTGCATGACTTGAACGGCTTAGTCGTCGCCGTTGCTCACCGGGAATTTCTGGATCTTGATTTGGACCACTTTTTCAAAAAGGACCTAGTTCCGCAAGACCGGGTCCTGGTGGATGTCAAGTCCATTTATCCAAAGGAAAGGTTAGAGAAACTCGGCTATTCCTACTGGCAACTGTAGTTTTTTTGTAAAAGAGGGGAGGGCAGAAAGATGACTGAAGCAAAGACAGAAGTGACTACGGAAATAAAGGCAGAAAATAAGAAAAAAGAGAAGGACCAAGATGTCCTCTTAAAGGAAAAAAGTGACCGGCGCCTCCTGCCGCACGTACCAGACCCCACCGGTCAAAGAAACATCCTGGACCGGCGGGGCAAGTATACGGACGACGAGGACCTGACGACTCTCTTAAGAGAGCACCAACTAGGCGTCCGCTATGTGAGCGATTTTCCGGTCAAGGTTAAGGCTGAGAAAAAAGGTAAACCGGTGATTTTTACCGGGACCTGCCGGGATATTTCGGATACGGGGATGCTTTTAGTCGCAAATGACGACTTTGATGACGTCAAAGACTGTAAAAACGTCCACCTCAAGTTCAAGGTGCCGGCTGGCTCCATGCCAGAAGGCCACGAAATGAAGTTCAAGATCACTGGGCAAATCGTCAGAAGCGTTGACAGCCAAAAAGCGGTCGGCATCGAATTTTCCCAAAGCCTGCCCAGTTACCTGGACCGACATAAAGACCGCTACTTGCTGGTTTCAGCCTCTTTGGCCCTGGCCTTTGTGGCCTTTTGCGTGGTTTTGATGCGGGCTGAATCGGTCATCTACTTTAAGTACAATGCTCTCTTATATTCATACTCCCTGATCGCGGCAGCCTTTTTGCTAACGCGTTACCTCTTTGGGGCTCTCTATCAGCCGGTGCCGGTCAATCCCGACTTTACCCCGTCAGTCACCATCGTGATTCCTTGTTTTAACGAAGAAAAGTGGATCCAAAAAACCATCCTGTCTTGTCTTGACCAGGCCTATCCAGTTGACAAGCTCAAGGTCTATGTGGTGGACGACTGCTCCACTGACCGGTCGGTAGAAAAAATCAACGAGCTGATTGACAAGCTGGTCAAAAGCGAAGGCCAAAGATATGACGTCAAAGATCGGGTCAAGTGCTTTGTCCAAGAAAAGAACACTGGCAAGCGGGCCGCCTTGGTCCGGGGCGTGGAAAATACGGATACGGATCTAGTCATGTTCGTTGACTCTGACTCTTTTTTAGAGCCAGATGCCGTGCGCAACCTGGTTCAGCCCTTCCAAGATCCGAAAATGGGGGGCTGCGCTGGACGCTGCGACGTGGCCAACACCTACACCAATGCCTTGACCGAGATGCAGTCGGTCCGCTACTACATCGCCTTCCGGATCATGAAGGCGGCAGAGGGCGTTTTTGATGCCGTCACCTGTTTAAGCGGGCCACTTTCTTGCTATAGAAGAGAATTGGTCATGAAGTATAAGGACCGCTGGGTCCACCAGCGCTTTTTGGGCCACAAGGCTACCTTTGGCGATGACCGGGCCATGACCAACTTCATCCTCCGCCATCACCGCTGCACTTACCAAGATACGGCGGTCTGCTCAACCATCGTGCCCAAAAAGCACCGGGTCTTTTTAAAGCAGCAAATGCGCTGGAAGCGATCCTGGCTAAGAGAATCGCTCATGGCGGGCTGCTTTATGTGGAGGAAAGAACCTTATGCAGCCATCAACTTTTACATCGGCCTGATTGTGCCGATCATGGCGCCGGTTGTCGTCGTCTACAACCTGATGTACGTGCCGCTGACCCAGCACATTTTTCCGAAAGCCTTCTTAGTGGGGCTGCTCCTCATGAGTCTGATGATGTCCTTTGCCCAGCTGCTCTTAAGAAAAAGTACCACCTGGACCTTCGGCTTTCTCTTTTGCATGTACTACGAGCTGATTTTGCTCTGGCAGATGCCGATTGCCTGGGTGACCTTCTGGAAGTCCACTTGGGGGACGCGGCAAACGCCAACCGACGTGAAGGCCGCACAAAAGAAGGCTGCTAAAAAGAAGGAAAGAGAAGAAAAGAAAGAGGCTAGAAAAGAAGCCAAGCGGCAAGTAAAGCGCAAAGAAGGGGGCGATGGCGATGACAGAGGAAAAGCAGGAACAGGAACCGACGCTTAAACAGAAACATTTTTACTTACAAAGCAAGAAGGACTGGATCAAGTTTATCCGCTCTATCCTGGAATGGATTAGCCTGATCGTCTTAGGCGTCGTCATCTTCCGCGCACTGTTTGTCACTAAGACCTATCAGCCTTATGACAGAAATGATCCCAAGATTGTGGACGGCAAAGACCACGGCTTGATCGCCCTGTCTTACTTTGGCGTCGATCGGGAGGGGACGGATACCCTGATTTCGCTACAGCGGCTTGAAGAGGAACTGACTACCTTAAAAAAGCTGGGCTATGTCACGGTTAGTCAAAAAGATGTGGAGAACTACTACTACCACAAAAAGCCTCTGCCGAAAAAAGCCCTCTTCTTGGTCTTTGAAGATGGACGGCGGGACACAGTGCTTTTTACTGAAAAATTGCTGGAAAGGCTGAACTACCAGGCCACCATCTTAACCTATGCCGAAAAGTTTAAGAATAATGACCAGAAATTCGTTTCTGTCAAAGACTTGAAGCGGCTCAGTAAAGAAGGCTTCTGGGAGCTGGGGACCAATGGCTACCGCCTATCTTACATCAACACCTATGACCGCTATCACCGCTTTTTAGGCAAACTGGATTCCCGGGAATTTATCGAAATCAACCAGTACATTGGCCGCAACTACAACCACTACTTGATGGACTATGAGCGGGATAGAAATGGAATCCCGATTGAAAGCACCAAGGAAATGAAGAAGCGGATTGACCGCGACTACCAGCTGATGAAAAAGATTTACTCCAAGCAAGTTGGCAAAGTGCCGGACCTTTACGCCATCATGCACTCCAACACCAGCCGCTACGGCGATAATGCCAATGTATCCGCCGAAAACGCGGTTAACCTGGAAAGTCTTTTTAAAATGAACATTAACCGGGAAGGCTACTCCTTTGACAACCGGAAAAATTCCATCTATGACCTGACCCGGATGGAGGTCCAGGCCTGGTGGTACCAAAACCACCTCTTGATGCGGGTCAAAGACGACCTGCCGAAAAAGGACCGGAAGAAGATCAAGTTCGTCAAGGGCAATGTCAAAAAGTACCAGCAGTGGAAGCTGGTCAAGGGGGCTGCCGAATTCAAGAAAGATACAATTGCGCTCACCTCCGATTCTGAAAGTAACGGCTTGTTGACCTTGAAAAAGGCACAGGGGAAAACTTTTCATGTCAAGTGCGAGCTTCTTGGCAACAAGATCGGCCAGCAGACCATTTACCTGGGCACCCAGGGGACGGCCGACAAGAAGCACAATTTTTCCAGCTACTTGTCGGTGTCCTTAGAAAATAACAAGCTCTACCTCAGACAAAAGTCAGGCGGGACCATCAAGACCCTGTTTAAGCAGGACATGTACAAGCTCCATGACGACCACCCGGTGTCCATCCCAGAAGACAAGAAGGCCGCGCTGGTTGCGGAACTCAAGACCCGGGGCAAGTTTGCTAAAAATTCTACCCTTGCTGAGCTTTACCAGATGAAGGCTTTGAAGGAAAAGCACAAGAAGGTCAAGTCGGTCAAGCAGGGGGCTAAGGAATACATCCCGGAAATCCAGATCAACGACCCCGGCGATGTGAAAGTCGACTTAATGGTTACAGGTAACAAGGTTTGGCTGACAGTTGACGGCAAAAAGCTGGTTAAGGGTCAAGTCATTAAAGAGGCAAACGGCGGGATTGCGCTAGAGAGTGCTTTTGGCGGCTTTGGCGAAAGCCAGCGTAATATTGCTGACGATGTCTACGATGGAGCCTTCCAGAACTTGGTCGTTACTAACGCATCAGGCTCTAAGACCTATGTTGACGAGCGCCTCCACGGCTGGGAGCTAGCCAAGGACAAGTGGGACAGCTTCTGGAACAAGATCGTTGACTGGTTCATCGTCAACTTGTAGTAGATTTTTTTAAGAGAGGAAAAGGCGATTTGATGAAAAAGTTAATCAATTTCGTGCTAGCCGTTGGGCTAGCTTTTTCCTTAAGCGGCTGTCAAAAGGCTAATAATAGCAGTAATTCTGAAAACAAGCACTATGTGGTGAGCCAGGAAGCCGAAATTAAGGCGCTAAAGAAGTATCATCCCTATGTCTGGACTGTCTATTGGGGGAAAAATGATAATCTGATCAGCCTGTATCAAAACTCTGGTAATTTGTCAGGGATTGGTGATTTTGCGGCCTACTATACAAGTTCAGGAAAAATCTTTTTGCCCAGCCAGGCAGAAGCCCTGGTTAGCCAGGCCAAGGCCTCGACCAGCCTCAAGTGCCCGGTCTATCTGACCGTGGTCAACGACACGACTAAGGAGCCAAAGAGCCAGGGCCTGCTGGAAAAGCTTTTGAAAGATACTAGTTCCCAAACTAAGGCGGCCAAGGCTATTGTGTCCTTGGCCAAGAAAAATGGCTTTTCCGGGGTTGAAATGGACTATGAAAATCTGGGCCAAGCGAGTAGCCTGTGGCAGAAATTTTTGGCTTTTGAAAAGATCCTTTATTCGCTTTGCCAAAAGGACAAATTGAAATTGCGAGTTCTGCTGGAGCCCAAGGTGCCCAAGCTGGCTTTTCCGGCTGGTCCAACCTATGTGGTCATGTGCTACAACCTCTATGGCTACAGCACCAAAGCTGGTCCTAAGGCCGACTATGCCTTTTTGGACCAAATGGCTAAAAAGTTTGCCTACCTGAAGCCTGACTACGCCTTGGCTGATGGCGGCTTTGCTTTTGGCAAAAATGTCACGCCCTTGACGCCTAGTCAGATCCAGAAAAAGGGGAGCCGGGATGCTAAAAGCGGGGCCCTTCACTACCAAAAAGGCGACAAAACGGTCTGGTATGCTGACAGCCAAACCCTCAAGCTTTGGGCAAACCGCCTGCAAAAGAATAGCAACTATTCTATCAAGGTTAGCCTGTGGCGGCTGGAATGATCGAAACAAGTATATCTATTTGACAAAAGAAAAAGAGGAAACCTAGTGGTTTCCTCTTTTTTGGTGAGAAGTTACAGATATCTAAATCTATACTTTGAAATAATGCTATTTAAATTATTATGCTTTTTTCTTTTTCCTTAAAACATGCCAAGTAGCAATTGCTTGATTTCAGCCATGCTTGGTTGGCGTGGGTTTTGGACGGTGCATTGGTCATCGTAAACCCGGTCAATCATGTCTGGCAGGGCCTTGTCAAAGGCTTCCTTGGTAACGCCGTTGGCTGACAAGGATGGCTTGATGTCACAAGCCTTCATCAAGTCCCGGATCCGCTTGCAAAGGGCATCAACTAGTTCGGCATCGGTGTTGCCTTTAAGGCCCAGACTTCTAGCGATGTCAGCGTAGTCTTTTTGTGCGCGGTAAACTTCGTAACGTGGGTATGGCGTCCGCTTGACGTTGCCGCTAGCCCCGTTGAACTTGATGACTGGGATCATGGAAATGGAGATGCACAGGCCGTGCGGGAAGCCGAAGGCACCGCCCAGCTTGTGGGCAATAGAGTGGTTCAAGCCTAAGAAGGCGTTGGCAAAGGCCATCCCGGCTAAGGTTGCGGCGTAGTGCATGTTTTCCCGGGCCTTTTCACCCTCATAAGTTGGGTGACTTGGGTCGTACTTGTAAGAAGCTTCCAAGTTGTTCATGATCAGCTGAATTGCCTTGAGTGACCATGGGCGGGTGAAGTCGCTGGCAGCAACAGAAACGTAGCTTTCAAGGGAGTGGGACAAGCAGTCAAAGCCGGAGAAAGCAACCGTGTGCTTTGGCACCGTCATGACGAATTCTGGGTCAACGATGGCCACTTGCGGTGTTAGTTCGTAGTCGGTCAATGGGTACTTGACGTGCTGCTTGTCGTCGGTGATAACTGCGTAAGGGGTGACTTCTGAGCCAGTCCCTGACGTGGTTGGGATGCAGATCAGGCTCGTGTGAGTTTCGTGCTTGAACTTGACGATCCGTTTTCTGATGTCGACGAACTTTTGTTGCAGTTCCTTGAAGAGTTCTGCCACGTTGTCGTAGTTCTCCAGCCAGCCATCTGCTTGATCCAAGCTGTATTCGTAGATGTAGCGGGCGATCTTAGCCACGTCTAGAGCTGAGCCACCGCCGATGGCGATAATGGTGTCAGGACCAAAGTTCTTCATTTCCTTGGCGATCTTGATGGCTTGTGACAGTGGCGGGTCTGGCAAGACTTCGCTGTAAATAGTGGTGTCAACGTGGTTGTCCCGCAGGGCTAGTTCTTCATAGATCTTGTCCACGAAGTGGAACTTGACCATGCCTGGGTCAGAAACGATGAAGGCACGGGAGATGTCTTGTTCATTTTCATCTGACAGGTAGGTAATTGAGTTCTTTTCGTAAAAAATCTTCTGCGGCAGGCGGATCCATTGTGGACGGTTCCGTCTCTTAGCAATCGTTTTAACGTTCAGCAAGTCTGAAGTTGATAAGTTGTGTGACAATGAGTTCTTCCCCCATGAACCAGTACCTAAAGTTAAACTTGGCCGTAAACCGTCGGTGTAAATGTCGCCGATGCCGCCCAGAGCGTCTGGCTGGTTGACTAGGACTCTAGAAGCTTGTACAGCCTTGCCGTATTCGTCGATGAAGGGGTCGTTTGGTGAGCCGATTTGGATGGCGGCATTGTGGCCGGCCCCTTGGTAGTTAAGGAGGGCTTTGACGATCTTGATGGCATCTTTGCGGTCTTTAGCCTTGTAAACGGACAGGAGCGGAGACAATTTTTCACTGGATAATTTTTCACCGATATTCTTAGGGTCCAGTTCAAAAAGCAAGACGTCCTTGCCTTCCGGCAGGTCAACGCCGGCGTGTTCACAAATCCAGCGGGCGCTCATCCCGGCAACCGGGCCGTTAACGCCGTGCTTGTCGTTAAAGACGAAGTCAGCCAGCTTTTGGTAGTCCTTCTTAGGCACTAAGTAAGCACCCTTGTCTTGCATCATTTGCAGCCACTTGTCGTAAACCGGAGCTTCAACAACTGCTGAATTTTCGGTAGCGCAGACCATCGAGTTGTCAAACCGCTTTGAAAGCAGGATGTCTTCAACTGCCCGGTCAAGGAAGGCCGTGTGGTCAACATAAACCGCACCGTTGCCGGCCCCAACCCCCATGGATGGGTTGCCGGACTTCAAAGCTGCGTGCACCATGCCAGGACCACCAGTTGCTAAGATGGAAGCAATCTTTGGGTTTTGGATCAAGGCAGTGGTGTTTTCCAGACTGGCCTTGTCGATCCACTGGATGATGTTCTTTGGGGCACCCGCCTTTAAAGCTGCGTCATACAGGATTTGGGCAGCGTGGATTGAGCACTTTTGCGCCTTTGGGTGGAAGGAGAAGATGATAGCGTTTCTAGTCTTCAGGGCTACCAGGATCTTGAACATGGTAGTGGAAGTTGGGTTAGTGGTTGGGACGATCCCGGCTAAAACGCCGAGAGGGGAGGCAACCTTCACATAGCCTTCAACGCTGTTTCTTTCGATGATGCCGACGGTCTTGTCGTGCTTGATGGCGTTGTAGACATTTTCCGTGGCAAAGCGGTTCTTGGTGTCCTTGTCTTCAACGACCCCGCGGCCAGTTTCGTCAACGGCTTCGTGAGCCAGCTCAAGAGAGGCTTCACTGCCGGCCAAGGCCATGGCAGCGACGATCTTGTCGACCTGCTCTTGGGTGTAGGTTGAATACTTTTCTTCAGCAACGACTGCTTGGTCAACCAGCTTGCCGGTATATTCCTTGGCGGCCGCCATTTTTTCTTCTGGTGTCAGCTCATTTTTTGTTACGGTTTGTGCTTTGGTACTAGTCATTTTTTTCTCCATAAAAAGCTAAATACATTTACCTTACTCAATTGAAAAGAGATTCATTATTTTTCTTTGTGAACCTTTTCACCTAATATGATACCGCTTTTAGATTTAAAGTCAACAACTTTTTAAGCATTATTTTTCGCTGTAGTTTCTGATAAAAACGCTTTCGTGCTACTTGGAGTAGAGAAGTGTAAGCGATGAAAAAGTCTGGAGAAAGTGAACCTTTTCACTAAAAGAAGTCGAATCGAGCTTCAGTTTATGAGGTGAATCTTGTATATTACTTAGTAAGGAGATCATTTTGATGAACGAAAACATTATTGAAGTAAGCAGCTTTGACCAGCCCTTGCTGCGGCTGTTTGTCGATTATAACGAGTCCCAGCTCTTTCACTATTCAGAGCCGGACCCTGGCGTCTTTATCGCCGAAAGTCCCAAGGTGATCGAGCGGGCGAGTGTCCCAGACTTTTTAGCAGCTTTGCCCAAAAAGCCTCGAATCGCTATTTTGGAAAGCGTGGTGAACCCGACCAACGTGGGTGCCATCTTCCGGTCAGCGGCGGCTCTTGGGATTGACGGCATTTTGATCACCTCTGACTCCAGCGATCCGCTTTACCGCCGCTCGTCCCGCGTCAGCATGGGCACGGTCTACCAGATTCCCTGGACTTATTTCCCAAAAGAAGCTTGGCAGGAAAAGGGGATTAACTTATTACATGAGGCCGGCTTTAAGACCGCGGCTATGGCCCTAAGACAAGACACGGTCAAGATTTCTGACCCAGCGCTGCAGGCAGAAGACAAACTGGCTATCATTTTAGGGTCAGAAGGGCCGGGTCTGCTGGAATCGACGATCCAGCAGAGCGATTACACCATCAAGATCCCGATGAAAGAGGGCGTAGACTCATTGAACGTTGCCGCCGCCAGTGCTTTGGCCTTTTGGGAGCTAGGGCATAGCGAAAAATAGTCGTGGCTGATAACGTTTGAGGGAATCTACCCCTAACAAAAAGAGCAAGATTCTTACGAATCTTGCTCTTTTTGTTACTTACCTGAGTCGCCGTAGTTTGACAGAACCCGGGCACTAGGGTCGTTGACACTGTCCAGCCCTGCCCAAGTCTTGTTAGGCATCCAGTAGTCCTTGATCCATTCCGCCTTACCAGGGAAGAATTCTTCAAAAATATCCCGGTACAAAAGGGATTCCTTGGTAAATGTCGTCTTGTATGGGTACTTGTCCTTAGCCTTTTCCAAGTCGGCATCACTGTACTTGCTTTCAGCGTATTCCTTTAAGTCGTCCACCATGGAGTGGCCCACGGCGTCGCTGAAGGCTGCCTTTTCCCGCATTAAGATGTCCTTTGGCAGCCATTCGCCTTCTTCAAAGGCTTTTCTCAAGAGGAACTTGCCCTTGTGGTAGTGGTTCATTTTGAGGTTTGGGTCCACGCTCATGGCGTAATCAACGAATTCTCTGTCGGCAAAAGGCACCCGGCCTTCAAGTGAGTTAGCTGAGATGCAGCGGTCGGCCCGCAGGACGTCGTACATGTAGAGTTCCCGCATCCGCTTAGCAGCTTCTTTTTGGAATTCTTCAGCACTTGGGGCGAAGTCGGTGTACTTGTAGCCAAAAAGCTCATCGGAGCATTCACCGGTCAAGATGACCTTTAAGTCAGTGGTTTCGTGGATCTTTTTGCACAAAATGTACATCCCGATGGAAGCGCGGATTGTGGTGATATCCCAGCTTTCCAGGGTGTAGATGACTTCGCGCAAGGCGCCAAGCACGTCTTCACGAGTCATGATAAATTCGGTGTGGTCGGTGCCCAGGTAGTCAGCAACTTCTCTAGCGTACTTCAAGTCGATTGGGTTTTGGTCCATCCCAATGGCAAAAGTTCTAATCTTGGTGTTTGGCTGCAAGCGTGCTGCAATTGAGCAAACTAATGATGAGTCCAGACCGCCTGAAAGCAGGTAGCCAACAGGAGCATCGGAAGCCAGGCGCCGGTCAACGGCGGAAATCAGAAGGTCGTGGATCTTGCTAGTTGCCGTTTTAAAGTCGTCAGTTGACATCTTTGGCGTCAAGTCGCTTTCGTGGTAGGCTACAAACTTTTCACCGTCATAGTAGTGGCCTGGTACAAATGGGTGAATTTCATCGCACAGGTCGAGCAAGGTCTTGCCAGTTGAAGCAAAGGCAATCTTGCCTTCTTTTTTGGTGTAGCCGTAAAACATTGGCCGAATGCCGATAATGTCGCGACCAGCGTAAACCTTTTTTGACTTGTGGTCGTAGAGAACAAAGGCAAATTCCCCGTCCAGCATCTTGATCATGGTGTCAATCCCGTACTTGCGGTAAAGAGGAATCAGGACTTCACAGTCAGAACCAGAAGTAAATTGGTAGTCAGTTTCCAGGTTCTTCTTTAATTCTGGGTAGTTGTAAATTTCTCCGTTGCAGACCAGGGTGCAGTCCAAGCTTTCAAAAGGCTGCATCCCGCTGTCTGACAAGTCCATGATAGCCAGGCGGTTGAAGCCGAAGGTTACGTCCAGTTCGTCAAAGACCCGGGTCATGTCAGGGCCGCGGTCCTCGTTTTTGGCCAGGGCTTCGTCAAAGGTCTTCAGATCAAATTCTTTTGATGCAACTGCTAAAAATCCACACATAATAAATACCTCGCTTATTAATAATCTGCGAAGACGGGCAAATAAAAAAGCCCCCCGTCTCCTAACTAAATAGGGACGAAAGGCTTTGTTCCGCGGTACCACCCAACTTGCTCAAATGAGCCAGCTTATCTTGAGGACTAACATCCTCATCCGGCGTTAACGGGCTGGTCCCGGCTGAGTCTACTCGGCAATACCTTTCGGTCAGCAGCTCTGGAAAAAGTGTTTTTCAAGAAGGGCAGGGCCCGCTAGCTTCTCACTGACGCTAACTCACTTTGGGGATGCCCAACTTTACTCGTCTTTTTATGGCTTGTTCTTTAAGTTAAGAACTATTTTAGTACAAATGAGAAATAAATCAAGCAAAAATGAGATATTATTTAAACAAATTCAGGTAAACGCTTAAAAAAGAAAATTAAAGAAATTTACCAAAAAATGTTGACATTTTCCCTGATCCCGGTAAAATATATATTGTTGCGTCGCAGGGCGGAACAAAAAGAAGATTCCGCCTTAGCTCAGTTGGTAGAGCGCTTGACTGTTAA